>DAIPJC010000010.1:89470-93311 GCA_036770475.1 Propionicimonas sp. | reverse complement strand
TTCGCGCGCATCCAGTTCACGCCCGACCTGGTCCCGTCCGACATCGTCGGCACCCGGATCTACTCCGCGCGCCAGGAGAAGTTCGACATCGCGCTCGGCCCGGTGTTCGTGAACTTCGTGCTCGCGGACGAGATCAACCGGGCGCCGGCCAAGGTGCAGTCGGCCATGCTCGAGCTGATGGCAGAGCAGCAGGTGTCGATCGGCGGCACCACCTACCCGGTGCCGCAGCCCTTCATCGTGATCGCCACCGAGAACCCGATCGAGTCCGAGGGCGTCTACCCGCTGCCCGAGGCGCAGCGTGACCGCTTCCTGCTGAAGGTGGACGTGCCGTACCCGCGCGGCAACGAGGAGTTCGAGATCCTGCGCCGGATGAGCGTGCGGCCACCGACCGCCAACCCGGTGCTGAACCCCGACGTCGTGAAGGAACTGCAGGAGCAGGCGTCGAACGTCTTCGTGCACAACCTGGTCGCCGAATACATCGTCCGGCTCGTGCTGGCCACCCGAACGCCGGAGGAGTTCGGCATGCCCGACCTCACTTCCGTCATCCAGGTCGGCTGCAGCCCCCGCGCCACGCTGGGCCTGGTCGCCGCCGCCCGCGCGCTCGCCCTGATCCACGGACGCGACTACGTGCTGCCCACCGACGTCCAGGCCGTTGCCAGGGACGTGATGAGTCACCGCCTCGTGCTGGGCTTCGACGCCGTCGCGGACAACATCACGCCCGCCCAGGTGATCGAGCGCATCCTCGCCATGGTGCCGCCGCCCACGCCCGTGTGGAACACCCAGCAGCGCCAGGCCGCGCACACCCAGCACAGCTACGTCCCGGAAGCCCGTAACTGACCGTGTCCGCGCAGCCCGGTTTCGCACCACCGCCCGAGGACCTCGGTGCGGTGGCGTCGGTGCTGCGCGAGCCCACTTCCGCCACGATCCCGCTGCACAAGCTCGCCCCCGAGGCCGCACTGCGGCGGCTGGAGCTGACGATCGTCCGCCGGCTGGAGGGCTTCCTGCACGGCGACCACCAGGGCCTGCTGCCCGGCCCAGGGACGGAGGCCAACGACGCCCGCGTGTACGTGCCGGGCCAGGACGACGTCCGCAAGATCGACTGGGCCGTGACCGCACGGACGACGATCCCACACGTCCGCGACACCATCGCCGACCGCGAACTGGAGATCTGGGCGCTGCTCGACGTCACCCCCTCCATGAACTGGGGGACGGAGGGCGTCACCAAACGCGATCTCGGCATCGCGGCGATCGCCACCATCGGCTTCCTCAGCCAGAAGATGGGCGACCGGTTCGGCGGCCTGGTGATGCGTCCCGACCAGCTCAAGCGCTACCCCGCGCAGTCCGGACGCACCGCCCTCTACGGGCTGCTTCGGCGCATGCTCACCGAGCCGATCGTCTCCGACCACACCACCGGGCCGTACTCGCTGGCGGCCGGCATCCAGCGCATGGCCCGCACCGAGCGCCGTCGGGGCATGCGACTGGTGGTCTCCGACTTCCTCACCCCGGGCGATTTCGAGCTCGACCCCAACGTCGAACCGGAGTGGGAGCGTCCGATGCGACAGCTCGCCGTCCGCAACCAGGTGCTGGCCGTCGAGGTGGTCGACCGGCACGAGGTGGAGTTCGCCGACGTCGGCGACCTGCTGATCCGCGACCCTGAAACCGACTTCGAGCGCTATGTGAACACCTCGGACGACGCCGCGCGCGAGCGCATGGACGCGGCCACCGCCGCTCAGCGGGAGCGGATCCGGATCGCGCTGCGCCGGGCGGGGGCAGCCCACATCCAGTTGCGCACGGACAGAGACTGGGTGCATGACATCGCCCGCTTCGTGCTCGCCTACCGGCGGACGGCCAGCATGCTGCACCAGCCGCCGACCGGGGTGAGCAAGTGACCTGGCCGCCGTCCTTCCTCGCACCCGAGCGCCTCTGGGTGCTGATCGTCGTGCCGCTGCTGATCGTGGGCTACGTCTACCTGGTGCTGCGCAAGAAGAAGACGGGCATGCGGTTCACCAACACGGCGATCCTCGCCCGGGTGGTGCCCAAGCAGTCCCAGTGGCGCCGGCACCTGGCGGTGGCGCTGTCGCTGGCTGCTCTGGTGGCCCTCAGCCTGGCCTGGGCCCGCCCCAACGGCATCGAGATGGTGCCGCGGGAGCGCGCGACGATCATCGTGGTGATCGACACCTCGCAGTCGATGGCCGCGACGGACGTGCCTCCCACAAGGCTGGACGCGGCCAAACAGGCGGCGCTCACGTTCGTGAAGGCGCTGCCGCAGCAGTACAACGTCTCCGTGGTGAGCCTCTCCGGGAACCCCGCCGTCGTGCTGCCGCCGACCACTGACCGCGTCCAGGCGCAGCAGGCGATCAACAGCCTCAAGCTCGCCGACTCGACCGCGGTGGGGGAGTCGGTCTACACGGCGTTGAACGCGCTGCAACTCGCGCCGAAGGGGACGGATTCGTCACCGGCGCCGGGAGCCATCGTCCTGCTCTCTGACGGCCAGAACACCGCCGGCCGCTCGCCGGCGCAGGCGGCGGCTGCGGCGAAGAAGGAGGACGTGCCGATCTACACGATCGCGTACGGCACCGAGAACGGGTACGTCGACCTGGACGGCGAGCGCGAGCGCGTGCCACCAGACAAGGACCTGCTGGCGAGCATCGCCCAGGCCTCCGGCGGTCAGACCTTCTCCGCGGAGAACCTCGACCAGCTGAACAAGGTGTACAACAACATTCGCAGCGAGGTCGGGCAGACCCCGACGAAGAAGGAGACCACCGCGCTCTGGGCGGGCTACGGGCTCGCCTTCGCCGTGGTGGCTGCGCTCGCTGCCGTCTCCCTGGGAGCGAGGTGGCCGTAACCGATGCCCCTTGATTTCATGCGACCCGAACGCCTGTGGTGGCTGGTGATGATCCCGCTACTGGTCGGGCTGTACGTGTTCCTGCTGTGGCGGCGCCGGCGCAGGTCGCGTCCGCACGCGATCACCAACCTCGATCGCGTGCTGCCGAAGCAGCAGGCCTGGAAGCGGCATGTGGCCGTCGGCGCGGCGGTGCTCGCTCTGGCCGCGCTCAACGTGGCGTTCGCCCAGCCCAAGGGCGAGGTGAGCGTGCCTCGAGAGCGCGCCACGATCGTGATGGCGATCGACGTGTCCCGCTCGATGATCGCAGAGGACGTCGCCCCGAACCGGCTGGCCGCGGCGAAGAGCGCGGCGCAGGACTTCCTGCAGATGCTGCCGAGCGGGTTCAACGTCGCGCTGGTCAGCTTCGCCGGGACGGCGGCCGTCGTCGTGCCGCCCACGACGGACCGGGGTGTCGTATCGGCCGCGATCGAGAACCTTCAGGTGGCGCCGTCCACCGCCATCGGCGAGGGCATCTACTCGTCGCTGGATGCGATGGCCCAGGCTCCGCCCGATCCGAACGACCCGAAGAGCACAGCGCCGGGCGCGATCGTCCTGCTCAGCGACGGCTACACGAACGTCGGACGCCCGTCCGATCAGGCGGCTCAGCAGTCGAAGAAGCAGAACATCCCCATCTACACGATCGCCTACGGCACCGAGAACGGCTACGTGGAGAACGAGGGACGCCGCGAGCCCGTGCCGGTGAATCCCGCCGAGCTCGCCCAGATCTCCCGGATCTCCGGCGGCAAGGCGTTCACGGCCGGCTCCTCGGGCCAGCTGAAGGACGTGTACTCCTCGATCGCCCACCAGGTCGGCTACATGAAAGTCGACCAGGAAGTCACCGAGGCCTACGCCGGCTACGCGCTCGGCTTCGCGGTCCTCGCCGCGATCGCGGTGATCTCCCTGGGGGCCCGCTGGCCGTAGCCAGGGCACGAACCGCGCACCGAGGATCGAGCACAG
>DAIPJC010000010.1:0-89370 GCA_036770475.1 Propionicimonas sp. | reverse complement strand
GGGGGCCCGCTGGCCGTAGCCAGGGCACGAACCGCGCACCGAGGATCGAGCACAGACCGCTGGTCGAGCCCAACGGCTGGTCGAGCCCAACGGCTGATCGAGCTTGTCGAGATCACGCACGAGGTCTCGACAAGCTCGACCAGCCGGTTTGCTTTCTCGACCAGCCGTCCGGCGTCTTCACGCTCGCGCGCCGAAGATCGCCGTCCCGATCCGTACAACGGTGGCGCCGTGGGCGATCGCCAGCTCGAAATCGCCGGACATGCCCATCGAGAGTTCGTCGTAGGTCTGACCGGCGACCGCCGCGTCTCGCAGGCGCCGGCGTGCGTCCACCACCCGCTCGAAGCAGGCCGCGACCTGCACCGGGTCGGGGGAGGGGAGGGCGAGAGTCATCAGACCACGGACGCGGAGCGCATCGAACGGCGCGAGCGCGCGAGCGAAGCCGATCACGTCCTCCGGCGGCAGGCCGAACTTGGACGACTCGCCGGAGGAGTTCATCTGTAGCAGCACGTCGAGGCGGCGTCCTTCGGCCTGCAGACGGCGATCGAGTTCGGCAGCGAGGCGAATCGAGTCGAGTGCCTGGAACTCGGCGGCGAACTGTGCGACGGGCCGTGCCTTGTTCGACTGCAGGTGGCCGATCATCACCCACTCCAGCCCGGGCACGTCCGCCAGCTCGGCGGCCTTCGCGTGGGCTTCCTGGGCCTTGTTCTCGCCGAATCTCGTACAGCCTGCGGCGACGGCGGCCCTGACGTCCGCTGCCGGGCGGGTCTTGCTCACCGGCAGCAGACGGACGGAGCCGGGCGGGCGTCCGGCGGCCACGCAGGCGGCGTCGATGCGCGCCCGCACAGCGGCCAGGTTCGCCGCGATCTCATGCATGGGCCCTAGCTAATCACCCGGCTCGCCCTCCGGCCCCGGTTTACCGGAAGCCACGCCTCACGGCCCTCGATGTCGGTCACCCCGAGGTGGACTGGTACGGACGGGACGGGTGGGGCAGAATGGGCCCGTCCCCTACGGACTGAGGTGGCTGGGGAAGGTACATCTCAGCGAAGGGGGACCGATGTCCAGCACGCGCGGGCTCATCCAGATCCATTCCGCGCCGGCAGCGCTGCGTCCGCACCTGGAGTGGGCGGTGGGCGCGGTGTTCGGCACGCCCGTCGAGTTCTCCTGGTCGCCACAGCCCGCCGAGCCGCGCAGCGTGCGCGCCGAGTACCCCTGGCACGGCCGAGTGGGCACCGGCGCCCAGTTGGCGAGTGCGCTGCGGGCCTGCGAGCGGGCCAGGTTCGAGGTGACCGAGGAGCCGTCCACCGGCACGGAGGGCATGCGCTGGGCCTACACGCCGCGGCTGGGCGTCTTCGCCGCGGCGATCGGCGTCCACGGTGACATCATGGTGCACGAGGACCGGCTCAAGCAGGCGATCCTCGCGGACGCACTGGGCCGCCAGCCACTGGCGGAAGGCATCGCCGAGTTGCTCGGTGCGAGCTGGGACGAAGAGCTGGAGACCTTCCGCCAGGCCGGGGAGGGGGCGTCCGTCCGCTGGCTGCACGCCGTGGGCTGACCGTCCCGAACGCCCAAAAATCTGATATCATTTAAATGTTGATCGATGTCGGATCGAGGCGTCATGGGCTACAGCGTGTGGTCACCGTACGGCGGCCTGGAGTCCTATCTACTGGTCGGAGGCATGCTCCTGGCGACCGTCGTGCTCACCCTGCTGGGGGTCGCGCTCAAGCGTCCGCTCGCGGCGCGGCCGGCTGGGCGGGTGGTCGGAGGCTTCCTCGTCCTGATCTGGCTGATCTCGGTCGTGATCCTGCGGGTGGCGGAGGCTGCCTACAGTCTGACCGTCTACCAGCAGGCGGGACCGCAGCCCGCTCCGCCCAACCCGATCACCAGGTACACGGTCGGGTTCGCGCTGCTCGCGTTCGGGTGTGTCCTGGTGATGACGCGGAAGTACGGCTGGAAGCTGGCGGTGGTGAGCGCGATCGCCGCTGCGGGTGCCGGGCCCGTGATGTTCGAGGTGGGATTCGACCTGGTCGTCGCGTTTCGGCTGCAGATACCCGATCCGGCGGCGCTCTATCGGCTGCTGTTCTTCGGTCCGTTGCTCCTGTTCAATGTCGCGACCCTTTCTTTGCTGACGCTCTCGCCGGCCGCGAGACTGAGACGGCAGACGCTGTTCGCCCTCGCCGGGATGTTCGCGATCTGGACGGTGTGGGCGCTGTTCGGCTTCGCCTATCCGGACACGCCGACGACGCTCGTGTTCAACCTCAGCTCCAAGCTGCTGAGTGCGGTGGCCGGCGTCATGATCTTCCTGCCCGACCGGCGGCAGGCCGAGGCTCGCGTGGATGTTGGCTGAGCTTGGTCCGTGGATGTTGGCTGAGCTTGGTCCGTGGACGTTGGCTGAGCCTGACGAAGCCCTTCGTCAAGCTCAGGGATCGTTGGTGAGTTCAGCGATCGTTGGCGAGTTCAGCGATCGTTGGCCAGTTCGGGGATCGTGGTCAGTCCAGGCTCGTTGGCCGGCTCAGGCGGTGATGTTGGCGTTGGTCACGGTGACCGCCACGTTGGCACCGCCGAAGCCGAACGAGTTGTTCACTGCGGCGAGGTCGCCCTCGGGCAGCGGACGGGCCACGTTGGCCGCGATGTCGATGCCGAGGTCGGGCTCGGGGTGCTCGAGGTTGATCGTCGGCGGCACCATCCGGTCCCGGAGGGCGAGGACGGTCGCGACGGTCTCGAGCGCGCCGGCGCCACCCAGCAGGTGTCCGGTCATCGACTTCGTGGACGTCACCACGCAGCCATCCACCGCCTTGCCGAGACCCTGCCGGATCGAGGCGGCCTCGGTCACGTCACCCTGCGGCGTCGACGTGCCGTGGGCGTTGACATGCCTGATGTCGGCCGCGGCGAGGCCCGCGTCCAGGATCGCCTTGTGCATGGCGCCGAACTGACCCTCGCCGGTCGGGTCGGGCTGGACGATGTCATGGCTGTCGGCGGTGATTCCCGCGCCGGCCAGCGTGCCGTAGATCTTCGCGCCCCGAGCCTTCGCGTGTTCGAGCGTCTCGATGATCATGATCGCCGAGCCCTCGCCCATGACGAATCCGTCGCGATCGACGTCCCAGGGGCGGGACGCACGCTCCGGCTCGTCGTTGCGGCGGCTCAGCGCCTGCATCTGGCCGAACGCCGCGATCGGCAGGGGATGGATGGTGGCCTCGGTGCCGCCCACCAGCGCGATGTCCGCGCGGCCGAGCCGCAACTGGTCCATGGCCAGCGCGATCGCCTCGTTCGAGGACGCGCAGGCCGAAACCGGGGTGTGTACGCCCGCCTTGGCGTGCACCTGGATACCGACGTTCGCCGCGGGGGCGTTCGCCATCAGCATGGGGATCGTGAACGGGCTCACGCGGCGATATCCCTTGTCGCGCTGCACGTCCCAGTTGTTCAGCAGCGAATGCAGGCCGCCGATGCCGCTCGCGAGCGACACGATCAGCCGCTGCGGGTCGACCTGGCTGCCCTCCTCTGCGTCCCAGTCGAAGCCGGCGTCCGCCCATGCCTCCTGGGAGGCGATCAGCGCGAGCTGGGTGGAGCGGTCGAGCCGGCGGGCCTTCACCCGGTCGATCACCTCGGACGGGTCGACAGCCGCGTAGGCGGCGATCTTCACCGGCAACTCCTCTGCCCATTCCTCGGTGATCCGGCGCACGCCGGACCGGCCGGCGAGCATGCCGGCCCAAGTGGAAGCCAGGTCGCCGCCGAGCGGGGTGGTGGCGCCGAGGCCGGTGATCACGATCTCAGTCATGGTTCTCCGAGGTGAGTGCAGTTCTGGGTGCCCTTCGTGACACTCCGCTCGTACCTCGCGGAGCTCCTCAGGAGCGGTTGGGGATCGGTGGCCGAGCTTGTCGAGGCCCGGTGGGGGTCTCGACAAGCTCGACCAGCGGTTTGTGGCCTGACCAGCCGGGTGAGGGTCAGCTGTGGGCCTCGATATAGGCGACGGCGTCGCCGACGGTCTTGAGGTTCTTGGACTCCTCGTCGGGGATGGTGACGCCGAACTTCTCCTCGCAGCCGACGAGGATCTCGACCATCGCGAGGCTGTCCACGTCGAGGTCGTCGACGAAGGACTTGTCGAGCTGCACGTCCTCGACCGGCACGCCGGCGACGTCGTTGACGAGCTCGGCGAGCTGGGCCCGGATCTCTTCAGTGGTTGCCATGGGGTTCTCCTTACTAGTTGGGCTCTTTTCCCGGCGTGATGCCGGGTGAATCAGGGAAGGGTGACGACCTGGCCGGCGTAGACCAGGCCCGCGCCGAAGCCGATGATCAGGGCGGTCTGGCCGCTCTTGGCCTCGCCGCTGGACAGCAGGGCGTCCATCGCCATCGGGATCGTCGCCGCCGAGTTGTTGCCGAGTTGGCGGATGGTCCGCGCGACGACGATGTTCTCGGGCAGCTTGAGGTAGCGCAGCAGCGTGTCGGTGATCCGGTCGTTGGCCTGGTGCGGGATGAACACATCCAGCTGGTCAGGGGTGAGGCCAGCACCGTCCAGGCACTTCTTGGTGGCCTGGGCGATGAAGCTGGTCGCCCACTTGAACACGGCGCGGCCGTCCATGCCGAGCTTGGGGAACTCGCCGGTCTCGACGGCCTTGTGCCAGTCGGCGGTCTGCCAGATCACGCCCTCCTGGGCGCCGTCCGAGCCCCACACGACCGGGCCGATGCCGTTGGTCTCGCTGGGCCCGACCACGACCGCACCCGCGCCGTCTCCGAACAGGAACGCCGTGCCGCGGTCATGCAGATCGGTGATCTCGCTGATCGTCTCGCCCGCGACCAGCAGGACGTACTTCGCCTGGCCGGCGCGGACGATCGACTCCGCCTGAGCGAGCCCGTAGCAGAAGCCCGCGCAGGCTGCCGAGATGTCGTACGCCGCGGCGTCTCCGATGCCGAGTTCCGCTGCCAGCTTGGGCGCGAGCGCCGGTGTCTGGTGGTAGTGGGAGATCGTGGAGAGGATGACCGCTCCGATCTCGGCCGGCTCGATCCCGGCGCGCTCGATCGCCTTGGTGGCCGCCTCGAGGGAGAGCGTCTCGATGTTCTCGCCCTCGCCGATCCAGCGACGCTCCTTGATGCCGGTGCGCTGGGTGATCCACTCGTCGCTGGAGTCGATGAACTGCAGCAGGTACTCGTTGTCGATCACTCGGGACGGGGTGGCCGAGCCCACGCTGTAGATGCGTGCGTACGCGGGCCCGGTGCTGGCCTTGATGTCGGTCATGGTCTCCTGTTTCAGTCCTGGGCCGGGTGGATGCGCAGCAGCGGCTGGCCGGGGGAGACCGGGTCTCCGTCCTCGACCAGCCACTCGTTGACCGTGCCGGCGTGGGTCGTGCTCACCTCGGTCGTGTCGCGGAGGTTGGCGACCGAACCGATCGGAGCGCCCGCGGAGAGGGCCACGTCGGGCTCGACGCCCTGCGCCTTGCGGAACTCACCCTTGCTGGGCGAGACCACGAGCAGCCAGGATGGCGTGTTCGCCATCGGCGACGCCCAGTTGGTGTCGCCGTGGGCGGCCACGAACTCCTGCGCGGCGGGGATCTGGTCCGGCGTGTTCAGGCTGAACAGTTCGACGCCCTTCAGGTTCCGCTTGGCGATGCCGGTCAGCGTGCCGGACGGCGGCAACTCCAGTAGCCCGGTGACGCCGAGGTCGGCCATGGTCTGCAGGCACAGGTCCCAGCGGACGGGATTCGCGAGCTGCCTGACCAGCCGGTCGAGGTACTCCTTGCCGGACTCCACGACCTGGCCGTCCGCGTTTGACAGCAGCCGGGTGCGCGGGTCGTGAGTGGTGATTGCCCTGGCCAGGCGCTCCAGGTGCGCGACGGCGGGCTGCATGTGGACGGTATGGAACGCGCCGGCCACGCTCAGCTGGATCAGCCGGGCCCGTGCCGGGGGGTTCGCCTGCAGGTCGGCGAGTTGCTCGACCGTGCCCGCGGCCACGATCTGGCCGGACCCGTTGTTGTTTGCCGGGGTGAGCCCGACGGCCTCGATCGCGGCGAGCACCTCGGTCGGGTCACCGCCGACGACCGCCATCATCGAGGTGGGCCGGACGGCGCTGGCCGCGGCCATCTGCTGGCCACGCTCGCGGACGAAGACCATCGCCTGCTCTGCGGAAAGGACGCCGACCGCCGCGGCGGCGGTGATCTCGCCGACGCTGTGGCCGGCGGCGACACCGGTGCGGCGGAACCCGTCCGCGGGACTCGGGAAGAGCGCGAGGGCCGCGACGAGGCCGGACGCCACCAGCAGCGGCTGAGCGATCGCGGTGTCGCGGATGGTCTCCGCGTCCGCCTTCGTGCCGTAGTGGGCAAGGTCGAGGCCGGCGACGGTGCCCAGCCAGTTCAGCCGGTCGGCGAACGTCTCGTCCTCGAGCCAGGGGGAGAGAAAGCCGGGGGTCTGGGCACCCTGACCGGGCGCGACGATTGCGAGCACGTCTCTACTCTCCCGAACGTATGGTCCCGCACTGGCGCGTTCTACAACGAATTTGTAACGGGCGACTTTGTGGAAACCCTACAACGAACTGTCGTCTACGCCCCGTCCGGGGCGGCTTCGAGTTGTGGATTCCGGTCGTCCGCGTCCAGCACAGTGAGGACGGATATCCGGCAAGACGCGGGGAAATTGTCCAGCTCGTGATGCAGGACGTCCGCGTCCAGCGCAGTGTGGGCGGATATCGGGTGAGACGCCGGGAAACTGTCCGGCTTGTGGTGCAGCGTCTGCGGCTGACGGCGGCCGGCACGGCTCCCGCTGGATCAGTCGAGCAACCGGCCCAGGGTCAGGGCGAGGCGCAGGGCGTAGCCGCCGCGGGGGTCGAGGGGGGAGTAGCCGGTGATCTCGTGGATGCGTCGCAGCCGGTAGCGCACGGTGTTGGGGTGGACGTACTGGGCACGGGCGGTGGCCTCGATCGAGCCGCCGGAGTCGAAGAAGGTGGAGAGGGTGTCCACGAGGTCGCGGCCCGCGTCCACCAGCGGCCGGTACAACTCGTTGGCCAGGGTGCGGCGCGCGTGCCCATCCCCGGCCAGGGCCCGTTCGGGCAGCAGGTCCTCTGCGGCGACCGGACGTGGGGCGTCCGGCCAGGCCCGGGCCGCGCGCATCCCGGAAAGGGCCGCCCGGGCACTGCGGACCGCCTCGGCCAGATCGGCGACGATGGGGCCGACCACGACCTCGCCACGACCGAACTGCCCGGCGAAGTCGGCGACCTGCCGGACAAGCTCCTCCCGGTTCCCCAACTGGCCGCCGATCACGAGCACCAGCCGGTCGCCCTGTGGCGCGGCAAGCAGGTCGAGGGCGTGCCTGCCTGCGATCTGCCGGATGGTCTCGACGGCCCGTCCCGGATCCTTGGGGGCGGAGCCAATCACGACCGCGATGGCCGGGGGCGAGGCCCAGCCGAGCGTGGACGCCCGCGACACCACGGACTCGTCGGCCTCGCCGCGGATCACCGCGTCCACGACGAGCGCTTCCAGCCGGGCGTCCCACGCGCCGCGTACTTCGGCGGCCCGGGCGTAGATCTGGGCGGCGGCGAACGCGATCTCGCGGGAGTACCGCAGGATCGCGATCCGCAGCGGAGCCTGCTCGTCCTCGGGCAGGCTCGTGATCTGGTGCTCGACGGTGTCGATCGTGGTCCGCACCAGGTCGACGGTCTGGTTCAGGGTGATCCGCCGGGCGAGGGCGCGCGGCGCGGCGTCAAAGATGGACGCCGGGGCGGCGTTGCGACCGCCGGCGGCGAACCATTCCAGGAAGCCGTCGATGCCGGAGCGCGCCACCAGTGTGATCCACGAGCGATGCTCAGCGTCCAGCTTGGCGAACCAGGGGTGCTCGTCGGCGATCCGGGCAAGGGCCGCCGTGGTCATCTCCGCCGCGGCACTGCCCAGCTCCCGGACGATCGCCTCCCGCGCCTGCGGGGGCGGCCAGCCGGCCTCGTCCGCCGCAGTGCTCACCCGGCGGCCTCGATCTCCGCGTGGCGCAGCGAGATGATCCGGTCGAGCGTGGCCCCCGGGATCGGCCGGGCGGGAGTGAACCGAATCGTGCCCTTCGAGAGTGCGAAGCCGGCAAGTTCGGGAGCGACCGCGGTCACGACGTCAGGACTGAACGGGAACAGCGACAGATGGTTCGCCGACACCCGGACGCCGACCAGCGGCCGGCCGCGATAACGCAGGGCGGGCGTGCCGTAGCTCAGATCCTCCACGGCGTCCGGTGCGACCGCCAGCGCACGGTCGAGCACCTCCTGCAGGGCAGCGCGGGTCTCGCCGTCGGTCTGTGCGATCAGGTCGGTGAACACACCCATGCGCGGCATCGTAGGCCGTCCCTAGGCTGGGAGCGTGTCTGAACCGTCAGCTCCGGTCGAAAGGGACAGTCCTCATCGACCAGACCCGGTGGCCGCGCTGCGCGAGATCGCCTTCCTGATGGAACGGGTGCTGGACGACCCACGCCGCGTGCGGGCGTTCCGCGCCGCCTCCGACGTCGTGGCTGCGCTGCCGCCGGCGGAGTTCCAGCGGCGCGCGGCCGAGGGCAATTGGCGCGAGTTGCGCGGGATCGGGGAGAGCACGGCCACGGTCATCGTCCAGGCGCTGGCGGGACGGGTGCCTGACCGGTTGGCGAAATTGCGGGCCGAGGCACGGCCACTGGCAACCGGCGGCGAGGATCTGCTCAGGGCCCTGCGCGGTGACCTGCACACTCACACCGACGCCTCGGACGGCGGGTCGCCGGTCGAGCGCTCCCGGGAGGTCGCCACGGCCCGCGGCTACGAGTACCTGGCCATCACCGACCACTCGCCGCGGCTCACGGTGGCCAACGGGCTCAGCGCGGAGCGTCTCGCCGCGCAGGTCGACCAGCTCGCCGAGCTGAACGCAGAGGAGGGCTGCCGATTGCTCCCGGGCATCGAGGTCGACATCCTCACCGACGGCCGACTCGACCAGATGCCGGAACTGCTGTCGCGGCTGGACGTGGTCGTGGCCAGCGTCCACTCCGAGCTGCGGATGGACGCCGAGGCGATGACCCACCGTATGGTGGCCGCCGTCGCGAACCCCTTCACCAATGTGCTCGGTCACTGCACGGGACGCCTGATCACCGGCGGCCGGGGCACGCGTCCGCAGAGCACCTTCGACGCGGAGGTCGTGTTCGAGGCGTGCCGCCAGTTCGATGTGGCCGTGGAGATCAACTCGCGTCCCGAGCGGGCCGACCCGCCCGACGATCTGCTCGCCCTCGCGCGGGACATCGGCTGCCTGTTCGCCATCGACTCGGACGCCCACGCGCCCGGTCAGCTGGACTTCCCCGCCTACGGCGCGGCGCGTGCGACGGCGGCCGGCATCCCGGCGGAAAGAGTCGTGAACACCTGGCCGCTGCGGGAACTGCTGAGCTGGAGCCGCGCCCACCGCTGAACCGTGAAACACCGGCTGGCGCCAGCGTCCGGGGGTACGGGTAAGGTCAGTCTTGCGCAACGATCTTGTGCAGTAATTCGTCCGAAAGGCTCCGCAGTGGCACCACGCGAATCCGTCGGCCCGATCCTGAACGGGTTGCCGACCAATCTTCCCGACATCGACTCGGAGGAGACCGCCGAATGGCTGGAATCGCTCGACCTGATGATCGACAACGACGGTCGCAATCGCGCCCGCTACATCATGCTGCGACTGCTCGAGCGTGCCCGTGACCAGCACCTCGGCCTGCCTTCGCTGACCGCGACCGATTACGTCAACACGATCCCGCCGGAGCGCGAGCCCTGGTATCCCGGCGACGTCGACCTCGAGCGCAAGTTCCGCCGCCTCGCCCGCTGGAACGCCGCCATCATGGTGCATCGTGCGCAGCGTCCGGGCGTGGGCGTCGGCGGCCACATCTCGTCCTATGCCTCGTCGGCGACCCTGTACGAGGTGGGCTTCAACCACTTCTTCCGCGGCAAGGATCACCCCGGCGGTGGCGACCAGGTCTTCTTCCAGGGCCACGCCAGCCCTGGCATGTACGCCCGTGCGTTCCTCGAGGGCCGCCTGACCGAGGACGACCTGAACGGCTTCCGGCAGGAGAAGAGCCACATCGTCGACGGACACATCCGCGCGCTGCCGTCCTACCCGCACCCGCGGCAGATGCCGACGTTCTGGGAGTTCCCGACGGTCTCGATGGGCCTCGGCCCGATCGCCGCCATCTACCAGGCGCAGTTCAACAAGTACCTGCACAACCGCGGCCTGAAGGACACCTCGCAGCAGCGCGTCTGGGCGTTCCTCGGCGACGGCGAGATGGACGAGGTCGAGAGCCGTGGCGCGCTGCAAGTGGCGGCCTACGAGGGCCTTGACAACCTCACCTTCGTCGTCAACTGCAACCTGCAGCGACTGGACGGGCCGGTGCGCGGCAACGGCAAGATCATGCAGGAGCTCGAGGCGTTCTTCCGGGGCGCCGGCTGGAACGTGATCAAGGTCGTGTGGGGGCGGGGCTGGGATCCACTGCTCGCCGCCGACCGCGACGGTGCGCTGCTGAACGTGATGAACATCACGACCGACGGCGACTACCAGACGTTCAAGGCCAACGACGGTGCGTACGTCCGCAAGAACTTCTTCGGCCGCGATCCGCGCACGGCGAAGATGGTCGAGGACTGGTCGGACGACCGCATCTGGAAGCTCACCCGCGGCGGGCACGACTACCACAAGGTCTACGCGGCCTACAAGGCGGCCACCGAGTTCGCCGGCGCCCCGACGGTGATCCTCGCGCACACGATCAAGGGCTACTTCCTGGGCAGCCACTTCGCCGGCCGCAACGCGACCCACCAGATGAAGAAGCTGGCGCTGGACGACCTGAAGCAGTTCCGCGACCGGCTCGACATGCCGATCAGCGACGCCGTGCTGGAGGAGAACCCCTACCAGCCGCCGTACGTCAACCCGGGCCCCGACGACGAGCGGATCCGGTACGTGCTGGAGCGGCGCGGCGTCCTGGGCGGGCCCGTGCCGGAGCGGCGGAACCGGCCGAAACCGCTCAAGCTGCCCGACACGACCGCATACAGCGGGGTGAAGAAGGGCTCGGGCAACCAGCCGGTCGCCACCACGATGGCCTTCGTCCGCCTGCTCAAGGACCTGATGCGGGACAAGGAGTTCGCGCCGCACGTGGTGCCGATCATCCCCGACGAGGCCCGCACGTTCGGCATGGACTCGTTCTTCCCGACGATCAAGATCTACTCGACGCACGGGCAGAACTACACCCCGGTCGACCACGAGCTGATGCTGGCCTACCGCGAGTCTCCGACGGGGCAGATCCTGCACACCGGCATCAACGAGGCCGGATCGGCGGCCGCGTTCCAGGCCGTCGGCTCCTCCTACGCCACCCACGGCCTGCCGATGGTGCCGATCTACGTGTTCTACTCGATGTTCGGCTTCCAGCGCACCGCGGATGCGTTCTGGGCCGCGGCCGACCAACTGGCGCGGGGGTTCCTGATCGGGGCGACCGCCGGACGCACGACGCTGACCGGCGAGGGCACCCAGCACATGGACGGGCACAGCCCCATGCTGGCCGCCACCAACCCGGCGGTCGTGGCGTACGACCCTGCCTACGGCTATGAGATCGCGCACATCGTCGAGGACGCGCTGCGCCGCATGTACGGCGAGAAGCCCGAGGACATCTTCTACTACCTGACGGTCTACAACGAGCCGATGCCGCAGCCGGCCGAGCCGGAGAACATCGACGCGGAGGGCATCGTCCGGGGCATGTACCTGCTCAAGGAGGGTGACTTCGAGGGGGTCGGCCCGGACGCGCGGCGGGCCCAGCTGCTCGCGTCCGGCGTAGGGGTGCCGTGGGCGCTGGAGGCGCAGGAGTTGCTGAAGCGTGACTTCGGCGTGGTGGCTGATGTGTGGAGCGTGACCAGCTGGTCTGAGTTGCGCCGGGACGGCCTGCACTGCGACGAGCAGAGGTTCCTGCACCCCGGCGAGGACAACCTGGTGCCGTGGGTGACCCAGAAGCTGCAGGGCCGGCCCGGTCCGGTGGTGGCGGTCAGCGACTACATGCGGCAGGTCCAGGACCAGATCGTCAACTGGGTGCCCGGCGAGTTCGCGTCCCTGGGCGCGGACGGCTTCGGCTTCTCGGACACCCGGGCGGCAGCGCGCCGGTTCTTCCACATCGACGGGCCGTCGATCGCGGTGCGGACGCTGCAGCTGCTGGCTGCGTCCGGGCAGGTCGACCCGAGCTGGCCGGCCCGCGCGGCCGAGCAGTACCGTCTGCTCGACGTGACTGCCGGGGCGTCCGGCACGGTGGGCGGCGACGCCTGAGCGGAGAACCGCTGGCCGAGCCTGCTGAGCCGTCCCCAGCCGCGAGCCCGGGGCGGCTCGAGCCCTGCTTTCCTCAACGTGCGCTTTCTGGCAGGCTGAAGCCGTACCGAAGAGCGAGAGAGTGGGGAGGAGCGGGTGAGTACCGCGCCCGGGTCGACGGCGGATTCGTCGATCGTGGCCGCGCTGGGCATCGTCCCGGGAATCGCGGTCCAGGAACTCGGCTGGGACGAGGACGTCGACGAAGGCCTGCGTGCCGCGGTACTCGACGTGCTCGGCGAGGAGTTCATCTACGAGGCCATTGAGGCCGTGGACGTGGTGCTCCTGTGGTGGCGCGAGGAGGACGGTGACCTGGGCGACGGCCTCGTGGACGCGCTCACCGATCTCACCTCACGCGGACACATCTGGCTCCTCACCCCCCGGATCGGCAGAGACGGTTACGTCGACCCGGCCGACCTCTCGGAGGCGGCGCTGACCGCGGGCCTGGCCCTGGCGAATACGGCGTCGGTGTCGGGGAGCTGGGAGGCGCACAAGCTGGTCAGGCCGAAAGTTGGGCGTCGTTAACCCGCTCGTGCGACCGGTCCGGCGTACGAGCGCGGTGGTGGCGGCGCTGCTGACCGGCGCCCTCGCGTCCGGCTGTACGTCCGGGGTCGCCAACCCGGCCGTGCCGCCCGGCACCGAGCCAGCTTCGAGCAGCACCGCCGTCGTGTCGCCGACGGCCAGCGCATCCTCCGCCGCAACCGTCCGGCCCTCGACGCGTCCGGCCACGGCGCCCGGGCTGAGGATCGGCTCGGTGAGCAACTTCAGAGACGTGGCCGGCGCCGGACTCGAGTTGCCGGACGGCCACCGCATGGTCACCGGCTTGGTCTACCGGTCGGCGAAGCTCGCCACTGCGTCGAGCGGCGACATCGGTCGGCTGAAGAAGGCGGGCGTCGACCTGGTCATCGACCTGCGGACGAACGACGTCGCCTCCCGTTCGCCAGACCCGGCGATCCCGGGCGCCGACCACCTCTTGGTGAACATCTACGCAGTGACCCGTAGCCCGACCACGACCTACCGCTCGGTGGCAGCCGCCCGGGCGCATATGCGACAGCTCAACATCGACTTCGTCGACAAACGCGCACAGCGAGACCGGATCGCAGAGGCGTTGACGCTGATCGCGTCCGCCGACGGCCCGGTGATCGTGCACTGCACAGAGGGCAAGGACCGCACCGGCTGGATCTCCGCGATGCTGCAGCTGGTCGCGGGCGCAGACCGCCGGCAAGTGCTCGCCGAGTACCTGAAGTCGAACGAGTACCGGGCGGAACTGCTCAACAGTCGCTACGCCGCGACCAAGCGGGCGAGGGGGACCGTCGCGGCGCAGACCGAGCACGCGCTTCTGGCCGTGGATGCCAGCTATCTCGGCGCGGGGCTCGACGAGATGGACCAGCGTTACGGCGGTCTCGACGGCTATCTCACCGATGGGCTCGGCCTGTCCCAGGCCATTGTGGCCAAGCTCCGCGCGCTGCTGGTCGCTGCTTGACGTCCTGGTGACGCCGTGGTGGTGGGCTCGATGGCGTGAGTGAACGTGGGCCGCGCAAGGTTCCGGCTGCCGACTCCGCCGAGGATGCGGCGCTGGATGCCGAGCGATCGATTCCGCCCGACGTCGAGCGTGTCCACGACCGGGCTTCCGGCCTGGGCTCCGGATCCGCCCTGCCGCCCGAAGTCGCCCGAGCCTACGGTTCCTGGCTGGGCGGTGACCTGAGTGGCGTGCGCTTGCACACCGGCCGCGACGCCGAACGCGGCGCGCACGGCCTGGCCGCCGAGGCGTTCACCACCGGCCGCGACGTGGTCGTCGGGTCGGGAACCGAGGGCCGGGGGACGCACGGGCTTCCGTCCAGCCGGTTGCTGGCGCACGAACTGGCGCATGTCGTCCAGGGTGTGCCGTCCGGACAGGTGCGACGCAAGCCGCTCGCGGAGACGCCGGTCACCGAGATCATGGCGGACCCGCACTACGTCGACAACGCGGTGACCCGCATCGAGTTCTATTCCGCGGAGATGGCGCGGCTGTTCTTCGCAGACGGGCGCAGCTACGACCTCGGACTGGTCCCGGAGTGGATGAAGGCTCCCGTCGACGGTGTCGACTATCGCACGCCGCGGTCGGCGCACCTGCAGCTCCGCCCTCCGGGTGGCGACGTCGGCAGCTTCCGGTTCCTGCCCAACGCCGCCGCCATCCAGGCTCCGAGCGGGATGACCACGCAGCAGGTGATCGACGTGGCGGCGCGGACCGTGCAGTTCGTCACCGAGCCCCAGACCGGAGTGGTCATGCCGACGGAGATCAACACGATTTCCGCCCCGCGGCTGTGCACGGCCCTCCGCGCGGCCGAGGCCGAGTATGTCAAGAACACCGACGCCATCGCCAAGGGGATGGTCAAGGCGCTCAAGGTGCTGGAGATCGCGCTCCTGCTGTACCCGGGCAGTTGGGGAGCCCGGGGCGCGGCGTCCGGCGGTGAGGCCGCCGCTGGACGAGCGGCAGCGGGTGGGGCGGCTGCCGCGGACGCGGCCGCGGTCGGAGTGCTGCGGTCGTTGTTCCTGCGCGTGCTCCGGTCGGGCGCGGCGGAGACCGTGACAGTCGAGGGGGTGACCTTCAGCACGGTGGAGGCATCGATGCGGGGGACGGAGTTGGTGGTCACGCGGTTCTCCATCGAGAACGTTGGACGGGTGGCCGGCCAGGGCCGGTTCATGCACGGTCTGTTCGAGCGCGCGGCGATCGAGGCGGCCAAGGAGGCAGGCGCCACGGCAGCTCGCGTCTCCCTCAAGACCATCGTGAACCTGAAGAACTGGCTGCCGTACCTGGAGAGTCAGGGCTACCGACTCGAGATCGTCAACACGGCGACCGGATTCACCAAGGCCTGGAGCCGCGTGTTCCCGCTCTGACCCGCCCGGCTAGCCGAACGCCCCCTGCTCGGGCGCCGACCCGGTGGCATGTCCGGTGAGCTGGTCGTAGGCGCGGACGCGGACGAGCTGCAGCAGGGCGTCCCGCTCGGCCTTCGTGTCCGCCTCGACGCTGAAACTGAAGTGCTTGTCCAGCCACAGGCCACTGAGTGTGTAGCTACCGCCGACTTTCTTGTCCTGCCGGTACAGCGTGCCCACCGGGTTGCCGTCCAGCCGCAGTGGGGCCGAGGTCGCGTCGGCGTACTTGTCGGTGTAGTGGCGGTTAGCCTCGTCGGAGTCGTCCCAGTAGCGGTAGCGGATCAGGCCGCGGCCGGCGATGGTGCAGTCGTAGTCGATGGTCGTGGCGCGATAGGCCTTGTTGACGCACGAATCCCACTGATCGTCGAGGGAGAGGTACACCCACCGCAGCCCAGTCCTGTCCTGGGGGTTGCCACACTGCGCCAGTTCGGCGGCGGCTACCCCGTTCCAGCATTCGACGGCGCCGGTGGTTGCGGAACTGGTCGGGGAGGGAACGCGGGGGACCACTCGGCCCGGTATGCCGGGCCGGGTGGTGAGCACGAACCCGACGACGACGGCGATCACGACGAAGGCGGCGCCGATGATCCACTGCAGGGGGCTACGCGTCTGCGTGACCGCGGCGCGGGCGACGGTGTCGGACTGCGCAGGGGCGGAGGTGGTCGGCCGGAAGATGCCCGAATCGGGTTTCGAGACCACCAGCGGCGGCACGCCCTCGGCGAGGGAGAGGGCACCCTGGGCGAGCGCGGCCGCCTCCGCGGCCGTGTCCGGCCGGTCGGACGGATTCTTCGCGAGGCATGTCCAGAAGAGACGGTTCAGCGAGACGATCAGGGGATCCGAGCCCGGTAGCTGGGGCACGGGCGCGTTCAGGTGCGATGTGGCGATCTGGACGTCCGTCCCTGAGTAGACGTTGTGGCTGGTCAACATCGACCAGAGGACGCAGGCGGCGGAGTACAGGTCGCTCTGTGGCGTCGCCGGCTGCCCGGTGTGCCGCTCGGGGCTCATGAAGGCCCAGCTGCCCGCGACCTGCCCTGGCTGGGTGAGGCCGCCGTCCTGGGTCTGGGCGATGCCGAAGTCGCAGAGGTAGGCGAACGGCTCGACGGTGTTCGGACGCAGCAGGACGTTACTGGGCTTGACGTCACGATGGACGATGCCGCGGGCGTGGGCGTCCGAGAGGGCACTGAGGAGCTGGCCGAAAATCTGCAGCGCGACCTGCGGCGGCAGGGCGCCGACACGCGAGATCAGGCTGGCGAGGTCGCCGCCGGCGACGTACTGCATGGCCAGGTAGAGGTATCCGTCAGGGAAGCCGTGGTCGAAGATCTGGATGATGTGGGGGGAGTCGAGGCTCGCCAGGATCGTCGCCTCCCGGGAGAACCGGGCGGCGAAGCTCGGGTCGGCGGCGAGACGAGGGTCGAGGATCTTCAGCGCGACCGGACGGTTCAGGGCCAGCTGCGTCGCGCGATACACGATTCCCATGCCGCCGCGACCGATCTCGGCGTCCACCCGGTAGGGGCCGATCCGGTCACCGATCGCCGGGTAACCAACCATGCGCGCTCCATCGATCCGGGTGCTGTCAGCCTAGCGAGGAGTCGGACGCCGAAGTGTCGTTCTGGCTTCGACCGCTGGGTCTGTCGGGCGCCCGCTCTGCCGCGGCAGGACCAGGCGGTACCGCTGGTCGATCCCGGTTCAGGTCCGGGATGTCGAGACCGCTCAGTCGATGGACTGAGGATCGGTGATCGTCAGGATGCCGGTTGAGTGATCCAGCGCCGCCACCGTGGTGGCGGCTGCCGTGTCGACGTGGACGCGGGGATCTGTCGGCAACGAGTCGGGGTAATAGGTGCCAGGTCCGTAGAGCTGGCCGTAACGCAGGACGACACCCCCGTACGCGAGGACGGTCTGCTCCAGTTCCGTGACCGCATCGGCTCCCTCTCCGGGCGGCATGGGCCAGGCGACGCTCTCGGCGATGAATCCGTTGCAGTCGCTCGCGGCGGCCGCCGCGAGCAGGTTGCGCGTGCCCTCCACCCGGATGCGGGCGTTGGCCGAGCGCCGGGCCGGAAGTTCGTCGGCGTCGTCCGGCAGGTCGGTGAGCTCGTGGATGATCAGGTCCGGTCGGAAAGCCTGAACGGCGGCGGTCAGCGCGTCCGCGTCGTACACGTCACAGACGACCGGCTCGGCCCCGGCCGCGCGAATGAGGTCGGCCTTGCCCGGCGTCCTGGTCAGGCCCGCGACGATGTGCCCTGCGTCTACCAGCAGCGGGACGACCCGGGAGCCGATCACACCGGTCGCTCCCGCCACGAAGATGCGCATGGTCGAATGGTAGGTCGGCCGCGGCCGGGATCCCGCCGGGCCACTGGGTCGCCGGGCCTGTCGAGACCCTAAGATGATCCCCCGGGGCGCATAGCTCAGTTGGTCAGAGCACCTCCCTTACAAGGAGGGGGTCGGCGGTTCGAGCCCGTCTGCGCCCACCAGTCGTTCGAACCCAATGACATTCCCGGGTCCAACCTTCCGTAGAGCTGCGCGAGCCTTGGAAGGAGGACATCTCCAACGAGCGGCGCAACGCCTTCGCCACCGAGATGTGGAACA
Organism: Propionicimonas sp.; assembly: GCA_036770475.1. Lineage (GTDB taxonomy): Bacteria > Actinomycetota > Actinomycetes > Propionibacteriales > Propionibacteriaceae > Propionicimonas. The sequence goes on along the minus strand of DAIPJC010000010.1, from coordinate 71,611 downwards.
CCGCCACCGAGCACTCGCCCACGAGGTCAGCTTCTGGAAGTGGGCGCACGAGGAGGCCGAGCTGGTCAAGGCCGCGGGGAAGAAGGGCAAGATCATCCGTCCGCGCCTGAACGGCCGGGAAGAGGACGAGATCGGAAGGTCGCCTTCCCCGACCTGGTCGGCGACATCATCAGACTGAACGACGTCGTGGACGGCGGGCTCTGCCGTCCGGACCGCGGCAGTTCGCGGACGGGAAGCCATAGTGTGCTTCCGTATTGGCGCGCGTGGCGCCATAATGGCTCCATGCCGAACATTCAGATCAAGGACGTGCCTGACGACACGCACGCCGTGCTGCGACAGCGGGCGAGCGCGGCGCACCAGTCGTTACAGGAGTACCTGCGCTCGAGGTTGATCGCCGAGGCGGCCCAACCGACGCTGGACGAGGTGCTGGCCCGGGCCGGCGGGCGGGCCGGCGGATCGCTGCCATTGGCAGATGCGGTGAGCGCGTTGCGGTTCGACCGTGCTCGTCATTGATGCCAGCGTCCTGGCTGTCGCCCTGCTCGACGACGGCCGGGACGGCGACACGGTGCGGGACAGGCTGCGCGGCGAACGACTCGCCGCGCCCGCCCTGATCGACCTTGAAGTGGCCTCGGTGTGGCGAGGCCTGGCCCGCGGCGGGCACCTGGACCCGCGCCGGGTCGGGCTCGCCCTCGAGGACCTGCAGGAGCTGCCGATGCAGCGCGTCGAGCACGCCTCCCTGCTGTCTCGCTGCTGGGAACTGCGGGACAACCTCACCATCTATGACGCCGCCTACGTCGCCCTTGCCGAGGCACTCCAGGTACCCCTGCTCACTGGCGACAGGCGCCTCTCGAGATCCACCGGCCCACGATGCACTATCGAGGTCATGAAGACGAACCACTGAACGCGCGACCCTGCCCTGTCGGCTAGTGCCACGCTCCGAGGATGGTGGCCGCTGCTGGTAGTTGGTGGTGCTGCTGGCGATGACGAGATGGTAGGCGTCATCGTCGGAGGCTTCGAGAGCGATGTCGTTGAGCCCTGGAACACGACGGTGGCCTGCCTTAGTCAGGAGCCGGATGAACATCCCGGGACAACCGTTCGAGATGACTCGGGCAGCTCTGTACCACCGGCCACCGCAAGGGTGTGGACCCGCCGGACGGTGCGCGACCCAGCCTCAACCGTCGCGAGAAACGACAGGACGACCATGGCCACCTCGGGCGATGAGCCGTGGCTCGCGGCCGTGCCAGAACGACCCGACCACGACCGTGAACGGGATAGAGCACATCACGGCGTCGGCGACAACACCGCCGAGCGCGGCGTACGACCAGGGCACGATGGCGAGACAGGCGATCGCGATCATTGCTGCGGTCGCGGTGATGCCCAGCCAGGGCTGGCGGAGTCCGGCCATGGTGGGAGCCTTTCGAGTCCGTGCGCTCGGGCATGCCCGAGCGAGCCGATGCCGCTTCGGAAGCTACCGAGGCGCGTGCGGATCAGCCACGTCCGATCCCGCATAGGTGTCGGTGCGGCCACGTACGCTGCCCGGCGTGGGTAGCGACGACTTCGAAACGGCGGCTCTGGCCGTTCTGCGCCAGCTGGTGGGACGCGACGACGCGACGTTCCACGAGGGCCAGCTGGAGGCGATCCGGGCGTTGGTCCGCGGTCGACAGCGGGCGCTGGTCGTGCAGCGGACGGGCTGGGGCAAGTCCGCGGTCTACTTCGTCGCGACCGCTCTGCTGAGGCAGGCCGGCGCCGGGCCGACCGTGATCGTCTCCCCACTGCTCGCTCTGATGCGCGACCAGATCGCCGCCGCGACCCGGGCCGGTGTCCGGGCGGTCACGATCAACACCGCGAACGCCACCGAGTGGGACGACGTCTACGGCCAGCTGGAGACCGACGTCGTCGATCTCCTGCTGGTGAGCCCCGAGCGGCTGAACAACCCGACGTTCCGCGACCAGCAGCTGCCCGATCTCGCCGCGCGCTGCGGCCTCCTGGTGGTGGACGAGGCCCACTGCATCAGCGACTGGGGCCATGACTTCCGTCCCGACTACCGGCGGATCCGCGATCTCCTGGCCACGCTGCGTCCGGACGTCCCGGTACTGGCCACCACCGCCACGGCGAACTCACGTGTGGTCGCCGACGTCGTCGAACAGTTGGGCGCCGGCGGACACGACGTGCTCACCATCCGCGGCACCCTCGCGCGCGCCTCGCTGCGGCTGGGCGTGCTGGCACTGCCCTACGAGGAGACCAGGGTGGCCTGGCTGGCTGCCCACCTTGCCGACTTCACCGGCAGCGGCATCATCTACACGCTCACGGTCGCCCAGGCCGAGGACCTGGCCGCGCTGCTGGTTCGGCAGGGCCATGCGGTCGCTGCCTACACCGGACGCACCGAGCCCGCCGAGCGCGAAGAGCTCGAGGCCAGGCTGCGCGACAACCGCGTGAAGGCGCTGGTGGCCACCTCTGCCCTCGGGATGGGTTTCGACAAGCCCGACCTCGGTTTCGTCATCCACCTGGGCGCTCCGAGTTCTCCGGTCGCCTACTACCAGCAGGTGGGCCGTGCCGGCCGCGCCGTCGCCAGCGCGGACGTCCTGCTGCTGCCCACACCGGCCGACCGGGAGATCTGGCACTACTTCGCCACCGCGGCCATGCCCGAGGAGGGGGTTGCGCGGGCGGTGATCGACGCGCTGGCGGAGGCTGACGGGCCCCTCTCGGTGGGCGCGCTCGAGGCGATCGTCGACGTCCGTCGGACCAGACTGGAGTTGTTGCTGAAGGTGCTCGACGTGGACGGGGCGGTCACCCGCGTCCGCGGTGGCTGGCAGGCCACCGGCACTTCCTGGGTCTACGACGCCGAACGCTATGGCCGAGTCGTCGAGGCACGGCGCCGTGAGCAGGACCTGATGCTGGCCTACCAGGGTTCCGCGGACTGCCGCATGGCCTTCCTGCAGCGGACGCTCGACGACCCCGAGCCCAGTCCTTGCGGCCGCTGCGATCGATGCGCCGAGCCCTGGTACGCCGAGGCGGTGGGGGAGGACACGGTGAGCGCCGCGCGCACGCAACTCGACCGCGTGGGCGTCGAGCTTCAGCCGCGCAGCCTCTGGCCTTCCGGCATGGCCCGGCTCGGCGTCCCGGTGTCAGGCCGGATCGCTGCCGGCGACGCTGCCGAGACCGGGCGGGTGCTCGCTCGCTACACCGATCTCGGCCTCGGGCAGCGGCTGCGCGACCTGATCGGTGCGCCGGACGCACCGGTTCCCGACTGGGTGCTGCCGCACTGTTTCCGTGTGCTGAAGGAGTGGGACTGGAGGCAGCGGCCGGTCGCCGTGGCGTCGGTGCCGTCGTTGCGCCATCCGGTACGGGTGAGGTCCTTCGCGGCAGCGATCGCCCGCGCCGGACGGCTCATCGACCTCGGCGCGCTGGAACTCGACCCGATGGCCGGATCGCCGGAGGCGGCAGGGAGCAGCGCGTTCCGGCTGCGCCAGGTGTTCGGCCGCTTCCACCTGACCCCCGCCCAGCAGGAGTGGCTCGAGAGCGCCCCGGGTCCCGTGCTGCTGCTGGACGACCTCGTGGAAACACGGTGGACGATGACGGTGGCAGCGATGTTGTTGCGCAGCCACGGTGCCCCGGCAGTATTGCCGTTCGCCTTGGCTGGCGTTGGCTGATCATTTCGCGGCGCTGGTGGACAGCCGTGCGTGATGATTGCGCGAAGGCGGGCTGCAGCTCGCCATTTCCTGCCGCATCGACGGCGCTGAGGTAGTGGATCGTGGGTGTTCGCCGGCCCGACTCGAACGGACCCGGGGCGGGCAGCGGGTCGAACGGCCGCGGGATAATTCCTAGTCCCAAGCCTGAAAAGAGAAGGAGCCCGCCACGAACCGAGGTTCTGCGGGCACTGCCGGGGGGCAGCAAGGCCGGCTCGGGGGAACCGGATCCAGTGTGGCGGGGGCTCGGGGGGAACCGCTCGCCTCGTTGAGAACTTTACCGCATAACCAGTTGGCAATTGCAAGCGGTTTGTCGAGATTTCTCGACGATTTCTTGAGGGTTTGCAGGGTCACCCGGAAAGGGGACAAAGAGTGGGTCCCCCGGCTAGGTGACAAAACTCTGTCCCCCATTCAGGGGACAAATGCCGCTATTCTCGTGGAAATGCTCCGCGCTGTCCCCCGAGCAGGTGACAGCGTGGTCCCGGCCCCACTGCGGGTGGGCGGACGGCCGTAGCGTAAAGTGGACGCTCGTGACTGCCGCTGACCTGCAGGCCGATCTGGCCGCCCTCGATCGCACGCTGACTTCGATCGAGGCCGTCATCGATCCTGCCGCCAAGCGGACGGAGATCGCCGCTCTCCAGGAACAGGCGGCCGCGCCGAACCTGTGGGACGACCAGGAGAATGCGCAGAAGGTGACGTCCCGGTTGTCCCGGCTGCAGGCCGAGGTGGACCGTGTCGTGGGTCTGCGGAGCAGGCTGGACGACATCGGTGTCCTGGTCGAACTGGCGGTCGAGGAGGACGACGCGGCAACCCTCGCCGAGGCCCAGAAGGAGTTCAAGGGCCTGTCGGCCGACATCGAAGCGCTCGAAATCCGCACCCTGCTGTCTGGCGAGTACGACCAGCGGGAGGCCCTGGTCACGATCCGGTCCGAGGCCGGAGGAGTCGACGCGGCCGACTTCGCCTCCATGTTGCTGCGGATGTACCTGCGTTGGGCCGAGCGGCACGGCTATTCGACCGAGGTCTACGACACCTCCTTCGCGGAAGAGGCCGGGATCAAGTCGGCCACATTCACGGTAAAGGAGCCGTTCGCGTACGGGATGCTGTCGGTCGAACAGGGCACGCACCGGCTCGTCCGGATCAGCCCGTTCGACAATCAGGGTCGGCGCCAGACGTCGTTCGCCGGCGTGGACGTGCTGCCGGTCACCGAGGAGACCGACCACATCGACATCCCCGAGCAGGACATCAGGGTGGACGTGTTCCGGTCGTCCGGGCCGGGCGGGCAGAGCGTCAACACCACCGACTCCGCGGTCCGGATCACCCACCTGCCGACCGGGCTGGTCGTTTCCTGCCAGAACGAGAAGTCGCAGCTGCAGAACAAGGCGGCGGCCCTGCGGGTGCTGCAGTCGCGGTTGCTGGAGCGCGCGCGGGCCGAGAAGGAGGCTGAGATGCGCGGTCTGTTGGGCGACGGCGGCAACTCCTGGGGTTCGCAGATGCGCTCCTACGTCCTGCACCCGTACCAGATGGTCAAGGATCTGCGCACCGACCACGAGGTGGGCAATCCGGACGCGGTGTTCGACGGCGACATCGACGGCTTCATCGACGCCGGCGTCCGCTGGCGCCGTCAACAAGGCGAGCGCTGACACGCCGGTGATGCGATGGATTGGGCTGGTTTCCCCCAGTCGCTTAAACTCTGCTGAGATCGGCCTGAGTGGACGCTCAGGAAACTTCCCCATTGCCTACCCGGTCGACGAACCAGCGTGATCAGATTCGAAGATGTCTCCAAGACCTATGACGGCCAGACGCGTCCCGCGCTGCGCAACGTCACGGTGGAGATCGCCAAGGGCGAGTTCACTTTCCTGGTCGGTGAGTCCGGCTCGGGCAAGTCGACCTTCCTGCGGCTGATCCTCCGGGAGTACCTGCCGACCACCGGCCACCTCCACGTCGCGGGCAAGGACCTCGCGCGGCTGCACAGCTGGAAGATCCCCGCGCTGCGCCGCCAGATCGGCACGGTGTTCCAGGACTTCCGGCTGCTGCCGGGCAAGACCGTGAACGAGAATGTCGGCTTCGCGATGCAGGTGATCGGAAAGCCCGCCTCACTGATCCGCAGCGTGGTGCCCGAGACGCTCGAACTGGTCGGACTGGAGGGTAAGGGCGACCGCCTGCCCGAGGAACTCTCCGGTGGCGAGCAGCAGCGGGTGGCGATCGCCCGCGCGTTCGTGAACCGTCCGGCGATCCTGATCGCAGACGAGCCCACCGGCAACCTCGACCCCAACACCAGCATCGGCATCATGAAGCTGCTCGACCGGATCAACCGATCCGACACCACCGTGATCATGGCCACCCACGACGCGACCATCGTCGACCAGATGCGGAAGCGCGTGATCGAGCTCGCCAACGGCGAGGTGGTTCGCGACCAGAACAAGGGCGTCTACGGGGTGAACCGATGAGGCACACGCTGTCCGAAGCGTGGTCGGGGCTGCGTCGCAACGCGTCCATGACCCTGGCCGTCGTGGTCACCATGTGGGTGTCGCTCACGTTGTTCGGGGCCGGCCTCCTGGTCGCGCAGCAGGTGGAGCGGCTCAAGGACGACTGGTACGACAAGGTCGAGATCAGCGTGTTCCTGTGCGTGGCCGACTCGCGCGGCGAGAACTGCGTGCAGGGCGAAGCGGCGACGGACGCCCAGCGCGCGGACATCGAACAGGCGTTGAAGAGCAACCCCGAGGTCGCGGAGGTCTTCTACGAGACGAAGGAACAGGCCTACCAGCAGTTCCGCGAGTACTACGCGGACAACGACCCGATCCTGAAGTCGACGACCGTCGACATGATGCAGGACTCGTTCCGGGTGAAGCTGAAGAACCCGGAGGAGTACCAGGGGGTGGTGTCCGCGGTGAGCGGCATGCCGGGGGTCGAGCAGGTGCAGGACCTGCGCAAGATCCTCGATCCCATGTTCGCCTGGCTGAACCTCGCTCGCTGGGCAACGGTCGGGCTGAGCGCACTGCTGTTGCTCGCGGCCGCGCTGCAGATTGGCAACACGATCCGGATGGCGGCCTACTCCCGAAGACGGGAGATCGGCATCATGCGACTGGTCGGCGCGTCGAACTGGTACATCATGCTGCCGTTCCTGCTCGAGTCGTTGCTCGCCGCGATCGGCGGTGCGGCGCTCGCCTGCCTGACGCTGGCGGCTGTTCAGCAGTTCGTCGTGGTGGGCCGCGCGGAGGCGGAGATCCAGACGATTCGCTGGATCGACTGGGCAAATGTTGGGTGGGCCATGGCGTGGCTCGCGATCGTGGCCGTTGTTCTTTCTATCATTCCTACATTGATCGCGACCCGGAGGTTCCTTCGGGTCTGAAAACTGAACCGACCGATTGGGGCAACTCGTGCAGGTGTCTTCCCCCACCGCACGCGGAGCCCGGGGTAGGCGCCTCGGCCCGCTGGTGACAACGATACGAAGTGCGACAGTGGCGGCACTGTTGCTCGCGCTGGTGATCGGGCTCAGCCCGTCCGCCGAAGCGGAGAGCCTCAAGGATGCGCGCGACAAGGTGCGCAAGGCGCTCGTCCAGGCGAAGCAGGACGTCAAGTCCGACAAGAAGGCGGTGGCGGACGCGTCCGATCGCCTGACCGCGTCCCAGTCCGCCCTCGACAAGGCCCGCTCGGAACTGGCCTACGTGCAGGACAAGCTCGCCACCGCCAAGGCGCAGGACGCGGCCGTGGCCGCCGACCTGCAAGCCGCCCAGGCCGCGTTCGACAGCGCAGCGGCCGCCGTGGTGAAGGCGCAGGCGGACGTGGACCGGCAGCGTGCACTGGTCGGCGTGGTGGTGCGGACGACGTACCAGCAGCACACCGACCTGCAGGGGCTGGGTCTCGTGCTGGGCTCGGACTCGGCGTCCGAGTTGGCCCAGCGCGTGCAGTGGGCGTCCACGATCTTCGACAGTTCCACCACTCAGCTCGATCGGCTCAAGGAGCTGCAGGCGGGGCTGGAGGCCGCCCGCGCGACCCGCGCGAGCGCAGAGGCCACCCTGACCGACAAGAAGAACGCCAGCGCCGCGCATGTGGCGGACGTCAAGCAACTGGCCACCGACGTGTCCGCCCGGAAGGCGAAGCTGGCGAAGCTGGTCGCCGCCAACACCAAGCTGAAGGCGAAGGCCCAGGACGAGCTCGAGGAGAGCAAGGCGCAGTACGAGGCGCTGGAGAAGCAGGAGGCCAAGATCACGGCCAAGCTGCGCGGCGACAACTACAACACCGTCAACAAGGGCGGGTTCATCAAGCCGGTGAACGCCCCGGCCGGCTCACCGTTCGGGATGCGGTTCCACCCGATCCTGCACTACTGGCGCATGCACTGGGGCACCGACTTCGGGGCGGCCTGCGGGGCACCGATCCGGGCGATGGCGAACGGCAAGGTCGTCCAGGCCGGCTGGACCACCTACGGCTTCGGCAACTTCACCCTGATCAGCTACGGCAAGATGTTCGGCGCCAAGCTGGTCAGTGGCTACGCCCACCAGTCGAAGATCATCGTCAAGGCGGGACAGCACGTGAAGCAGGGCCAGGTCGTCGGCTACGTCGGCACCACCGGGCTGAGCACAGGCTGCCACCTGCACCTGCAGATCTATCGCAACGGCGTCCGTGTGAACCCGATGCGGTACCTCTGAGCCGCCGCTTCCCACCGCGTCCGCCCGGTCGCCCTTGGTAGGGTGGTCGGACGGACGCGTCCGAGGGTGAGAGGAGCCACCATGCCGCGACCACAGGGCCGGATCATGGTGGCCCAGAACCGCAAGGCGCACCACGACTACCACCTCCATGAGAAGTTCGAGGCGGGCATGGTGCTCACCGGCACCGAGGTGAAATCGCTGCGCGCCGGACGGGCGTCGCTCGCCGACGCCTTCGCGACCGTTGACGACGGCGAGGTATGGCTGCGCAACGCGCACATCCCGGAATACGCGTTCGGTACGTGGAAGAACCACGCCACCCGGCGCAACCGCAAGCTGCTGCTGCACCGCAAGGAGATCGCCAAGCTCGAGCGGGAGACCACCGCCTCCGGCAAGACCATCGTGCCGCTGGCGATCTACTTCTCGGACGGCTACGCGAAGGTCGAGCTGGCGATCGCCACCGGCAAGCGCGACTGGGACAAGCGGCAGACGATCGCCGCCAGGGATGCCGATCGGGAGGCACGGCGGGAGCTGGCCGCGCGCAACCGGGGCGAGCGATGAGCCGGCGGGCGACTGCCCGCTGGCTGCTGGCGCTCGTCGCCCTGTTGCTCACCGGCTGGATCTCGCTCGGTTCCGCGCCGATCGCGCAAGCCGCTTCGCAGGACGCCTTCGATCGCTTCGATGTGGTCGCGACGCTCGACAGCCAGGGTTACGTCAACGTCACCGAGACCATCGTGCTGCGGTTCGGCTCGTCGTCCGGACGCCATGGGCTCGAGCGCACCCTGATCACCAGGGAGCCGGACGACAACGACCACGACGTCGTCTACCGGATCGACCAGATCAAGGTGTCGAGCCCGTCCGGAGCGTCGGACGCGCTCGACACCAGTGAGCAGGGGAGCGGGCGCAACACGTACCTGCGGATTCGGGTGGGGTCCTCAGACCGGACGATCAGTGCTCCCACGGCCACCTACGTGCTCTCCTATCGCGTGCAGGGACTGATGCGCAGCTCCAGCGGCTATGACGAGCTGTACTGGGATGTCACGGGCGCCTCGATGCCGACCATCACCGCGGCGTCGGTGAAGATCACCGTCCCCGGCGGCGCCCAGGGCGTGTTCTGCTCGGTCGCCACGCCCGGCAACACGGGAGCCTGCGGCACGGCCACCGGGAACGGCGGGGTCGCGCAGTTCGCCGCGTCCGACATTCCCACCGGCGAGGTGATGACGGTGTCGGTGAAGGTGGGGTCCGGACTGGTCAGCAACAACACGCCGATCCGGGTGGAGAACGCGGACGCCGAGGGCGCTCGCCAGGCGGCGTGGGCCTTCGGCGGGTCGGTCGCTGCGGCCGCCGTCATTCCCTTCGTCGGGTGGTGGTACGTCCGCAAGCGCTCGCGCGACTACCGCTACGAGGGCCTGCCGCCCGGCACGTTCCCTGCGCGGGGGCAGCAGGTGGCCGAGGTGCCGTCCGATCCCCGGATGGAGATCCCGGTGGCTTTCGCGCCGCCGCAGTTGGCGGTCGCGGAGGCAGGCCTGCTGATCGACGGTGAGACGCAGGTGCGTGACACCACCGCGGCCCTGGTGAGCCTCGCCGTGAACGGTGCGATCCAGCTCCGCAGCGACGAGGAGCAGCAGGTGCGCCTGGTCGACCCGTCCCGGGCGCCGGACCAGACCAGCGCGGTGGTGCTGCAGGAGCTCTTCCCGTATGGCAGCCGGCCGGGCGAGGTCGTCGACCTCGGCGAGCCGGGCACGCTCTCCGACGCCCACGCGAAGGTGCAGCAGGCGGTGCTCGACCGGTCGAACCGGGAGGGGTGGTTCCTGCGCCTGCCGGGTGCCTCCGGCGGCCTGGGCTGCGGAATCGTCGGCCTGATCTTCCCCGTCCTCATGTTCGGCATCGTGGGAACCGCGTTCGTCGGTCCGCTGCTGCTGCTCGCGCTGCCGCTGGCCCTCTCGGCAGCAATCACCGCCTGGGTGGCGCGCTCGAGGTTGCGCCGCGGGCAGCGGACGGCGTTCGGACGGGCCTACACCGACCAGGTGGAGGGCTTCCGCACCTACCTGGCGACGGCCGAGGCCGAGCAGCTGCGGTTCGAGGAGGGCGAGGATATCTTCAGCCGCTACCTGCCCTGGGCGATCATGTTCGACCTCACCGACCGGTGGACGAAGGTGTGCCAGCGGCTGGTGGAGCTCGGCCGGATTCCCGCGACGGCGCCGGCCTGGTACTACGGGAGCACCTGGAACCTGAACAACTTCGCCTGGCAGCTGAGCACGTTCGACACGTCGGTGGGGTCATCGATCGCCTCACCTGCGCCGTCGTTCAGCGAGTCCGGCTTCGGCAGCGGCGGCTCGGCGTTCGGTGGCGGGGGCGGCTTCTCCGGCGGCGGCGGTGGAGGAGGCGGCGGAGGCAGCTGGTAGCCAGCTCGTCCGCGTAAGTAGCCCGCCGACCCGCGTCCGGCTGGTCCTGAGACGGCCGCCATCACACAAACGCTCCCGAAATTCGTTCCCGCCACCGAAATTTCGGTGGCGTCTGCGCTTTTCGGGAGCGTTTGTGACGGCTGGGGAGGAAAGTCTGCGTCTACTTCACGCCGACGAGGTCGCAGACGAAGATCAGGGTCTCGCCGGGGCCGATGACGCCGCCCGCGCCGCGGTCGCCGTAGGCGAGGTGTGGCGGGATCACCAGTCGGCGGCGGCCGCCGACCTTCATGCCGACCAGGCCGTTGTCCCAGCCAGGAATCACTCGCCGGGCACCGAGCGGGAAGACCAGCGGCTGGCCCCGGTCGTAGCTGGAATCGAACTCCTCGCCGGACGAGAACGCCACCCCGACGTAGTGGACGGCGACGGTCTTGCCCGGGACGGCCTCAGGACCCAGTCCCTCCTCGAGGTCGACGATCTCAAGCTCGGTCGGTGCGGGACCCTCGGGCGGGTCGACGAACGGTTTCTCCATGGCGGGCACCCTATCGGAGTCCGCTCCACCTCAAGATGGACGGAAATCCGGCGTCTGGCCGGGAAAGCGTCCGCCTTGTGGTGCCAGAGGGGTTGTGCCCACGCTGAGGTGGACAGATTCCTGGCGAGACGCGGGGAGAGTGTCCAGGTCGTGGTGGACGGTGAGCAGCGGCCGTCCTGCCGTTCGGTTCGGCCTCCCGCGTGGGATCGCATATACTGGACCGCTGGCCGGGAGTGATCCCGTCCGGTGACAACTCAACAGGGGGTGACTGGTTTCGACTTGGGACGGTAGTTCCAGGAGAAGCGGGCCGAGGATCCGGGGACATCTCGTTAACGACTCCCGGGAACCAATAAGTGCCAACACACAGCGCACTGACTTCGCTCTGGCTGCCTGAGTAGCTAACGAAGGGTCAGCCCGGACGCGCCTTCCGTCCGGATCCTGGCCTCATTTTGAAGGCTTACCGTTCTGACCTCGTTCCAGGGTCTGTGGCGGGAAACTCATGGAACTGGGCTTGTTCACCACGTGCTGACGCGAGGGTGAGAGCCGAGTAGAACGCCTGGTCAGCTGCGCCCGGAGAAGTCCTGGTTCACCTCTTGAGGACGCGGGTTCGACTCCCGCCACCTCCACGAGCTTGGGCGACGTGTGCTCGTCAACCTCGACGAGCCGCGCTCGCTCGTCGTGTCATTCCTGGGGGCCAAGCCCCCAGACCCCCTTACCGTGGACGCTCTTGCCGGTAGGTGGCGCTTTCGCGTCGTGGCCGAGGTGTGCTCGCCGAGCCGCGATTACTCCGCCTTCCTTGGCAGTACCTGATCGATCACGTCGTGGGCCATCCCGTCCGGGATCGGACGATGGGCGATGAAACGGCGATAGAAGAAGGGGGCGGCGATGAGGTCGGCGAGCAACTCGGGGTCGCTGTTCGGATCGAGTTCGCCCCGCTGCAGGGCCCTCTGCAGGATCTCGAGCAGCGGGCGGCGCTGGTTCTCCGTGATCCGGGCGTGCAGGGCCGCGAGGGCCGGATCCCGCTCGCTGAGGTCGATCACGGCTGCCATCAGGCGGGGGAAATCACTCCTGGTCATCAAGACGGTGACATCGTGGAGCAGCGCCGCGAGGTCGTGCCGCACGTCGCCGGTGTCGGGTGAGGACAGCGGATGGAAGGCTTCAGCCATCGCGTCCACGAGCAACGCGGACGCTGAACTCCACCGTCGATAGAGGGTCGCCTTGCTGGCGCCAGCGCGCGCCGCAACCGCCTCCATCGTGAACCGGCTGCCACCGCCCATCGCGAGCTGCTCCAACGCGGCGGCCAGGATGCGCCGCCGGGCGTGTTCGCCCCGCCTGGCCGGTGGCTCGCGCGTGTCCAGTGCCGGACGTGTACTGCTCACCACCGCTTCCCCTTTTCGAAACGAAAGCGTATCGTTAGTAACGATACGACATCGTACCGTTAGAAGGTGAGATGTGGACGATATGACACGCACTACGACGCGCGGTCAGCGTTGGGCGTACGCGGTGAGCACTGTGGGAATCGTCGCGGAGGGCCTGATCGGAGGCACGTTCGACGTCTTGCGGCTCCCGCCGTTCTTCCCTGTACTCGCCGAGTTGGGCTACCCCGCCTATCTCGCCACCATTCTGGGCGTGGCGAAGCTCATCGCGGGCGTGGCGTTGGCGGCGCCACGGCTGCCCCGGCTCAAGGAGTGGGCGTACGCCGGGATCGCCGTCAACATGATCGGGGCCGCGGCGTCCCAGCTCGCCGTCCGCGGCGACACCACGGACTGGATCCCCCCGGTCGCGCTCCTTGGCCTGGCTGTGGTCTCCTGGGGTAGCCGACCGCCGTCCCGCCGCCTCCCGGACGCCGCGGACGTGGACGCCGTCAGGACGCGCACCGTCCGGAGCGGGCGTGCGCCGGCGACCCCGTCCCTCGTCCTGCGCAGCATCGCCTTCACGCTGCTGCTGCCGGGGCTGGGCGGGGTATACGTCCCATGGTGGATCGCCGTCGCCGACGGCGGTCCCGTGCTTCGACATCCGGTCGCGCTGCTGCCTGTCGCGGCCGGCGCAGCCCTCTACCTGTGGTGCGCGGCACTCTTCGTCACCAACGGACGCGGCACGCCCGGTCCCTGGGACGCCCCGCGGGCGCTGGTTGTCGTCGGGCCGTATCGGTGGGTCCGCAACCCCATCTATCTCGCTGCTCTCCTGGTGGTCTTCGGCCAGGCCTGGCTCTACGGGAGCACAGGCATTCTCGGTTACGGCATCGCGATGGCGGTGTGCTTCCATGCCTTCGCAATCGGCTACGAAGAGCCGATGCTGGCCCGCCGGTTCGGTCCCGCCTGCCGGGCCTACCTCGCCGCGGTGCCGCGCTGGATCCCACGCCCGCCCGGGCCGGGCAGTTCGAGACGCTGGTGAGAAGTCGGTGACGGGGTCAGTCGGACGGTGACGGCCGACCGGATTTGCACGGTAGATGTCGATTCGCCGCGTCCCGCAGCCTTCCAGGACGGATCGACTGCGCAAATCGAGTCGGCCCAGAACCAGGTCACTGCAGTTCGCGCTGCTGGTGCAGCTGCCGACGCTCCCGCCAGCGGCGCAGCATGGCCGCTGACTCCTCCTTGAGGAACTGGACGAGCTCGAGCGTCTCGGCGAGTCTCTCGCTAGCGGGGGAGTCCCCGAGCAGCGCGATCCCGTCCCGCAGCGTCCCCTCGCCGTTCGCGAGGAACGGGTTCGCCGAGACCAGCGACTCGTACCAGGAGCCGTCCGCGACGTAGAGGTGGCGGCGCGTCCCTGGCTCGCGTTCGGTGCGGATCATGTGGAGCTGCACCAGATAGCGGACCGCCCCCGAGACGCCGCCCGCGCTCGCATGGAGGACCTCGGAAAGTTCGGCTGCGGTCATGCTGCCGGAGTCGTTGACCATCAGCGCTGCGAAGACCCGGGCCGGCAGCCGGGGCATGCCGGCGTCCACCAGCGTGGCGGCGAACCGCTCGATGAACGGACCGATCCCTTCCGTCTGCTCCGCCTTCACGCGTCCCCCTCACGTATCGAGGAGATTCTATCCAATATGAACTTTCAGAAAGATATGAAACTCGGCGTAGGGTGAGGACCGGTCGGCGGGACGATGACGGGAGTGCATGGATGACCGAGTACGTGCGGGGTCTGGAGCAGGTCGACGCGACGATGCTCGCTGCGGTGGGTGGGAAGGGAGCCAATCTGGGCGAACTCTCCCGGATCAGCGGCATCCGGGTGCCGGAGGGCTTCTGTGTCACGACCGACGCCTACGCCGAGGTCATCGGACGCAGCGCGCAACTCGCCGGGCTGCTGGACGAGCTCTCCCGGCTCGGCGCCGCCGATGTGGCCGGCATCCGGACGTCGAGCGAGCGGATCCGGGAAGCGATCGAAAGCACACCTGTCCCGGCCGCGATCGCCGAGCAGATCGGGGTCCGGCTCGACGACCTGGGCGCCTCGGACGCCTACGCCGTCCGTTCCAGCGCCACCGCCGAGGACCTGCCTACGGCGTCGTTCGCCGGCCAGCAGGACACCTACCTGAACGTGATCGGGACGGAGGCCGTGCTGGAGCACGTCAGGAGGTGCTGGGCGTCGCTGTTCACCGAGCGCGCCGTCGCCTACCGGCTGCAACACAGCATCGACCACCGCGAGGTCCGACTCGCCGTGGTCGTCCAGCGGATGGTCTTTCCCGAGGTGGCGGGCATCATGTTCACCGCAGATCCGGTCACATCCAACCGGAAGGCCGTCTCCATCGACGCGGGCCTCGGACTAGGGGAGACGCTCGTCTCCGGACTGGCGAACGCCGACAACTACACCGTGCAGGACGGTGCCATCCTCCGCCGCGCCGTGGCTGCCCAGGCGATCGCCGTCCGGGCTGTGCCGGGAGGCGGGACGGAGGAGGTGGCGATCGAGCCGGAACGGCAGGGCACCCAGAAGCTCACCGATGCCCAGATCCTGCGGCTGGCCGCGATCGGCCGCACGATCGAAGCGCACTTCGGCCATCCCCAGGACATCGAGTGGACCCTCGCGGGCGACAATTTCGCGGTCGTCCAGAGCCGTCCGATCACTACGCTGTTCCCCATCCCGGGCCCGCAGGACGGCAAGAATCACGTGTACATGTCCTTCGGCCATCAGCAGATGATGACGGACGCGATGACGCCGCTCGGAATGTCCTTCTTCCAGAACCAGTTCGCGGACACACCGCTGATCGAGGCGGGCGGACGGCTCTATATCGACATGGCCCCCGATCTGGCCTCGCTGACGGGCCGGCGCATCGTCCAGGCCACGATGAAGAGCATCGACCCGCTGATCGACAGCGCGATCCGGGACCTCATGAAACGGGACGGGTTCATGAAGAACCTGTCCCGGGACGGTGAGCGATACCTGAAGCTGAACGGCGGTGGCGGCTACTTCACCTGGCGGTTGCCGGTCGAAGGCGTGAAGCTCTACCGCAGCAACAATCCGGATGCGGTCACCGCTCTGCGGGCTGAGCATGATGCCACCCTCGAGCGCATTGAGCGCCGGCTCGGGGCGCTCTCCGGAGACGAACTGTTCCCGGCCATCCTGGACGCCCTCAACCCCGAGATGAAGGACGAGGTGATCGATCCCCGCAGCATGGCCGTGGTCTACGTCGGCATGTATGCGCTGAACTGGGTCAACAAGCACATGGAGAAGTGGCTCGCTGTGAAGGGCGCGGGGGACGTCCTCCTCACCTCGGTCGCCAACGACGTCACCGCGGACATGGGTCTGGCGCTGCTCGACGTCGCGGACACCGTCCGCGACCATCCGGCGGTCCTGGCCGCTCTGCCGACGCTGACGGACAGCGACTTCTTCGCCGAACTCTCCCCGCTCGAAGGCGGTGACGCGGTCGCCCATTCGATCCGGGACTTCCTGCGGCTGTACGGCATGCGGTGCTCGGGGGAGATCGACGTCACCCGGCCTCGGTGGAGCGAGGCGCCGACGACGCTCGTCCCGATGATCCTCAGCACGATCCGGAACCTCGAGCCGAATGCGCGTGCGGCGCGTGTGGAGCGGATCTCGCGGGAGACCGAGGAGTTCAGGGCGAACCTGCTCGAGCGCCTGGAACGGCTGCCCGGCGGCCGTCGCAAGGCGACGAAGACCAGCAAGATGATCACTCGACTGCGCAACTTCTCCGGCTACCGCGAATATCCCAAGTACCTGATGATGCGGCACTACTGGATCATCAAGCAGTCCCTGCTGCGCGAGGCCGCCAGGCTGGTGGACGACGGCGTGGTCGAGCGGGTCGAGGACGTCTACTACCTCTCCTTCGAGGAATTCCGGGAAGCCGTCCGGACTCGTGCGGTGGACGCGGGGCTGATCGCCCGGCGCAGGCGTGAGTTCGAGGCATGGGAGCGGCTGACGCCGCCGCGGGTGATCACTTCTGCCGGCGAGGTGCCGGCTGGCACGTATGACCGATCCCGGGTCCCGGAGGGCGCGCTGGCCGGCGTCCCCGTATCCGGCGGGACGGTGGAGGGCCGGGCGCGGATCGTCCGTGACCTGGCGGACGCGGAGCTGGAGACGGGCGACATTCTGGTCGCGACCTTCACCGATCCCAGCTGGACGCCGGTATTCCTGTCCGTCAAGGCCGTGGTCACGGAGGTCGGCGGGGCGATGACCCACGGCGCCGTGGTCGCCCGGGAGTACGGGCTTCCCGCCGTGGTGGGCGTGGACGGCGCCACCAGGCTGATCCGGGACGGGCAGCGCATCCGGGTCAACGGGACGGACGGCTACGTGGAGCTCCTCTGACCACGTGCGGCCAGGTTCGGGCGAGCCGATCGAGGTGCTCGGAACGGCGAGTGCCAGACTTGGCGCGAGGAGGTGTCATGCAGAGCTTCGCGGTGGGGGACCTGTTGGTGGCCGGGATCACGATCACCGACGGAGTCTTCGACGGCACGGTGGTCCTGCTCCTGGATGCCGACGAGTCGGGGACTCTCGGGGTGGTCCTCAACAAGACCACCCAGATCGACCTCTCGGGAGCGCTCCCGGCCTGGTCCCGCCTGGTCAGCGAGCCCCAGGCGCTGTTCGACGGCGGGCCCGTCTCCCAGCAGGGCGCGGTCTGCCTGGCCGAACCGTGGTCGGAGTCGGAGGAGCCGCCGGGCTGGCGTCCGGTGTTCGGCCGGATCGGCCTGCTGAACCTCGACACCCCGGTGGAGATCGCCGAGGGCACCTACCGGCACCTGCGGGTGTTCGCGGGTTACGCCGGCTGGGACGCCGGACAGCTCGAGCACGAGCTGGAGTTCGAGATGTGGCACGTGGTGCCCGCCCTGCCGGGCGACGTCTTCGATCCCGAGCCGGCGAGCCTCTGGCGGAGGGTGTTGCGCCGCCAGGGCGGCGAGCTGGGGCTGCTGTCGACGTGGACGTCGTCCGCGGAACTCAACTGAGCGCAATCCCCGGTCGGACCACTACACAACTCCCGTCCGACTAGTATCAACAGCACCGGCTACCAAGGGAGGGAAGAAGGTGAGTGAGGCCCCTCGGAATTCGGCCCCGCGCATCCTGGTGGTCGACGACGACGAGGCTCTTGCCGAGATGCTGCACATCGTGCTCGGTTCGGAGGGTTTCGATGCGCGTCTGTGCCACAACGGCGCCGTTGCGCTGGACGCGTTCCGCGATTATCGGCCCGACCTGGTGCTGCTCGACCTGATGCTCCCCGGACGCGACGGCGTCGACGTCTGTCGTGACATCCGGGCCGAGTCCGGCGTCCCGGTCGTGATGCTCACCGCCAAGAGCGACACCATCGACGTGGTGGACGGGCTCGCGGCCGGCGCCGACGACTACGTCGCAAAGCCGTTCAAGACCCAGGAGCTGATCGCCCGGATCAGGACGCGACTGCGTCGCCACGTGACGCCCGACGCCGATGTCGACAGCCTGCGGATCGGCGACCTCGTGATCCGCGTCAACGAGCACACCGTTCGCCGCGGCGACTCCGAGATCACCCTCACCCCGCTCGAGTTCGACCTGCTGCTGGCGCTCGCGCGGCGGCCCAGGCAGGCGTTCACCCGCGAGGTGCTGCTGGAGGAGGTCTGGGGCTATCGCCACGCCAGCGACACGCGCCTGGTGAACGTGCACGTGCAGCGGCTGCGCTCGAAGATCGAGAAGGACCCGGAGCGGCCGGAGATCATCGTCACCGTCCGCGGCGTCGGCTACCGGGCCGGAGAGCCCAAGCCGGCCTGATGAGAGGCCTGGCCCGCTTCGCCCCCTTCCGCCTCTGGGCGCGGTCCCTGCCGTTCCGGGTGGTCGTCACCACCCTCGCGGCGGCGATCATGATCCTGGTCGCCACGGGCTGGTTCCTGCTCGACCAGTCCAGCCGGGGCATCATGGCGGGCAAGACGCAGGCCAGCGTCGCGGAGGCGTCCGCCGTAGTGGCCAGCATGCAGACATCGCTCTCCACCACCGACTTCCGCACGACGTCGGTCAGCGAGCTGGTCAGCCGGCTCGCCAGGGACGCGGCCAGTCGTGGCCAGGTGGGCAACCAGTACTACGTGGTCGTGGAGACGCCGATCTCGCAGATCGGCACGGCGGGTCTGGCTGCGGAGAGCATCCCGGACAGCATCCGTGGCGTGGTCGGCAGCGGGGATGGCCTGTGGAGCACGCCGACGCTGATCCGGTTCACCGACCAGCGGGAGGACGAGCCGGGCCTGGTCGTGGCGGGAAACCTGGACGCTCCCGGCCAGGACCCCTACCCGATCTTCTTCCTGTTCTCCACCACCCAGGAGGAGAAGACCCTCGCCGTCGTGCAACAGGCCACCCTGGCCACCGGTGTGTTCCTGCTCGCTGGCCTCACCGCCACCGTCTATCTGATCTCACTGCAGGTACTGCGGCCCGTCCGCGCCGCCCGACTGGCCGCGGAGAGCCTCGCCGCCGGCCACCTCGAGGACCGCATGGACGTCGTCGGCACCGAGGATCTCGCCGGTCTCGCCCGCTCGATGAACCACATGGCTGAGGAGCTGGACAAGAAGATCACCCAGTTGCAGAACCTGTCGCTGGTGCAGCAGCGGTTCGTGTCCGACGTCTCGCACGAGCTGCGCACGCCGCTGACGACCATCCGGATGGCGGCAGAGGTGCTGCACGCGCACCGGGCGAGCTTCGACGCCGCGTCCAGCCGGTCGAGCGAGCTGCTGTCCGCGGAGCTGGACCGGTTCGAGGAGCTGCTGACCGAGCTGCTGGAGATCTCCCGGTTCGACGCCGGAGCGGCCGAACTGGCCCTCGACGACGTCGACCTAGTGGTGCTCGCCGGCGACGAGGTGGACGCCCTCCAGCGGCTCGCCGAGGAGGCCGGCAGCGTGATGACGCTGGACGCGGACGGCAAGTGCCTGGCGGAGATCGACGGACGCCGGATCCGCCGGATCCTGCGCAACCTGATCACGAACGCCATCGAGCACGGCGAGGGGCGTCCGGTCACCGTGCACGTCCGCGGTGACGACGAGGCGGTCGCGATCGCCGTCCGCGATCACGGGGTGGGCTTCTCCGCCGCGGAGGCAGGACAGGTGTTCAACCGGTTCTGGCGGGCCGACCCGTCCCGCGGTCGCAGGGTCGGGGGCACCGGGCTCGGTCTCTCGATCGCGCTGGAGGACGCCCGGCTGCACGGCGGCTGGCTGAACGCCTGGGGCCGTCCCGGCCTCGGCGCCCAGTTCCGGCTCACCCTGCCGCGCCGGGCCGGAGAACAACTGCGCGGCTCGCCCTGGCCGGTCGTGCCCCCGGATGTGAAGGACCTGACCCATGTGGCGCTTCGGTAGGCGACCTGTCGCGGTGACGGCCGTCCTGCTGGCGCTGCTGACCGGCTGTGCGACCGTGCCCACCAGCGGCCCGGTCGAGCACCACACGCCGCAAGCAACCGGGGTGAGCTCCGGCGTCCAGGTGGACCCGCTGCCGCCGGCGGACGGCGCCAGCCAGCTGCTGGTGGTGGAGGGGTTCCTGCACGCCATGGGCACCTACCAGCCCAACTACGCCGTGGCCCGGCAGTACCTGACGGAGACGGCGAGCCAGGCCTGGCACCCGGAGTCAGGAGTGCAGGTGTACGCGGACGGCTTCCCGCCGACCGAGACCGAGACGTCCGTTGTGTTGTCGGTCCGGGTCACGGGCAAGGTCGATGCGGCGGGCGCCTACGCCCCGGTCGGCAACGACGCGCCGCCGCTGCGGCACGACTTCGGCCTGCAGAAGAACGCGGCCGGACAGTGGCGGATCGCGACGCCGCCGGACGGTCTGCTGGTCTCGCGTTACCAGTTCACGACCGGCTTCGTCGCGATGAACCTGCACTTCCAGGATCCGGCCGGTTCGGTGCTGGTGCCCGACCCACGTTTCTTCGCCGACGGCGACCAGGCGCTGGCGGCTGCGCTGCGCGCGCAGCTGGCCGGGCCGTCGGCCTGGCTCGCGCCGGCCGTCCGCAAGCTCGACACGAGCGGCATCACCGTGGCCGGGGTCGATGTCGACTCCTCCGGTACGGCGGACGTGGAGCTGGGCGGCACGGCCGTCCGGCTGAACTCCGACGAGCGCAAGGTCGTCCTCTCCGAGCTGGTGTACACCGCGACCGGCTTCACGCGGGTCAGCGCCGTGCGGGTGAGCGTGGGCGGGGACGCGTGGCGAGACGACACCGGTCAGGCGATCGTGCGTCCGGAGTCCTTCAGCCAGCTGTCCGCGACGGCGAGCGCGCCGCAGCGCGCGCTGTTCGTCGTGAAGGACCACAAGGCGCAGCGGCTGCGCGACATCACGAGTTCCGGCGACCTCTCCGACCTCGACGTGGGCCTCGCACGTCCCGAGCAGATCGCCGTCAACCATG
This sequence comes from Propionicimonas sp., assembly GCA_036770475.1. Taxonomy (GTDB): domain Bacteria; phylum Actinomycetota; class Actinomycetes; order Propionibacteriales; family Propionibacteriaceae; genus Propionicimonas. Next base: position 50,567 of record DAIPJC010000010.1, on the reverse strand, counting down.
AACTCAGCGAGGTGGCGACCACGACTCAGGGTGGGACGCGCTTGCAGGTCGGCAGGGTCGGTTCGGACAAGGTGACCACGCCCCGCGCCGAGGCCGGGCTGTTGCGTCCCGGGTACGCGCGCAACGGGGAACTGTGGTCTCCGGCCGCCGGCGGCCTCGGAGCGCTGCAGGTGTTCAAGGGCGACCAGCGACTCAAGGTCCGGCTGGGCAGCAAGCCGGTTCCCGCGCTCCCGATGCGTGCCCTGGCCCTTTCGCCAGACGGCACGCGGCTCGCCGCCATCGTCGTGCACGGTCGGCAGACCCAGGTGGGGCTGGCCAGGGTGCAGCGCGAGGACGGCCAGGTCACGCTGAGCGGCTGGAGCCCGATCGACCTGTCGCTGGTCACGGGCAACTCGGGCCAGGCGATGGACCTCGGCTGGGTGTCTGAGACCGAGCTGGTCGTGCTACAGGCCAGCGAAGAGGGGACGAGCGTCGTCCGGGTCAGTCAGGACGGCGCCACCTCGGCCGATATCGGGCCCAGCGAGACCGCCGACCTGACCCAGCTCGCGGTGGCGCCGCTGCGGCCGGTGATCGCCCTCGGCCGCAACGGCACCCTCTACCGCCGTGACGGTGAGTTCAACTGGAACCCCGTCGTGGCCTCTGTGGATGCCGTGGCGTACTCCGGCTGAGCCTGTGGACGGCTGACCGGTCGCGCGCTGTCCTGCCGAGGATGGTGGTGTGTGGGCGGGGGAGGTGCTGCAGAGCGCGGCCGACCTGGTGCTGGGCGCCCGGTGCGCGGGCTGCGGGCGTCCCGGTCTCGGCCCGTGCCGGGACTGCGCCCGGCGGGTGGCCGGCTCGCGTCCTTACGCGGTGCCTGGACTGCCCGAGGGCCTGCCGGCCGTGTTCGCCGGCGGCGCCTACGCGGACGAGCTGCGTCGGCTGCTCCTCGCCGCGAAGGAGCGCCACGGTCTCGGCCTCGTGCCGCTACTGGGAGATCGTCTGGCGGCCGCCGTGGCGGCATGGGCGGTTGCGGACGGATCGGGCGAGACGGTGGTCCTGGTCCCGGTGCCCACGGCGCCCGCGCAGGTCGCGGAGCGCGGCCTGGACCTCACTTCCGCCCTGGCTCGCGTGGCGGCCCGTCGGCTGCGGTCGGCGGGTCTCCCGGCGTCCCGTTGTTCGGGGCTGCGGCTGCGCCGTCGTCCGCTCGACCAGTCGGGGCTGGGCCGGCAGGACCGGTTGGCGAACCTCGCCGGGGCGTTCGAGGTGGCGCGGAGCCTGCCGTCCGGTCGGCTGGTGGTGGTGGACGACATCGTGACGACCGGGGCGACCCTGCGGGAGGCCGTTCGCGCCTGTACAGCTGCGGGACGCGCGCCAGCCGTCGCCGCGACGGTGGCCGCCACCCCGAGGACGGGCATGACAAGGGGCGCCCGGTGACCGGGCGCCCCTTGTCCAACCAGATGATCCCTGAGCTGACGAAGGGCTTCGTCAAGCTCAGCCAGCATTCCGCGACGCCTAGATCGCTCCGCTGCCGCTCTCGCCGGTGCGGACGCGGACGACGGTGTCGACCGGGACGATCCACACCTTCCCGTCCCCGACCTGACCGGTGCGGGCCGACTGCACGATGACGCCGGTGAGAGCCTCGGCCTCCTCGTCGTCGACCAGGACCTCGAGCCGCACCTTGGTGATGAAGTCGATGGTGTACTCCTCGCCGCGGTAGACCTCGACGTGGCCCCGCTGGCGTCCGTAGCCGGACACCTCACTGATGGTCATGCCGCCGACGCCGTGGCGCACCAGGGCTTTCTGGACCTGGTCCAGCACCTCGGGCTGGATGATGGCCGTTACCAACTTCACCGTGCTGCTCCCGTCTTCTCGGTCTCGGGCAGATCATCCTTGGTGAGGACGAGGGTGCGGTGGACCTTGTTCGTGTAGTACACCGGGCTGAGGTCGTAGCCGGCCTCGGAGTGCTCGGCGAGGTCGATGCCGCTGAGCTCGTCGGACGGGCTGATCCGCCAGCCGATGGTCTTCTTGATCAGTAGTGCGATGAGGTAGCTGACGACGAAGGCGTAGACAGTGACGACGATCGCGCCGACCGCCTGTCGCCAGAGCTGGTCAAACCCGCCGCCGTAGAACAGGCCGGCCACACCGGCCGGGCTGTCCGGATCCGCGAACAGGCCGATCAGCAGCGTGCCGACCATGCCACCGACGAAGTGGACGCCCACGACGTCGAGCGAGTCGTCGTAGCCGAGCTTGTACTTGATGCCGACCGCGTAGGCGCAGGCCACCCCGGCGATGACGCCGACGGCGATCGCGCCGAGCGGACTGACCGATCCGGCAGCCGGGGTGATCGCGACGAGACCTGCCACCACACCGGAGGCTGCGCCGAGCGAGGTCGGGTGGCCGTCCCGGAGCTTCTCCACCGCGAGCCAGCCCAACATGGCGGCGGCGGTGGCGGAAAGGGTGTTCACCCAGGCCACGGCGGCGGTCGTGTTGGCCGCCACGGCCGAGCCGGCGTTGAAGCCGAACCAGCCGAACCACAGCAACCCGGCTCCGAGCATGACCAGGGTCATGTTGTGCGGCCGCATGGGCTTGGTGCCGAACCCGATCCGCGGTCCGAGGACGAGGGCCAGCGCGAGAGCGGAGATGCCAGCGTTGATGTGGATCGCCGTCCCTCCCGCGAAGTCCAGCACACCGAGCCAGTTGGCGATCCAGCCACCGTGCTCCGCCGTCACGCCATCGAAGGAGAACACCCAGCCGGCGACCGGGAAGTACACGAGGACACCCCACAGGATGGTGAACAGAGTCCACCCTCCGAAGGACGCCCGGTCGGCGATCGCACCGGAGACGAGGGCGACCGCGATGATCGCGAAGCAGGCCTGGAAGGCGACGAAGGCGAGCGCCGGGATGGTGCCCGCGGCCACGTCCGGGTTCATCAGGCCCTGCAGGCCCGCGAACTGCAGCGGGTTGCCGAGGATGCCGAAGAACGTCGGACCGTCGGCCCGCGAGGCCGCGACCTCGAAGCCGAAGGAGTCGCCGAACGCCATGCTGTAGCCGAACAGGACCCAGAGCACACCGATGGTGCCCATGCTGATGAAGCTCATCATCATCATGTTCAGGACACCCTTGGCCCTGACCATGCCGCCGTAGAAGAACGCGAGACCGGGGGTCATCAGCAGCACCAGAGCGGCTGCCGTGAGGACCCAGGCGGTGTCGCCTGCGCTGATTTCCAACATCATGACCAGAAGAGTGGAGGAGGGCTGTTACGTCCCGATTCATGCAGTGTTACGGGCTGGTTAGGCCGTGTTACAGGCTGGTTGCGCTCAGGGGAAGAGCATGGGAAGAACACAGCCCGAAGCGCTGGCAAACTCCTGCCGCCCGGACTACGTTGGGGCTATGGCACCAAAGCCAGTAACCAGCCTCTCCGGGCTGGGAGCCGGGCGGGTGCCTTTGCCGTTTGCGCAAGCCCGGAGCGGTTTGCTGCACCGACCAAGGAGGTAGACATGGACGTCCTGGTGACTGGCCGGCACTGCCAGATCCCCGATGAGTTCCGGACGCGGGTCGAGGAGAAGATCGCCTCGATAGAGAAGCTGAAGGACCGGGTGATCCGGGTAGAGGTGCAGGTGTCTGCCTATGGCTACAAGAAGCAGCCCGACCAGTCCACCCGCGTCGAGATCACCCTCCGCAGCCGCGGTCCGGTGGTCCGTGCCGAGGCGTCCGCTGACGACAAGACGGTCGCCTTCGACCACGCTCTCGACCGGCTCAAGTCGCAGCTGCGGCGGGCGTCCGACCGACGCAAGACCCACCGAGGACTGCGCGGCAACGAGTCGGTCGGCGAGGAGGTCGGCGGGCTCGCCGCCTCCAGCGGTGAGGAGGTGCGTCCGGAGATCCGGAAGATCGCCGGCCTGGAGATCCAGGGCGACGGCCCGCTGGTCGTGCGCGAGAAGTACTTCGACGCCGTCCCGCTCACCCTGGCCCAGGCGCTGGACGAGATGGAGCTGGTCGGCCACGACTTCTTCCTCTACGTGGACGCGGAGAGCGGCGCCCCGAGCGCGGTCTACCGCCGTCGCGCCTATGACTACGGCGTGATCCACCTCAGCGTCGACACCGCGGAGGAGGCCACCGCCTGAGTCGCGAGCCGGGCCTTGGCGGACATCGACTGCGCAAATCCAGTCGTGCCCGCGCAAGGCCTCGACAAGCTCGACCAGCGGTTTCGGGCCGTCCCCGCACGCAGTCGGCTGCTCTGTCAGAGGGACTGGCTACGCTGCCGCCGTGACCGCACCACTGACCGCTGCCCAGGCTCGCCGGATCATGCTCGCCGCGCAGGGGTTCGGACACCGACCGTCCGGTGCGCCCACGATGCGGCACGTGCAACAGGTGGTGAGCAGACTCGGCCAGTTCCAGGTCGACTCGGTGAACGTCTGCGTCCGTGCGCACTACGTGCCGCTGTTCGCCCGGCTCGGCTCCTACGACCGCGGTCTGCTCGACCGGGCCGGCAACCAGGCGCCACGGCGCGTCTACGAGTTCTGGGGCCACGCCGCGTGCCTGATCGACGTGCAGCTGCAGCCATTCCTGCGCTGGCGTGCGGAGGGGCACCGACAGCAGGCGGACGGCTGGAGCAAGCGCCTGCTGGCCGAGCACCCGGGGCTGGTGGGAAAGGTGTACGCGCAGGTTGCGGAGCGCGGCCCACTCACGGCGCGCCAGGTCGAGCATGACGAGCAGCGAACCCCGGGCAGCTGGTGGAACTGGTCGGCGGTGAAGCACGCCTGTGAGTGGCTGTTCTACGTCGGCGAGCTCACCAGCGCAGGCCGCAATCCGGCGTTCGAGCGCCGCTACGACCTGCCTGAGCGCGTGCTTCCGAAGAGCGTCCTGGCCACGCCGGCGCCGAGCGAGGAGGAGGCACGGCTGGTCCTGGCCCGGCGTGCCGCGGCGGCCCTCGGGGTGTTCACGCCGGCCTGGCTGGCCGAGTACTTCTACACCGACCGCACGCGAACGACCGCCGCGCTGGAGGTGCTGGTGGGAACGGGAGAGGTGGAGCCGGTCACCGTCCGCGGCTGGTCGACCCCGGCATACCTGTGGACGGCGGCCGCCCGTCCGCGAAAGCTCGTCGTCGACGGACTGGTGGCGCCGTTCGACACGCTGGTCTTCGACCGCAAGCGGCTGCTGGAGGTGTTCGGCACCCACTATCGGATCGGGCTGTACACGCCGAAGGCCGACCGCGTGCACGGGTACTACGTGTACCTGTTCGTGATGGACGACACGATCGCAGCCCGGGTCGACCTGAAGGCCGACCGCAAGGCGGGGGCGCTGCTGGTGCAGGCGGCCTGGCTGGAGGACGGCGCGCCCGAGGCCCAGACGGCCGTGCGGCTGTCCGCGGAACTGCGGCGGATGGCCGACTGGCTGGGGCTGGCCGAGGTGGTCGTCGCCGATCGAGGGACGCTAGCGTCCGCGCTCTCGACCGCCGCCTGAGACGGCCGCTCACATTGTGAGCAAAGCGTGACGTGGAACCTCTGCCCAGGAGGGGCCGGGTGCGGGTACTGTAACGGCACCTTCACACGGGGTGGGTAACGTCGCGCTCGTTCACACTCCGGAGGACCGCAACAGAAGAAAGTAGCTCCAGCCATGCTCGTCAAGAAGACTCTCACCCTGGCGGCATCGGTTGCCGCCGTTGCCCTGGCCCTCACCGCCTGTACCAGCAGCACTCCCGCTGCACCCGCGGGCACCCCAGGCACGGGCGCCGCGTCCAGCCCCGCGGCGGACCTCAACCTGGTCACCGCCGGCACGCTCACCGTGTGCTCGGACGTCCCGTATGCCCCGTTCGAGGTCGAGGACTCGTCGTCCCCGAGCGGCTACAGCGGCTTCGACATCGAGGTGATGGACGCCGTGGCCAAGAAGCTCGGCCTCACGCTGACCGTGATCGACTCGGACTTCGACGCGCTGCAGTCAGGCACGGTCCTGGTTGCGAACCAGTGTGATCTGGCCGCTTCAGCCATGACGATCACCGACGAGCGCAAGAAGAACCTCGACTTCTCCGATGCGTACTACGACTCGTTGCAGTCGCTCCTGGTGAAGACCGACTCCGGCATCACCAACCTCGCCGGGATGGCCGGCAAGAACCTCGGCGTGCAGAAGGGCACCACCGGCAAGAACTACGCGACCAAGAACGCGCCGTCCAGCACCAAGATCATCGACTACCCCTCCGACGGCGAGCTGTGGCCCGCCATCCAGGCCAGGCAGATCGACGGAATCCTGCAGGACCAGCCGGTGAACCACACCCACGAGGTGGCCGACCCGAGCTACAAGATCGTGGAGACCTACAACACCAACGAGCAGTACGGCTTCGCCTTCGCCAAGGGCAAGAAGCCGGCCCTGCTGGAGGCGGTCAACGCTCAGCTCAAGGCGATGCGGGCCGACGGCTCCTACGACACGCTGTACAAGAAGTACTTCGGCTGACCAGTTCGGCCGGGCCGACCTGAGGCCGGCCCGGCCTCGAACCCCCAGGGGATTCTCTTGAGCAACGTCTGGCACCTGAGGCCGACCGTCAGGCAGCGCGCGGGGCGGTTCACCTCGTACGCCATCGGAGCGGCGGTCCTCGTCGTCCTCGCGCTCACAGCCGACTGGCCGACCATCGGCCACCAGTTCTTCAATCTCGAGGTCGCGGCCCAGATGTGGCCGGCGATCATCACCATCGCGCTGAAGAACACCCTGTGGATCACCTTTCTCAGCTTCGTCCTCGGCATGCTCCTCGCCGTTGCCCTGGCGGTACTCAAGGTGGCGGGCGGGCCGCTGGGGTGGTTCGCGGTCGCCTTCATCGAGTTCTTCCGGGGAATCCCGGCCTTGCTCACCATCTTCGGAGCGGCGTTCGTCATCCCCATCGCATTCGAGGGTTTCAAGTTCCCGGGCGGTCGCGTGGGCGCGGCCGTCCTGGGCCTCACGCTGGTCACGGGCGCCTACGGCGCGGAGATCATCCGGGCCGGAATCCAGGCGGTTCCCCGCGGCCAGCTGGAAGCTGCCCGTTCGTTGGGAATGGGGTCGGGACAGACCATGTTCTGGGTGGTTCTCCCGCAGGCGTTCCGGATCGTGATCCCGCCGGTGACCAACGAGTTCGTGATGCTGCTGAAGGACAGCTCACTGGTCTACATCGTCGGTCTGGGCGTCTTCGAGAAGGAGTTGACCACCTTCGGCCGGGACGCGCTGAGTACCACCGGCAGTCCGACACCCTTGTTCATGGTGGCGATCGCCTACCTGGTGGTCACTCTCCCACTGACCTATCTGGTGGGTCTTCTCGAGAAGAGGTTGGACACCAAGCGATGAGCAACCTGTTTGCGGACCTCGAGTCGACCGCCCCCCCGGTGGTGATCAAGGACCTGCACAAGAGCTTCGGTGAGAACGAGGTGCTCAAGGGCATCGACCTCACCGTCCAGCAGGGCGAAGTGGTCTGCGTGATCGGCCCGTCGGGCTCGGGCAAGTCGACGCTGCTGCGGTGCGTGAACCTGCTGGAGAAACCCACGAAGGGCTCGGTCACACTGCTCGGTGCCGACATGACCGACCCGGACGTGGAGCTGAACCAGGTGCGCACGCACGTGGGCATGGTGTTCCAGTCATTCAACCTGTTCCCGAACATGACGGCCATCGGCAACTGCATCATCGCCCAGCGGCAGGTGCTCAAGCGCTCGAAGGCCGAGGCGATCGAGATCGCCAAGCGGAATCTCGAACTGGTGGGCCTGGGTGACCGGATGAGCTACCACCCGGCCCAGCTCTCCGGCGGCCAGCAGCAGCGGGTGGCGATCGCCCGTGCCCTCTCGATGGACCCGAAGGTGATGCTGTTCGATGAGCCCACCGCGGCTCTCGACCCCGAGCTCGTCGGCGATGTGCTCACGGTCATGCGCAACCTCGCCGAGGCCGGCATGACCATGATCGTGGTGACGCACGAGATGCTGTTCGCCCGCGACGTCTCCGACCGCACGATCTTCATGGACGACGGCGTCATCGTCGAGGAGGGCCCGTCGGCGGAGTTGATCACCGCGCCGAGGGAGGAACGGACGCAGGTCTTCCTGAAGCGCGTGCTCGACCCCACCCACATCGCCGAGCTGGGGGAGACCGAGCCGGATTGAGGCGGTTCTCCACAGACCGCCTAGGATGTTCGAGATACCGCGCTTTCTGCGCGGTCAGCCTGCTGCGCGATCAGGAAGCGAAACCGTGGGTCTACTGGACAAGATGCTGCACATGGGCGAGGGCCGCCAGCTGAAGAAGCTGAAGGTCGTCTCGGACCAGGTGAATTCGATCGAGCCCGACTTCGAGGCCATGTCGGATGCGGAGTTGCAGGCCCAGACCGACGAGTTCAAGAAGCGCTACGCCGAAGGGGAATCGCTCGACGCGCTGATGCCCGAGGCGTTCGCCACCGTCCGTGAGGCGAGCCGGCGGGTGCTCGGAAAGCGGCACTTCGACGTCCAGATCCAGGGCGCGGCCGCCCTGCACTGGTGCAACATCGCCGAGATGAAGACCGGTGAGGGCAAGACCCTCGTCGCCGTGCTGGCGTCCTACCTGAACGCGCTCACCGGCAAGGGCGTCCACGTCGTCACCGTGAACGACTACCTGGCCCAGTTCCAGTCCGAGCAGATGGGCCGGATCCACCACTTCCTGGGCCTCAAGGTGGGCGCGATCCTCTCCAGCATGACCCCGGCCGAGCGGCGCGAGGCCTACGCCTGCGACATCACCTACGGCACCAACAACGAGTTCGGCTTCGACTACCTGCGCGACAACATGGCGCTGAGCATCGACGACTGCGTGCAGCGTGGCCACTACTACGCGATCGTCGACGAGGTCGACTCGATTCTGGTCGACGAGGCCCGCACTCCGCTGATCATCTCCGGGCCGTCCGAGGACAACTCCTCCTGGTACCCCGAGTTCGCCAAGCTCGTCCGCAGCCTCAAGAAGGACATCCACTACGAGGTGGACGAGAAGAAGCGGACCGTCGCTGTGCTGGAGCCCGGCATCACCGCGGTGGAGGACCGGCTCGGCATCGAGAACCTCTACGAGTCCGCGAACACGCCGCTGATCTCCTACCTGAACAACGCGATCAAGGCCAAGGAGCTGTTCAAGCGCGACAAGGACTACGTGATCATGGACGGCGAGGTGCTCATCGTCGACGAGCACACCGGCCGCACCCTGATCGGGCGCCGCTACAACGAGGGCCTGCACCAGGCGCTGGAGGCCAAGGAGGGCGTCGAGATCAAGGACGAGTACCAGACGCTCGCCACGATCACCCTCCAGAACTACTTCCGGATGTACGACAAGCTCGCTGGCATGACCGGCACGGCAAAGACCGAGGAGTCGGAGTTCCAGAAGATCTACGGCCTGGGCGTGCTGCCGATCGACACGAACAAGCCGATGATCCGGGCCGACCAGTCCGACCTGATCTACCGCACCGAGGCGGCCAAGTTCGCCGCCGTCGTGGAGGACATCGCCGAACGGCACACACAGGGCCAGCCGATCCTGGTCGGCACGGCGAGCGTGGCCAAGTCGGAGGTGCTGAGCCGGCTGCTCAAGCAGGCGGGCGTCAGGCACGAGGTGCTGAACGCGAAGAACCACGCGCGTGAGGCATCCATCGTCGCGCTGGCTGGACGCAAGGGTGCGGTCACCGTTGCGACCAACATGGCCGGCCGCGGCACCGACATCATTCTCGGCGGTAACCCGGAGTTCCTTGCGGCGGCGAAGCTGGAAGAGCGCGGGCTCGATCCGATCGAGAACGCCGAGGAGTACGAGGCAGCCTGGCCGGAGACGCTGAAGGCGATCGAGCAGCAGGTGGCCGACGAGCACGACGAGGTCGTGGAGCTGGGCGGCTTGTACGTGCTCGGCTCCGAGCGGCACGAGTCCCGCCGCATCGACAACCAGCTGCGCGGCCGGTCCGGCCGCCAGGGCGACCCGGGCGAGAGCCGGTTCTACCTGTCCCTGGGCGACGACCTGATGCGGCTGTTCAAGTCCGACATCATCGACTGGGTGCTGCAGACCCTGAAGGTGCCCGACGACATGCCGATCGAGAACAACCGGGTCAGCAAGTCGGTGCAGCAGGCGCAGGAGCAGGTCGAGGCGATGAACTTCGAGATGCGCAAGAACGTCCTGAAGTACGACGACGTGATGAACCGGCAGCGCCACGCCATCTACGGCGACCGGCGGCGGGTGCTGGAGGGCGCGGACGTCGAGGAGCAGCTGCGCGGCACCGTGAACACCGTCGTGGAGCAGTACGTCCGTGGGCTGACCGAGGGCTTCATCGAGGACTGGGACCTGGACGCACTGTGGACGCAGCTGCGCACGCTCTACCCGGTCAGCCTCGACATCGCCGACTACGAGGGACGCAACGACCTGACCGTCGAGGAGTTGGTCACCGACTTCCAGGCCGATGCCCAGAAGGCGTACGACGCCCGCACGGAGGCGCTCGGCGAGGAGACCATGCGCGAGTTCGAGCGGCAGGTGCTGCTCACCGTGCTGGACCGGAAGTGGCGCGAGCACTTGTACGAGATGGACTACCTGCGCGAGGGCATCGGGCTTCGGGCGATGGCGCAGCGCGACCCGCTGGTGGAGTACCAGCGGGAGGGCGGCGACATGTTCAACTCCATGATGGAGGCCTTCATGGAGGAGGTCGTCGGCTACCTGTTCAACCTGGAGGTGCGGGTCGAGCCCGCCGCCCCGCAGGTGGGTCTGGTGCCCGGCTCGGACGGCCGGCCGGTGACCGCGGGCGACCTGCTTGCGTCCGGACCGGACGACGACATCCCCGACCTCGGCCAGGAGGCTTTCGAGCAGCACCACCTGCCGTTGCCGGCCGAGCCGGAGCTGACCAAGCGACCGGCGCTGAAGGCGAAGGGCCTGCAGCCGAGGGCGCCGCGTCCGATGGCCTACTCGGCTCCCAGCGAGTCGGGCGAGGCTGCCAAGGCAGCGACGAGCACGGCCACCGCCGACCCGTACGCGGGCGTCGGCCGCAACGCGCCGTGCCCGTGCGGTTCGGGCAAGAAGTTCAAGATGTGCCACGGACGCAACGCCTGAGTCTGTAGCGCCTGCCTCCAGATCGGTCTCGTCCCGGGCTTGAGCCGGGATCTCGTGAGAGTCGTCAGGTCTGTATCGGGATTCCGGCTTTTGCCGGGATGACGTGGGAGGGAGTTCGTCATTCCCTACTCGGTCCACCCTGCAGGCCGCCGTGGTGACGCGATTTCGGGTCTGGATGGTTCCACGACGCGTGTACCTGCTGGTTGGACGCAACGGGCCCCGGAATAGCATCACCGTCTCGAGTCGGCGGGGACGGTTCCGCAGGGCCGTCCGGTCGCGCGGATGCTCCCGCGGCGTCGCCCGCTGCCGCTATGGTCGGGTGCATCGGGCAAGGGAGCCGGAGATGATGCGTTCGTTCGGTCGGGCGATCGCCGTGGCGTCCGCTGTGGCGCTGATCAGCGGTTGTGCCGCAGTCGCCCCTTCCGCGTCCGCCTCTCTTCCGGGGACGCCGTCGCCGACCGCGAGCGCGGCCAGCCCTGACTTCGACGGTGACGGACGGGCCGACCTTGTGGTGGGCGTCGGTGCGACGACACCGCGGGTGAGCGTGGTCTACGGCAGCGGCCGCAGCCAGGACTTCACCAGAGCGGACGTGGACGGCGCCAGCTCCTACGGGTTCGGCCGGGCGCTGCTCGCGCGAGATCTCAACACCGACGGGTACACGGACCTGGTGGTGTCGGACGCCGACGAGTCGTTCGGCCAGCCGCCCGGGCTGTTCTTCGTGTTCGGCTCGGCCTCCGGGTTGCAGCCGGGGAAGGCGACGCGGGTCGCCGCGACCGGGCTCGCGGGCGGCGGAGCCCTGGCGTTGGTGACCGCACCCACGCTCGTCCTGGCGGCGGGAGCCACCGACGTGGACGGGGACGGCGGCGCGGTCCTGCTCTACCCGCTGGGCGTCGACGGTCTGCCCTCCGGTGACCCAACCCGGCTCGCGCAGGGCTCAGGGGGCGTGCCTGGTCCGGGATCGGCCGGCGACGCGTTCGGCACGACGCTGGCCGCGTCCGGGTCGTTGCTGGTCGTCGGCGCCGGGAAAGGACGTCGGGAAGGCGCGGGCCGCAGGCGCGATCGTGGCGCTGACCTTCGGTGACGGCGGGCAACTGCACGGCACGACGTGGACGCAGGACTCCCCGGGCGTACCCGGGACTGCCGAGGCCGGGGACCGGTTCGGGCTGGCGGTGGCCGCCGGGGACGGTTACGTGGCCGTGGGCGTGCCGCTGGAGAGCGGCGAGTCGGTCCACACCGGCAGCGTCCAGCCGTTCCGGATCACAGCGGACGGACTCGCGCCACTGCCGGCGATCTCGGTGGACGATCCGGGCGTCCCGGGCGAGCAGACGGCCGAGGACCGGTTCGGGGCGACGGTAGCGATGGCGCGCCCTTGTCCCGGGGTGCCGGGGGTGTTGGTGGGTGCGCCGACCCGGCCTGCCGGTGAGGTCGACCAGGCCGGTGCGGTGTGGGTCGTTCCCCTGGCCGGAGGGTGCCCGGCCGCCCAGCTCGCGCCGACCGCGAGCACCTCGAAGCCTCAGGCGATGGCCCTGGTCGGTGCGGGTGTGTCCGCTCTGCGCGCGGGCGGTGAGGCGGCGGACACGCTGGTGGTGGTCGCGGAGGGGATCAGTGAAGAGGGCGTGCCGGGTCGCGTCCTGACGCTGGCACCGCCCTACTCCGCCTCCCGTGAGCAGTTGACCGGACTATGGCTCGGGGACGAGGGACGAATCACGCTCAGCTCGCCAGAGGGTTGACCCACCCGGCACGGTGCACGACGCCGGGCCGTAGGGAGAGCACCAGGTGCGTGGCCACCCAACGGCCGCGGCGCAGGCTGATCCGCAGCGCCGCTGCTCGGGAGGCCATCCCCTGTTGCAGGTGGGCGGAGACCTCGAGCGCCTGGTCGTGCGGCGCCTGGACCCGCACCGAGCGCAGTTTGAGGCCCTCGCCCTGGTGCGCCCGCCGGAGGTGCTCCAGCAGGCTCAGCAGGTCGGGCTCGACCCAGAGTTCCAGTTGGAGCGGCGACCGCTGCCCGGAGAGCACCTCGACCAGGGCCGACATCAGCGAGGTCGCCAACTGGCGCAACTCGGGGTCGGGCGGCGAGTCGCCGGCGACCACCTCCGGGACCACGGTCCACGGCAGGACGGGCTGCTCCGGCGCCTCGAGCCGGACGGGCTCCAGCAACGGCAGCGCGGGCGGACGGGACGCGGGCGCCGGGCGGCATCGGGCGAAAGCGGGATCCATCGTTTCCTCCTGGGGTGAGGACGCCAATCTGCGCATGCCCGGTCGTCATCCCGCAAGATGGTGTGACGGAATCTGTGGATAACTCACGTCCTTCGATCCATGAGAACGGCCGCTCGGGCCTTATCGCCCGCGACCAGCGGCGAGCGCTCCCGCTCAGTAGCCTGAGCACACGGAAGGGGAACGATGCACAGTGCGTGGATGTGGGTGGTGGTGGTTCTGGCCATCGCCGTCGTGGTCGGTGTCGTCCTGTGGTTGCGGCGGCGGCACTACCTGAACCAGGTGCGTGCACTGGGGTGGTCGCACAACTCGAGTCCCACCCTCGACGACGTGTCCGACCTGCACGCGCCGCCCTTCGCGATGGGCCTGGACCGCTCGGTCGACGAGCTGGTCAGTGGCACGACCGCAGCGGGTTTCCCGTTCCGGGTCTTCGAGTACGACTACACCGGCGAGGGCCCGAAGTACTCCGGCCGCCTCGCCGTCATCGAGCTCCCGTTCGCACTGCCGGACGCCTTCCTCTGCGACGACGAGCACTCGCGGGTCGGCATCGACTGTGGGGGACGTCAACTCGTCCAGGCCGAGGACCAGGGCGTCCGCGCGATCACCGCTGACGCCGGCCTGGCCAGCGACCTGCTCGGCGGCGCCGGGCCGGCCGTCCGCCAGTTCGCACAGGCCACCGGCTCAGCCGACCTCGGCATCGAGAACGACCAGCTGGTCGCGTCGGGCGCGCCCAAGGATCCCGAACGACTGGTCGCCTTCCTCAGCGCCCTCGATCCGGTGGCTCAGGCGCTCGCCGGTGACTCCGCTCTCAGCGGACGCCAGGTCACGCCGTCCAGGGGCGACGTCTTCTACGGCCACCCCGACTGGAGCTACGTCGGCACCGACGACAGCGTCCTCGACCACTACCCGGTCAGCACCGGCGGCTACGCCCACCGCACCGAGGACCTGCTTCGCGGCCTGAGGGACGGCATACGCCTGGACGCCTTCACCCACCACTGGAAGACCGACCGCGTCGTGACCGAGACCGACAGTGAGGGCCACACCCACACCCGCACCGTCACCGACAATCATTCCGAGGCCGTCTGCGGCTTCACGCTGCCGTTCGACCTGCCGGGCATCTCCGTCAACGGACGCCGGCTGGGTCGCAAGGTGCAGTTCGAGAGCACCGACTTCAACAGCGCCTTCAAGGTGCGTGCGGACGATCCCAAGTTCGCCTCCGACGTGACCCATCCGCGGATGATGGAGTGGCTGCTCGCCACCCGTCCGCGGGGCTGGACCGTCGCCGGTGGGATCGCGGTCTTCGAGGTCGAGCAGCACGACCTGCTGATCGTCGACGAGTGCGAGCAGGTGCTGCGTGGCTGGCTCGGCCGCTTCCCGAGGTTCGTCTGGCAAGACCTGCAGCTGCAGCCGCCGCCGTACCTGGTCGAGTAGCCGAACGGAAAGGGGACGGGGCGGTTCCTTCTCCGTTCAGATTTCCACAGGCGGTCGTCGGGCCTGTCGAGCTGCACACCAGGTCTCGACAGGCTCGACCAGCCGCGGGGGTGCTCGACCAGCCGCGGGGGTGCTCGACCAGCCGCGGGGTGGCGGCAAGTAGGGTGGACGCGTGAGTGACCCGGTGAGCGTGACCGAGGCGGCGCTGCTGGCCCGGGACCAGGCGTCGCAGCCGTGGCAGCAGGCGGTCGTCGCCGTGCTGTCGGGTCCGCTGACCAGGCATGAACTGATCGACCGGGTCGCGGATCGTATCGAGTACTCGCCCCGGTTCCGCCGGCTCGTCAGCGGCTGGCCGGTGCCTGGCTGGGTGGACGACCCCAACTTCAGCATCGGCGGACACGTCCGCGAGGACGAACTCGCGTCCGGTCAGCGCCTCGAGGAGTGGCTGTCGGCGAAGCTCGGCAGTCCGCTCGACCGCGGCCACCCGCTCTGGGAGGCGACGCTCGTCCGTGGCCTCGGCCCGGGGACGCAGGCCCTCGTCGTCCGCGCGCACCCTGCGCTCGTGGACGGCTACGACAACGTGCATCTGCTGCAGGAACTGTTCGACGCGGATCCGGCCCCGGTCGACGCGACGATGGACGACTGGCAGCCCTCGGACGTCCAGCCGCCCGGACTCGCCGACCTGATCGGCGGGATCAGCGATCCGCTGAAGGCCGTCTCGGGTGCCGCCACCGGCCTGCTCGGCATGGTCGAGAACGCCGTCCGGACGCTCGCCGCCGCGCCGCGCCCCCAGTACGTGGCCGGGGTCGAGGTGGATCTGGACGTGCTGGCCGACGTCCGGGGGGCCTTCGGCTGCACCACACACGACATCCTGCTGGCCCTGGCCACGGCGGGCGTCCGGGGCTGGCTGGTCGACCACCAGCGTCCGCTCGCCGATCCGATCGCGCTGGTGCCGCTCGCCGTGCGTGAGCCGGCCGTCCTGGAGAGTGCGATCGGCTGCCGGATCGCCCCGTCGTGGCTCGGCCTTCCGGTGACCGCGACGTCCCCCGGCGACCGGCTGCGGGTGATCGCGACCCTCACCAGGGCGCGAACCGACACCGGACTCAGCGTGCCGGCCCGCGACCTGAGCGAACTCGCCGGTTTCGCCCCGCCTACCCTGCACGCCGTCGCCGCGGGGACGGTCGCTGCCGGACGTCCGCACACCGTCGTGGTCAGCAACGTGCCCGGGCCGGCCGACGACCGCTACCTCGGACGCGCGAAACTGCGCGAGGTGCACGCGCTCACCGCCACCACCGACGACGAGCAGGTGAACGTCTCGATCACCAGCTATCGCGGTCGCGTCACGCTCAGCGCGACCGCCGTGGCACCGCTGCGCCGCTGGGCGCGGGACATCGGCGACGAGCTCGGCGCCCTGCGGGCGGAGGCCTGATGACGCTGCTGTTCGTCCCGGTCACGGACGCCGAGCTCGCCGGTTGGGCGGCGGACGGGACGCTTCCGAGCCCGCGACGGGTGGTCGCCGTCACCGCAGGCCTGACCGCGGCCTTCGAACCGGCCGACACCGAGGAGGCCGAGCACATCGCGCTGCTGGTGGCATCGATCGCGTCCCTCGCCGCGTCCGGACGCCGGCTGGTCGCGGTGGCCGAGGGCGTGTGCCGCCCCGATCCGGACGGTGATCCCGACTTCGGCGAAGTGGTCGTGAGCGCGTTGCCGTGGGCGTCCGTGCAGAGCCTGTTCACCGACGAGCCGAACGCACCGGGGCTCGCCGCGGCGGCAGCAGCGGCGGAGGGTTTGCCACTGGCCCAGGCGTGGGAGCAGGCCGCGGTGACCGCGCTCCTGGAGCAGGCGGACCTGCTCTGGCACGGCGCGGGGGAATGGCAGGAACTGGGTACGGGTTGAGCAGGTAATTGACCCCGTCTGGCGGGGATGCGGAGCGGAGGAGGGCGCGATGCCGAGGTCGATCTGGAAGGGCGCGGTGTCCTTCGGGCTCGTCACGATCCCGATCAAGGTGTATGGGGCCACCGAGGAGAAGGACATCAGCTTCCGGCAGGTGCACCGTGCCGACCAGGGCCGGATCCGGTACAAGCGGGTCTGCGAGGTGTGCGGCCAAGAGGTGCCCTACGACGAGATCGTGAAGGGCTACGAGGCCGCCGACGGCCGGATGGCGATCCTGGAACCCGAGGACTTCGCCGACCTGCCCGCCGCGGACGGCAAGACCGTCGACGTCGTGCAGTTCGTGGACGTCGAGGAGATCGACCCCACCTACTTCGCGCGCACCTACTTCCTGGAGGCAGAGAAGGTCGGCACCAAGCCGTACGTGCTGCTGCGCGAGGCGCTCGCGGAAACCGGGAAGGCCGCCGTGGTGAAGGTGGCGCTGCGCTCGCGGGAGACGCTGGCGCTGATCCGTCCGGTCGGTGAGGTGCTGCGGATGCACACCATGCTGTGGCCGGACGAGCTGCGGGACGGTTCCTTCGCCGCGCCGGGCGAGGACGTGAAGGTCAGCGACGCCGAGATCGGCATGGCCAGGATGTTCATCGAGCAACTCTCCGGCGAGTTCGATCCGTCCGTGTTCACCGACAACTACCGCGAGGCGCTGGAGAAGGTCATCGAGGCCAAGTTGGAGGGTGTGGAGCTGCCGGCGTCGGAGGAGGAGGCGCCACAGGAGGCTCAGGTCGTCGACCTGGTCGCCGCGTTGCGGGCGTCCGTCGAGGCCGCGAAGAAGCGCCGCCAGGAGGCTGCCGCCAGCTGAACAACGGGGACGGTTCTCCTCGTTCACCGTGAACCGGGAGAACCGTCCCCCCGAACCGGGAGAACCGTCCCCCTGAACCGGGAGAACCGTCCCCGACGTGGCTCGGAGGCGACCGAAAGAGGCCTCGCAGCGGCGATAGAGTCGGGGCGTGGACGCGATCACCCAGGTACCCCTTCCGGTCAACGAACCGGTCCGTAGCTACGCCCCCGGCACTCCCGAGCGGGGGAGCCTGAAACGGACCCTGGACTTCCTGGCCGAGGAGCCGGTGGACATCCTGCCCGTGATCGGCGCGGGCTGGAAGCCGTCCGCCGAGGCCGGTGTGCACGAGGTGCGGATGCCGTCCGACCACTCCACGCTGCTGGCCCGGGTGCGGCAGACGTCGGCCTCCGACGCGGCCGCGGCGATCGACGCCGCCCAACAGGCCAGGGCAGCCTGGGCGGCGACCCCGTTCGACGAGCGCGCGGCGGTGTTCCTGCGGGCTGCCGAACTGCTGGCTGGGCCCCACCGCGATCTGCTCAACGCCAGCACGATGCTCGGCCAGGGCAAGACCCCCCAGCAGGCGGAGATCGACTCGGCGTGCGAGCTGATCGACTTCCTGCGGTTCAACGTGGCGTTCGCCCGCGAGCTGTACGCCAACCAGCCGATCTCGGCGCCCGCGACGTGGAACCGGCTCGACTACCGGCCGCTGGACGGCTTCGTCTACGCGATCACGCCGTTCAACTTCACCTCGATCGCCGGCAACCTTCCCACCGCGCCCGCGCTGATGGGCAACACGGTGATCTGGAAGCCGGCGCTCACCCAGAGTTACTCTGCGCACTTCTGGATGGACCTGCTCACCGAGGCGGGGCTGCCGTCCGGCGTGATCAACATGCTGCCCGGGCACGGGGCCGAGGTGTCCAGTGTTGCGCTCAGCGACCCGGGCCTCGCCGGCATCCACTTCACCGGCTCCACCCGGGTGTTCCAGGGACTGTGGAGCGAAGTCGGCGCGCACATCTCCGGTTACCACGCGTACCCGCGGCTGGTGGGGGAGACCGGCGGCAAGGATTTCGTGATCGCGCATCCCTCCGCAGACCCGGCCGCCGTGGTCGCCGCGCTGGTCCGTGGGGCGTTCGAGTACTCGGGGCAGAAGTGCTCGGCGGCGTCCCGGTGCTACCTGCCGAAGAGCCTGTGGGATCTGATTCGCGATGAACTGGTCGCGGCGGTCGAGGGCCTCGCGGTCGGCGACGTCCGTGACTTCTCGAACTTCACCTCCGCGGTGATCGACGAGCGTGCGTTCGACAAGCTCTCTGGCGCGATCGAGCGGGCGCGGTCCTCGGCGGACGCCGAGGTGGTCGCGGGCGGGACGTATGACCGCAGCGAGGGCTGGTACGTCCGGCCGACGCTGATCCGGTCGGACAACCCACGCCAGGACATCTTCACCACCGAGTACTTCGGGCCGATCCTCGGCATCTTCGTGTACGAAGACGCGAAGTACGATGAAGTACTTCAGCTGATCGATGAGACGTCGTCCTACGCTCTGACCGGCGCGGTGTTCGCCACCGACCGGGACGCGGTGCAGGCGGCGAGCCGGACGCTACGGCACGCGGCCGGGAACTTCTATGTGAACGACAAGCCGACCGGTGCGGTCGTGGGGCAGCAGCCGTTCGGCGGCAGCCGGGCGTCCGGCACCAACGACAAGGCCGGGTCGCTGTGGAACCTGATGCGTTGGGTGAGCCCGCGCTCGATCAAGGAGAACCTGCTGCCTCCGACCGCGATCGACTACCCGCACATGATGCCCGAGGGCTGAACCCGGCGTCTCGACGGGCTCGACGAGCGGTTCGGGCAGATCGACCGAGGGCTGAGAAGTATCGGCGCGTCTTCGCCACGTCCGCGTCCGATTTGCCACAATTGCAGGCGGTGGCCATTCGGGGGGATGGCCCTGAATCGGGGGGATCGGCGTGGACGCCGAACAGGAATACCTGTTGAGGAAATTGCTGGAGGGGTATCTGCCTGCTCCGGCACCAGAGCCGTCGACTGGCGGAGCCGGGCGACGCGAGGATCGGCCAGCGCCTGCGACATCCGGGCCGCTCGCGATCTGGGAGTCGCTGGACGCGTACGAGCGCGTGTTCTTCGCCGAGGGTGCGACGCTGGCGTACGTTCGTTCGACAGCTGAGGAGTGGCGAGCGACCGGCCTGTCGGCGCGGGAGATCCGGCAGTGGCTGGACGCCGGGGTGTACCCGGACGAGCCCGAACTCGCCGCCGCGCTGGCCGGTGCCGGTTTCGACCCGTACGAGGCGCGGCGCACGACCATCCGCTACCGCTCTGACAGCGAGTCACTGAACGTGATCAGCGCCGTCCGCGGACGCACGGCACAGGCCGACTGGGCGGTCGAGCTCAGGAACCGGATCCGGGCCGTGCGCGATGTGGCCCCGGGCGTCCGGGCGGGTTAGGTGGCGGGGGACGACCAGCGGCCGGATCGATCTGCACAGTAGATGGTCCGATCGAGCCGGAATCGGCACGTCAGGCGCGGCTACTGCGCAAATCGCTCAACGCTCGACGAGGTCGAACTCGGAAGAGGACGCAGCTCCTTCTTGACCAAATCGAACAGATGTTCGATCATCGATGAGTGGAGCTGGCAACCGACATCCCGAGGGAGGAACTGCTCGCGCGGCTGCGCGCGCAGGTCGCCTCGCGGGAGGCGCGTGTGCGGCCGTCTCCCTTCCCGGTGCTGCCAGAGCTTGCCGGGCTGCTGGACGGTGGGCTGAAGCCCGGCGCCGCGTACTCCCTGAGCGCCTCGGGGGCGCTGCTGCTGGCCCTGTTGGCCGAGCCGTCCAGGGCGGGCCACTGGTGCGGAGTGGTGGGTATGCCCGAGTTCGGGGCAGAGGCGGCCGGGCACGCCGGGGTGGTGCTGGACCGGCTGGCGCTCGTCCCCGACCCTGCCGACCAGTGGTTGGCGGTCACGGCTGCCCTGGCCGAGGCACTGCCCGTGGTGGCCGTCCGTCCGTCGGGTCAGGTGCGTGAGGCGGACGCGGCGCGGCTGGTGTCCCGGCTGCGGGACCGGGGTTCCGTCCTGCTGGTGCACGGGCCCTGGCCGCGAGCGGAGGCGCAGCTGGTGCTGGGTGAGCCCCGGTGGTCGGGTGTGGGTGATGGGCACGGCTACCTCACCGGGCGCGAGGTGACGGTGACGGTCAGCTCCCGGCGGGTCCCGGTCGCCGGGAGCGCCCGGCTCCTGCTGCCCAATGCGGACGGAAGGCCGGAGTTGGTCGGCGTCCCGGTTCCGGTGGAGCAGCCGGTCGCCCTGCAGGCGGTGGGGTGATGACTGTCACCAGAACGGCCCCTGAGGAGCTCGCGAGGAAATCACCCGCGTCACGAAGGGCTGGTGGGCCGGGCGCGGCAGCCCTTCGTGATGCGAGTTCCTTCGCAAGCTCAGGAACTCGCTCCTCAGGGACCGGGTCCCGACCAGCTGTGGAACCAGAGCGCTGCCTGGTGCTCTGGTTCCCCGGCTGGGCGGTGACGGCGTGGGCGCTGTCCGAGGGGACGGACGCGAGCCGGCCGATCGCGGTGGTGGCGGCGAACCGGGTGGTGGCGTGTTCGCCGGAGGCGTCCGCGGAGGGGGTGGTGACCGGACAGCGTCGGCGGGAGGCGCATTCGCGGTGCTCGACGCTGGTCGTGCTGTCCGCGGACGAGGCCAGGGACGCCCGCGAGTTCGCCGCCGTCGTCGAGTGTGTGGAGCAACTCGCGCCCGGGGTGCAGGTGGTCCGGCCGGGAGTGTGCGCGCTGCGTCCCCGCGGCCTGGCCGGCTACGTGGGCAGCGAGGCGGAGGCCGCGGAGGTGCTGCTGGAGGCCGTGTCCGACCTGGGCATCACCACGGGCCGCGCCGGCATCGCCGACGGCCTGTTCACCGCCCTGCAGGCCGCCTACGCCGGCGACCCGGTGCGGATCGTTGCGTCCGGCGGTGCGACCGCCTTCCTCGCCCCACTGCCGGTTACCCGGCTCGGCGATGAGACGCTGGCCGCGCTGCTGCCCCGGCTGGGGGTGCACACTCTCGGCGACTTCGCCGCGCTGGGCGAGGCTGCTGTCCGGGACCGGTTCGGGCTGCACGGCCAGCGGCTGCACGTGCTGGCTTCCGGCCGGGATCCACGCGAGGTGCAGCCGCGCGTCCCGCCGCCCGAACTGGTCAGGGAGATCTGGTTCGAGCCCCCGCTGACCCTGGTCGACCAGGTCGCGTTCACCGCACGGGCGACGGTGGATGGATTCATCGCGGGGTTGTCCGCGGCCGGTCTGGCCTGCACCGAACTGCGGATCGAGCTGACCGGAGAGCTGGACGAACTGGTCGCCCGTACCTGGTGCACCCCCGGGGTCTTCGACGCCCCGGCTGTGGTCGACCGCGTCCGCTGGCAGCTGCAGGCCGCGGCCGGTGACCAGCTCGGCAGCGCCGTGACCAGCCTGCGGCTGGAGCCGGTGGTGGTGGACGCGCTCGCCAACCACGTGCCGGGCCTGTTCGGCTCGGGTACGGACGAACGGGTGCACCACGTGCTGTCCCGGGTGCAGGGGATGCTGGGCCACGATGGCGTGCTCACCCCGCGGATCGGTGGCGGACGCTGGCTTGCCGAGCGCCAGGTGCTGGTGCCGTGGGGGGACCGGGCTCCGGCGACGGACTCGGGGTCCCGGATCGAGTCCGGGATGGCAGTGGGGGGTTCCGGGGCGACAGCGGGTGGTCCGGGGAACACGAATGAGCCTGGGGCGATGGGGTTTCGACAGGCTCAACCAGCCGGAGGGCCCTGGCCGGGGAGCCTGCCCGACCCGCTGCCGTCCGCGGTGTTCACCGAACCGAAGCCTGTGCAACTGCTGACCAGGGATGGTCATCCGGTGGTACTGGACGACCGCGACCAGCTGCGCGACGTGCCCACGCAGCTGCGCGTCGGCGACGGCCGGAGGACGGTGATCGGCTGGGCCGGTCCGTGGCCGATCGACGAGCGCACCTGGGATCCCGCCCGGCACCGGAGGGCCTGTCGGTTCCAGGTGATCGACGGCGCGGGGACAGCCTGGCTGCTGGTACTCCAGGGCGGCCGCTGGTGGGCAGAAGGACGGTACGACTGATGGGCTTCAACAATCCGCCGATGACGTGGCGGACGCTCGAACGCACGCTGAGCAATCCCGACCGGCTCAACCAGGTGCCCGCGCGGGACGTCCCGACCTCCCACCGGCGAGGGCACTATGTGCCGACGCCGATCGAGCGTCCGGCCGACGCCGTGCCCTACGCCGAGCTGCACGCGCACTCGTCCTTCTCGTTCCTGGACGGCGCGTCCGGGCCGACCGAACTGGCAGAGGAGGCCGAACGGCTGGGCCTGCACGCCCTGGCGATCACCGACCACGACGGCCTCTACGGCATCGTGAGGTTCGCCGAAGCCGCGGAGACGCGACAGGTGAAGACGGTGTTCGGCGCGGAGCTCTCCCTCGAGCTTCCGGCTCCGCAGACCGGCCAGCCCGATCCGACCGGCTCGCACCTGCTCGTGCTGGCCGCGGGCGAGGAGGGTTATCACCGGCTGGCCGGGGCGATCACACACGCCCAGTTGCTCGGCGGGGAGAAAGGACGTCCCTGGTACGACCTGGAGGACCTCGCTCAGCAGGCTGATGGCCACTGGGTGGTGCTGACCGGCTGCCGAAAGGGCGCGGTGCGCCAGGCGCTGGTCGGCCAGGGCGTGCACGCCGCCGGGCGCGAGCTGGACGACCTCGTCCGCCTGTTCGGGCCCGAGCGAGTGTTCGTGGAGCTCACCGATCACGGGAACCCGCTGGATTCCACCCACAACGATGCACTCGCCGCCCTGGCCGCCGAACGGCACCTGCCCACGATCGCCACCGGAAACGTCCACTACGCCACCCCGGCCCGGCACCCGCTCGCGCAGGCGGTGGCCGCCGTCCGCGCCAATCGCAGCATGGACGCTCTGGACGGCTGGCTGCCCGCGGCGGGTACGGCCTTCCTGCGCTCGGGCGCGGAGATGACCGCCCGGTTTGCCCGCTATCCCGGAGCGGTCGCCCGCACCGTCCCGCTGGCCGACGAGCTGGCGTTCCCGCTGCGCCGGGTGAAGCCGGCCCTGCCCAAGCAGGAGGTGCCGGCGGGCCATACCCCGATGAGCTACCTGCGGGAGCTCGTCTGGAAGGCGGTGCCGGGACGCTATGGGGACAACCCGCCCGCTGCGACCATCGAACGGATCGAGCGCGAACTGGCGGTGATCGCGACCAAGGACTTCCCCGGCTACTTCCTGATCGTGTACGACATCGTGGCAGAGGCCCGCCGTCGCGGCATCCTGTGCCAGGGACGCGGCTCCGCCGCCAGTTCGGCGGTCTGCTACCTGCTGGGCATCACCGCGGTGGACTCGATCCGCTACGACCTGCCGTTCGAGCGGTTCCTGTCGGCCCTGCGCGAGGAGGAGCCCGACATCGACGTGGACTTCGACTCCGACCGGCGCGAGGAGATCATCCAGTGGGTGTTCGATCGCTACGGACGCGAGCGGGCCGCGCAGGTCTGCAACGTCATCCAGTACCGGCCGAAGAACGCCGTCCGCGACATCGCCAGGGCGTTGGGCTACAGCCCCGGCCAGGGAGACGCGTTCGCCAAGCAGGTGGAGCGGTGGGGCTCGTCGCTGGCTGCCGAGGACCCTTCGACAAGCTCAGGGAGCGGTGAAGGGATACCGGCCCCGGTCGCCGACCTGGCCATCCAGCTGTTGAAAGCGCCGCGGCACCTGGGCATCCACTCCGGCGGCATGGTGCTCACCGAGCGTCCGGTGGGCGAGGTGGTGCCGATCGAGCACGCCCGGATGGAGAAGCGCACCGTGATTCAGTGGGACAAGGACGACGCCGCCTGGATGGGACTGGTGAAGTTCGACCTGCTCGGGCTGGGCATGCTGGCCGCGCTGCAGCACTGCTTCGACCTGGTCCAGGACTCGACGGGCGAGGAGTGGAAGCTGGAGACCATCCCGAAGGAGGAGCCGGCGGTCTACGACATGCTCTGCCGGGCCGACTCGATCGGGGTGTTCCAGGTGGAGTCCCGGGCGCAGATGGGGCTGCTGCCGAGGCTCCAGCCCCGGAAGTTCTACGACCTGGTGATCCAGATCGCGCTGATCCGTCCCGGGCCGATCCAGGGCGGCGCGGTGCACCCGTTCGTCCGCCGCAAGCAGGGGCTCGATCCGGTCACCTATCCCCATCCGTTGCTGGAGCCGGTGCTGAAGCGGACGCTGGGGGTGCCGGTGTTCCAGGAGCAGCTGATGCAGATGGCGATCGCCGTGGGGGAGTGCAGCGGCGAGGACGCCGACCTGCTGCGCCGGGCGATGGGTTCCAAGCGCGGCGAGGAGCGGATCGAGTCGCTGGAGCGGAAGCTCTTCGAGGGCATGGCCCGCAACGGCCTGACCGGCAAAGCGGCCGAACACATGTACGCCCAGATCAAGGCCTTCGCCAACTTCGGCTTCGCCGAGTCGCACTCGCTGAGTTTCGCGCTGCTGGTGTACGCGTCCAGCTGGCTGAAGCTGCACTATCCGGCGGCGTTCCTGGCCGGCCTCCTGCGTGCCCAGCCGATGGGCTTCTACTCCGCGTCCACCCTCGTCTCGGACGCCCGCCGCCACGGCGTGGAGGTGCGGCGTCCCGACCTCGCGCTGTCCGGCGTGGACGCGATCCTGGAAGAAGCCGAACCGATCCCTGAGGAGGTTCGTGAGCTTGCGAACGAACCGTCACGAAGGGCCGCGGACGGAGATCGAATGGCCCTTCGTGACGCTCGCTCGTCCCTCGCGAACTCCTCAGGGACCGTGGGGAAGGTGACCGGCTTCTCAGGAACCGTGGAGAAGATGACCGGTCTCGATTCCTGCCTCGACCCCGACCAGCCCACGATCGAGCCGTTCGACGCCTCCGCCACGGACGAGTCGGCGTCCCACCGCAGGGACGGGCACTTCGCGGTGCGGCTGGGTCTGGCCGGCGTCCGGGGAATCGGCAAGAAGGTGGCCGGCCAGATCGTCGACGAGCGGACGGCGCACGGGCCCTACGCCTCCATGGAGAACCTGGTGCGCCGGACGGGGCTGACCACCGAACGGCTGGAGGCGCTGGCCGCAGCCGGAGCGCTGGAGTGCCTGGGCCTCACCCGGCGGCAGGCGCTGTGGCGGGCCGGCAGCGCGGCACTCGACCAGCCCGGCACACTGCCCGGCACCCTCGTGGAGTCACAGCCACTGCTGTTCGACGACCCCACGCCCACCGAGGTGCTGGCCGACGACCTGTGGGCGACCGGGGTGAGCACCGGCGACCACCCGATCGGGCAGCTGCGGAGCGAATTGGCTGGTCGGGGGATCCTGAGCACGTCCGATCTCGCCACGGCCCCGCTGGACCGCCGGGTGGAGGTGGGCGGCCTGGTCACACACCGGCAGCGCCCGTCGACCGCGTCCGGGATCACGTTCCTGAGCATCGAGGACGAGCACGGCCTGGTGAACGTGGTCTGCTCGGTAGGGGTGTGGCAGCGCTACCGCCGGATCGCCCGGTCCTCACCGGCGCTGGTCGTGGGGGGCAAGCTGGAACGCTCACCCGAAGGTGTGGTGAACGTGGTGGCGGACCGCCTGGAGCCGCTGCCGATCATGGTCGTGCACAAGTCCCGCGACTTCCAGTGAGCCCACCTGATCGCCCGTTTCGCAGACCGCTACGCAAGCTTGCGAGGGTCGTCAGGGGGCGTCCGCAACCCTGTGTTAACCCGGGCCGGGTACCCTTCATCTCGTCACAGCGGAAGCGGCCCGGTCCCGCCGGTCGGCGGGTACCTGCGTGGAAGGACCACATGAGCACGACACCCCAGCGCGAACGCCACCGGTTGCGGAACGTCCTCGCCGTGGTTGTGTTGTCCTCTGCGATCCTCGCCACTGGGTGCGCACGGACGCCGGTAGGCCCCGCACAGGGCGATTTCGGGCCTGCGGGCAGCGGCGCGCAGGCGTCCCCGTCCCCGGGCGCGGCCGTCCCCTCGCTGACCACGATCACGCCGACGCCGACCACCACTGCCACGTCGACCCCGCCCCCGGCCAAGCCCAAGCCGGTGGATCCCTTCGACACGCTCGGCAAGAAGGCGAAGAAGGAGTTCAAGGGCTGCCTGACGAAGACCGTCGGCCCCGGCTCTGCGGGCCACTGCGCGCAGCTGGTGGTGAAGAAGCTGAAGGCCGCGAAGTTCTACCCGTGGGCGATGACCAGCCGGATCAACCTGTCCTCAGGGGCGAACGCGATCCTGAACTACCAGCGGTCACGTGGGTTGCCTGCCACCGGCATCGTGGCGAAGAAGACCTGGGTCGCGCTGGCGACCAAGGCACCGGCGGTGCCACAGGTGCTGCCAGACAAGTGCAAGTCCAAGGGCATCTGGATCTGCGTCGACCAGGCTCATCGCAAGCTGTTCTGGGTGAAGGACGGCAAGGTCAAGAAGACCGTCAAGGTGCGCGTGGGCGGCTACAACTACCTGAAGAAGAAGGGCCAGAAGAAGGGCCAGTGGCGGGTCTACCCGACCGCCAACGGCACCTGGAGGGTCTACGACAAGCAGGTCGACCCGCCGTCGAAGAACTACGGATCCGGCGCCATGCCCTACAGCACCATGTTCTACCCCGACATGTACGTGCACTACTCGCCCGGCTTCCACGCCGTCGGCTACGCGGGCTCCAGCCACGGGTGCGTGAATGTCGGGAGCCTCTCCGACGCGATCTGGATCTTCAAGCACACCCCGATCGGCGCGAAGGTGTACGTCTACTCGCCGAAGGTCTAGGGCGTGTCTCCCTAGGCGAGAGCTCCCTTCCGGCGTCGATCGGACGACGCCTGTTCACTTCCATGTCAGTCCGAGGACGCGCGGAGGCAACCACGCGTCCTTAGCGTCGGATCGCCACCTCCGCCCGGGCACTCCGGGCCAGGACATCGAAAGAAGGCGACAATCCGATGACCGCTGACCTCATCTCCGGCCGACCACGCCGGCTCACGCTTGCCAAGGGCCTCTTCGCCGCTGCCACCGCCGTGGCGCTGCTGGCCTCCTCTGGAGCGACGCCCGCGCAAGCGGACCCGTACCCGAGCGACACCAGGCCCGATCTGGTTCCTGCCCTGAGCGGCTACACCGACCTCTGGCAGCCCTCCGGCCTCAACGACCTGCGTGGCACGGTGAAGGACACCGCCACGCTCCAGTGGAACGACCGCCTGGCGAACTGGATCAACCAGCACGCGACGTCCAACCAGAAATTCCGGGCTCTGCAGAACGCGGCCTATCTCGCGTCCGATGGGAGCGGCTACGACCAGTCCATCACGATCGCGGACGGTCTCGGCACGAAGCTCGGCAAGATCTACGCGCAGGGCCGGATCAACGGTGACCTGCCGAAGACCACAGCCCTGATCAACAGTTCGACCGGTACCACCGGCGCCTACGTCAGCACCGGCACGGCGAAGGCCGCCTTCAGCTATCCGCGTCCCTACCTCCCGGCGTCCGCCGGCGCGACAGCGGTCAGCGGCGACGAGGCAGCCTGCGCTCCGAGCGCGGTGAACGCCGCCTCGGTGACGCCGATCCGCAAGGGCAGGACGTGGGCCACCCCAGACGGGACGCTCAAGATCACCCGGGTGCCGGACACGACCGACACCACCCACACCTTCGCCAACACCGATGTCGTGCTGAGCGCGGGCTACGGCACGAAGGGCATCTGCACCGGAGGCGCGTTCCCGAGCGGCCACACCACGACCGCCTACCAGGCCGGTATCACGCTGGCCACGCTGCTGCCAGAGCTCGCGCCGCAGATCCTGGCCCGTGCGTCCGAGGCGGGCAACAACCGGGTCGTGCTGGGCGTGCACTACCCGCTGGACATCATCGGCGGCCGGATCAGCGGAGAGATCGCGCTGGCGTCCCGCTGGTCGGACGCGGGCTTCCGCACCAGCGTGCTGGAACCGGCCCGGGCCGAACTGGTCAACTATCTGCAGAGCACCTGCGGCAACACGCTCGCCCGCTGCATCGCGTCGGACAAGCCCTACACCGACAACCCCTACGGTGGGGCCCGGATCCCGGGCGGCACGAGCCAGGTCGTGACCGACCGCAAGTCAGCGGTCAAGGTCTACACCGAGCGGCTGTCCTACGGCTTCGCGCCGACCACCTCCACCCGTCAATCGGCGTCCGTGCCGGATGGGGCCGAGAGCCTGCTGCGGACGACCTTCCCGACGCTGACCGACGCGCAGCGCCGCTCGGTGCTCGCCCAGACCGAGATTCGTTCCGGCAACCCGCTCGACACCACCAGGACGAGCCGCCAGGGCACCGCGCCCGGTTCGTGGCAGCGACTCAACCTGGCTGCGGCGATGTCCGCGACCGTCCTGGTCGGCAGGGACGGTCGGGTCCGGGTGCTGAGCACGGGCGGACCGGCGAAATTGGTCACGCTGAAGAAGTAGCCCAGCCTTCCCCACTCGTCCCTTCGATCGCAGAAGCTCCCGAAATTCGTCCGCGCTGCCGAAATTTCGGGAGCTTCTGCGCTTTTCGGGAGCGTCTGCAGGCTCAAGCCGGCGGGCGTCGACGTCCGCCCGGGCATGGCCGAGCGGCTCCCGTTCGGGGACAACGAGTTCACCGTCGTCCTTGCGCAGTTGGTGCTGAACTTCGTGTCGGATCCGTCGGACGCCGCAACTCAGCTGCGTCGGGTGACGAGGCCCGGCGGGACGATCGCGGCCTGCGTGTGGGACTTCGCCGGCGGCATGCAGTTGCTCAGGGCCTTCTGGGACGCGGCGCTCAGTCTGGACCCGGGCGCGCCGGACGAGCAGTACACGATGAGGTTCGGCGAGCCGGGCGCGATCGCGGGACTGTTCGTCGAGGCAGGCCTCGCCGACGTGACCGAGTCGACACTGACGGTGAGCTCGCTCTATCGCGACTTCGACGAGCTGTGGTCGGGCTGCCTGTCCGGTACCGGGCCGGTGGGTAGCTACTGCGTGAGCCTGTCCGCGCCAGCACAGGACGCCCTGCGTGAAGCGCTCCGCGAACGGCTGGGTGCACCTGTCGGTCCGTTCAGCCTGCCCGCGGTGGCTCGTGCGGCCCGCGGTACGGTCATGGACGGGCAGTAGGCGTCCGACCGTCCTCGGGCTACTGCCAGCGGCGCCCCTTGAGCAGGCCGATCAGGTGGTCGAGCACGGCGTCGTCCATGCGCAGTCCGTTGTGCTCGTACTCACTGGTCACCCAGGCGCGGCAGTCGGGCAGCAGCGCGGCGGTCTCCAGCGAGTAGTCGACCGGCACGTAGGCGTCGCCGTGATAGACCGCGGCCGCGACCGGGACGTCCGCCTGGGCGAGCCGGTCGGGGAAATAGAGCTGGTTCCACTCGTGCTCGGCCAGCAGGTCCGCGACGTCGGCGAAGCGCTGGAGTTCGGTGTCCTCGGCGAAGAGCGTCCGGTGCAGGTGCTCGCCGCCGAGCAGCGTGGCATCCTCGCGAACCCGGTCGGGCATCGTCCGGTCAGCCGACCAGCGAGTGGCCACTCCGTCCGCGTAGCTCGACTCGTGCAGTACGGCGTACAGCGGGTTGCGCCCCTCGAACGGCAGGACGGCGGCCAGGTCGTGCGCGAAGGCCGCCGACTCATGGTCGAGTTCCAGCAGGTAGTGAAGCCGTTCGGCACCACCCTGGACCCCCAGGAGGTGGCCGATCGTACGGAACCGGTCGGACGAGACCAGGTCGCCGTTGGGCAGGCTCACCCTGCCGCGAGCGCAGAGGCCGCTGAGTTCACCCACCCGCTCGCGGTCGGAAGGGAAGCGGCGGTAATAGGCCTCGGACTTCGCGATCATGATCCGCCACGTCGTCGCGTAGACATCGTCGATGGGGTGCTGGACGGCGCTCAGCCCGCCTGTGACGAGTGCGCCGGCGAGCGATTCGGGGTGCACCGACAGGTAGTGCAGCGTGGTGAAGCCGCCGAAAGACTGGCCGAGCACCGTCCACTGCCGGACGCCGAGGGCCTCGCGCACCCGTTCGGCGTCGTTCACGATCTCGTCCGCGCGCAGGTGGGTGAGCCATTCCGCCTGCTCGGCGACGCCCAGTCCGTCGAGCGGCGCCACCTCCGGCGAGGAGATGGGCGTGGAGCGCCCGGTGCCGCGCTGGTCGAGCATCACCACCTGGAAATCCTGGAGCGCGCGGCCCAGCCAGGGCGGGCTGGGCGGCACCAGCGACGGGCGCGCGGCCTCGTGGCCGGGTCCGCCCTGCAGGAAAACCAGGTAGGGCTTGTTGGCGCCGTCCTCTCCGGTCACGACGCGGGCGAAGACTTGGATCGTCCCGGCGTCGGGATTTGCGTGGTCGAGCGGGGCTTCGAGGGTGAGGCTGGTGAGGGTCAGTCCGGGGAGGGTTTCGGTGGTCGTACGCACGAGGTTCAGGTTAGGACACGGGAGACCGCTCAACTGCCCACTGGTCTGCCGACGACCATCGCCTGGAGCACGGTCGGTTCGAACGTGGCCGCCGTCTCGGGGTCGAGCCGGGCACCGAGCCCGTCGAGCACCTTTGTGAAGAAGGATCGGGCGGCGACGGCGAAGACGACATCGGCCACATCGGCGTCCGACAGGCCGGCGTCGCGGAGCGCGTCCACGTCGTCCTGCTCGATCGCGGACGCATCGAGCGCGAGCCTGGTGGCGAAGTCGTAGACGGCGGCGTCCTGCGGTGAGAGGTCGCTCCCGTCGGGGGCGAAGGCGAGGGCGCGCACGGTCGCGCCGTCGCCACACACGTCACGGAGGAAGGACGCGTGGGCGACCGTGCAGTACGTCGAACGGAGCGCCCTGGCGGCGGCGATGGTGGCGAGCTCGAACCTCCTGCGGTCCATCCCGCCGCGGATCGTCAGGTTGAGGGTCGCCCAGGCCTTGGCCACGTCCGGACGGGTGGAGAAGCAGCCGGCGTAGTCGGGAAGGAAGCCCCAGGCATCGCGCTGGGACCGGTACCAGTCGGCGAGCGCGCCTTCGGCCGCGTTCTCTGGTGTCGTCTCAATGAACATGAGCCATTCTCGGCCGATTCACGCCCGGCGACGACGGCGAGCCGCGGGCTGCCGGTGGTACTTCTGCCGGGCGAGGCGCGCCCGGGGCGGCATGATGTGACCATGGCGCTGGCCGTCTGCCTGCTGTTCGACGCCGCCGGGGACCGGCTGGTGAGTCAGTTGTGGACTCGTCTTGAGGCGCAGGGCGTGCGGACGCTGCTCACCCACACCCACCGTCGGCATCGTCCGCACCTGTCTCTGGCGGTCGCCCGCAGCTGGGATCTCGAGCGGGTGCGGCAGGGCCTGGACGGACTTCCGCCGGCAGAGCCGGTCCAGGTCACGTTCCCGGGGATCGTCGCGTTCACCCGGGGACGGGCGTCTCTGGCGGCAGGGGTGAGCGCCGACCTGGCCCGGCGCCAGCAGGCCGTCGCTGATGCGGTGGTCGCCAGCGGCGCTGACCTGCACCGCAACTACCAGCCCGGACGGTGGGTGCCGCACGTGTCGCTCGCCACCGGAGGGACCGCCGGCCAGCTCCCGCTGATCAGTGGGGTGGTCAATGACGCCCTGCCGCTCACGATCGGTGCCGTGTCGGCGGCCCTGATCGACAGCGGCACCGGCCAGGTCTGGCCACTGCTCCGCCTGCTGTGACCGCAAGACCATCGGCCGGGCCTGAAGCGGGAGCGGACTCCCTTGCCGTCCACCTCCCGTGGAGGCACCATCGAGGCGTGACCAAGTACCTCATCTCCTTCCCGAGCCGGGCCATGGTGCTGACGGAAGACGAGTTTCCGATCGTTGTCGCCGAGTCCCATGCGGTCATCGCGGAGGCCAAAGCCGCCGGCGTGTACGTCTTTGGCGGCGGGATCGACGAGGAGGTCGAGCCGGTGCTGATCTCCGCCGACGGGTCGGTGACCACCGAGACCTACGTCGGCACGGAGTTCACGGGAGGGTTCACCGTCCTTGAGCTGCCGAACCGCGAGGCCGCGGAGGAGTGGGCGAGAAAGATCGCTGTCTCCTGCCGTTGCCCGCAGGAGCTGCGTGAGTTCATGTACGACCCGGAGAGCTAGGGCTTCGTCAGGCTCAGCCAGCACCCCAGGAGGCTCAGCCAGCACCCCAGGAGGCTCAGCCAGCACTTTGAGAGGCTCAGCCAGCACTTTGAGAGGCTCGGCCAACGCTGTGAATGCTCAGTTCTGCTTGGCGAGGAACTCGTCTCCCACGCGCTGCTGGATCTCCAGGGCCTCCAGGAGCGCGGGCGCGGCCTGCTTGGCCAGGCTCGGACCGAGAAAGGGGATGTTCACGGTGAGCTCACCGTCGTAGGTAAGCACTGAGCCGCGTCCCCCGGAGACCAGGGTCACTGTGCCCACCAGTTCGGCCGGCATGCCCTCGACGGTGATGTGTGCGGCTCCGCGGCGATCACCGTCCACGGTCTCCGGCTGCCACGAGATCTCGTCGACGACCGCCATCCTCGGTCCGGCGAGTCGGGCCACCACGGACGGCGTGGGCATCACCCGGCGCGTGGTGGTGTGGAGCCCGTCCACGGTGACGCTGTGCTCGATCGGGTCGGTCGCCAGGCACACCGCCCGCAGGAACACCCGGTCGGTGAGCATCGCGAAGACGGTGTCCACCGGGGCGGCGAAGTCGTTCGTGGCGTGTATCTCCATGCCGCACATTCTGGCGTGGATAGGGTGGATACGGCGTCAAGCTGCGAAGGAGCAGTCGTGTCCAGTGTGGTGCCCGGTACGTCCGCGGGCTTGCGGGAGTCGCTCAGTTCGGCCGCTTCGGCCGATGGATCGGGCGGTGACCAGGCTCGACTTCTCGCGGCCTACCTCCAGCCTGTGCCCGAACCCGACCTGGCGGGCATCGAACCGGACGCCCTCGCCGCGACGGTCGCTGCCCATCTCGCGCTGGGCGCCACCAGGCAGCCCGGCGAGCACCTGCTGCGCGTGTTCACCCCGGGAGAACTCCCTGCGCTCGGGACGGACGGCTCCACGCTCGCGCTCGTCGTCACCGACGACCGTCCGTTCCTCGTCGACACCATCACCATGGAGTTGACCGGCCAGGGCTGGAGCCTGCGCCGGCTCTACCACCCACAGCTCCGCGTGGCCCGGGACGCGATCGGCCGCCTCACCGACCTCGCGGCGGGCGAGGACGGGATCCCGGAGTCGTGGATCGCCATCGAGATCTACCCACCCCTTGGCGAGGCGGCCGACGGGCTCGTCGAGCCGCTGCTCGGTGGGCTGAGGCAGGCCCTGGAGGCCCTCGCGGTCGTCGTGTCCGACTGGCAGCCGATGCTCGCCCGAGCCCGCGCCGCGGCCGACGAACTGCGTCAGCAGGCGACGCCGGAGGCGAGCGAGGCCGTGGAACTGCTGGACTGGCTCGCGTCCGACAACTTCGTCTTCCTCGGCTGTGCGGACTACATGCTCGCCGACGGCAGCTTCGTCCCGGTGCCGGACAGCGGGCTGGGGATCCTCACCGGCGCCAGCGAGCCGGACGCCACCACCGTCCCTGCGCCGGGGGAGCGCGACCCTCTCGTGCTGGTGCGGGATTCCCGCCGCTCGCCCGTGCACCGTCCGGTCTACCTCGAACACCTGGCGGTGCGCCGGTACGCCGCCGACGGCAGCCTGGCCGTCGAACACCGATTCCTCGGCCTGCTGGCGGTGTCGGCGTACACCGAGTCCGTAGCCAACATCCCCGTGCTCGCGGCGAAGGGCGACCGGCTGCTGGCCCGCTCTGGCTTCGCACCACACTCGTACGGCTGGAACGCCGTCCGCCAAGTGGTCGCGACCTATCCCCGCGACGAGTTGTTCGAGGCCAGCGTCGATGAACTCGCGCCCATCGTCGCTGCGGTGGCCGCCCTGCGCGAGCGCCGCCAGACCCGGATCTTCCTGCGCCGCGCCCGCTACGGCCGGTTCGCAACCGCGATCGTCTACCTGCCTCGCGACCGCTACAACACCGCCAGCCGGCTGCGGATCCAGCAGATCCTGCTGGACCGGCTGGGCGGCGTGGAACTGGAGTTCACGACCCTGGTCAGCGAGTCGGTCCTGACCAGGCTGTTCTTCGTTGTCCGGCTCGCCTCCGACGCCCCCACCGACCCGGACGCAGAGGTAATCGCGCGTGAGGTCGCGGCCGCCACCCACAGCTGGGACGACGACTTCGTCGCCCTCGTCGACGCCTTGCCCAGTGAGCAGCGCGGGGTGGAGTTCAGCGAGGCGTACACCGCCGACTACCCGCCCGAGGTCGCGGTGGCCGACCTGACCCTCGCCAACCAGCTCGCCGGTCCCGATGACCTGCGGCTGAGCCTCTCGGTCCCGCTGGAGCAGGACGACCCGTCCGACCTGAGGCTGAAGGTGATCAGCCATCGCTCGATGTCGCTGACTCAGGCGATGCCGCACCTGTCCGCGCTCGGCGCGCAGGTGATCGACGAGCGTCCCTACAGCTGGGACCTGCGCGGCAGCCGGGTGATGATCTACGACTTCGGGCTGAAACTCCCTGCCGACCTTGCCGCCAACGCTCGGCTGGTGGGGCTGCGGCAGCGGTTCATGGACGTGTTCGTCGCCTCGTGGACCGGACGCTGCGAGGCCGACGACCTGAACCGGCTGGTGGTGGCTGCCGGTCTGGACTGGCGCCAGGTGGGCTGGCTGCGAGCCGTCTCGCGCTACCTGCAGCAGGCCGGTCTGCCGTTCAGCCAGCCGTATCTGGCCACCGCGCTGAACGCCAACCCCCAGATCGCCGCGAGCCTCGTGGCGGCGTTCGCGGCCAAGTTCGACCCGGACGCGTACCCCTCCGCCGACGAGCGTGAGGAGGCGCTGGCGGAGCGCCATCGCTCCCTGAACGCCCAACTGGACGCCGTGGCCAGCCTCGACCACGATCGCATCCTGCGTGCGTTCCTCGCGGTGGTGGACGCCTCCGTCCGCACGAACGCGTTCGCCTCCGGCGCCGACACGCTCGCGCTCAAACTCCTGCCCGCGCAACTCACGTTGCTGCCCGAGCCCCGTCCGGCGTTCGAGGTGTTCGTGTACTCCCCGCGCGTGCAGGGCGTCCATCTCCGGTTCGGTGCGGTCGCGCGCGGCGGGCTGCGCTGGTCGGACCGGCGCGAGGACTTCCGCACGGAGATCCTCGGCCTGGTCAAGGCGCAGTTGGTCAAGAACACCGTGATCGTGCCCAGCGGCGCGAAGGGCGGCTTCGTGCCGCAACAGCTGCCCAGCCCGTCCGATCGCAAGGCGTGGCTGGCCGAGGGGCAGACCTGCTACCGCCTGTTCGTGGACGCGCTGCTGAGCCTCACCGACAACATCGTGGCCGGCGCGGTCGTACCGCCCGCGCGGGTGCTGCGCTACGACACCGACGACCCGTACCTCGTGGTGGCGGCCGACAAGGGGACCGCGACGTTCTCGGACCTGGCCAACCAGGTGTCGGTCGGGCGTGGTTTCTGGCTGGGAGACGCGTTCGCGTCCGGCGGCTCGAGCGGATACGACCACAAGGCGATGGGCATCACGGCCAGGGGCGCATGGGAGTCGGTGAAGCGGCACTTCGCCGAACTCGGGCTCGACCCGGCGTCCGACGAGTTCACGTGCGTGGGCATCGGCGACATGGCCGGCGACGTGTTCGGCAACGGCATGCTGCTCTCGGACCGGATGCGGCTGGTCGCGGCATTCAATCACCTGCACGTGTTCCTCGACCCCAACCCCGACCCGGCGGCGTCGTTCGCCGAGCGGCGGCGGCTGTTCGACCTGCCGGGTTCGACCTGGGCCGACTACGACGCCGGCCTGATCTCGGCTGGCGGTGGAGTGTTCCGGCGCGACGCGAAATCTGTGCCGATCAGTGGAGCGGTGCGGACGGCGCTGGGCCTGCCCGACGGCGTCCAGCACCTGACGCCCAATGAGCTGATCAGCGCGATTCTGGCCGCGCCGGTCGACCTGCTGTTCAACGGCGGGGTGGGCACGTTCGTGAAGGCGTCGTCGGAGTCGCAGGCGGACGCCGGTGACAAGGCCAACGACGCCGTCCGGGTGGACGGCCGCGCCGTCCGCGCGCGGTGCGTGGCCGAGGGCGGCAACCTGGGGCTGACCCAGTTGGGCCGGATCGAGTATGCCCGCGGGGGCGGCCGGATCAACACCGACTTCATCGACAACTCTGCGGGAGTGGACACCTCCGACCACGAGGTGAACATCAAGATCCTGCTGGCCCCGGAGGTGGCGTCCGGCCAGCTCAGCGAGGACGACCGGCGCGCGCTGCTGGCGTCCATGACGGACGAGGTGGCGCGGCTGGTGCTGGCCCACAACTTCGACCAGAACCTCGCGCTGGCCAACGCGATGTACCGGCGGACGGTGCTGGCCGGCCAGCACGAGGCGTGGATGCGCACGCTGGAGGAGGACGGCCTGCTGGACCGCCGCCTCGAGGCGCTGCCGAGCAGTGCGGAGATGTCGGCGCGGATCGCCGCGGGGGAGGGTCTGACCAGGCCCGAACTCGCCGTGCTGCTGTCGTACACGAAGATCACGCTGGACCGGTGGGTGCTCGCGTCCGACCTGCCGGACGACCCGTACCTCGCCGACCGACTCGTCCAGTACTTCCCCGAGCCGCTGCGCGAGCGCTATGCCGACCGGATGCCCGCGCACCGACTGGCGCGCGAGATCATCGCGACGGTCGCGGTGAACCGGTTCGTGAACAGCCAGGGCATCACGGCCTACCACCGACTCTCCACTGAGACCGGCGCAGGGGTGGCCGACATCATGCGGGCGCAGCTGGCGTCCCGGGCGATCTTCGCCGTGGGCCTCGATGAGGTGCGGCTGCGCCGCAACGCGGGGCTTCCCGCCGCGTCGGCCACGGAACTGCGGGTGCGGCTGCGACGCATGGTCGAGCGGGCCACCCGGTGGCTGCTGCACCACCAGCACGGGCCGATGGACGTGACCGCGACCGTCGCGGCGTACGGACCTGAGGTCGGGCAACTGCGTCCGGAGCTGGCCCGGCTGCTCACCGGACGGCAGGCCGAGGCGGCGCGCACCGCGGAGGAGCGTTGGCGGGACGCGGGGCTGCCGGACGAGTTCGCGATGACCATGGCCATGGCCAGCCAGGCGCACACGCTGCTCTGCGTGGTGGAGGTCGCCCATCGGCTGGGCCTACCTGCGCAGCGCGTGGCGGAGGTGCACTACCGGCTGTCCGACGCCGTGGGGATCGACCAACTCGTGGCGGGCGTGGACGGGCTGCCGCGCCAGGTGCGCTGGGACGCCATGGCCCGCGCGGCGCTGCGGGACGAACTGCTCTCCGCCCACGCCGAGCTCACCGCCGAGGTGCTGGGCGGTGCCGATCCGTCGGCATCGGCGGAAGATGTCGTGGGCGCCTGGCTCGCGTCCGACCAGAGCCTGCCGAACCGGGTGGCGACGATCCGTCAGCTCGGCGACGGCCCGGCCGACATGGCCCGGATGAACGTGGGTCTCGCCCAGGTGCGCTCGATGCTCGCCTGACCGCTGACGGTGGCTGAGCCTGACGAAGTCCCTGTGTTGGCTGAGCTTGACGAAGCCCCGCCGTCGCTCGGCCCTTCGTCAAGCTCAGGGATCATGGAGGGGCTCAGGACCGTCGGTAGCGTGCGGCAGGATGGATCCCATGCGCATCGACCTGCATACCCACAGCTCGGTCTCGGACGGGACGGACGCGCCGGCGGAACTGGTGGCGGCAGCGGCCGCGGCAGGCCTGGACGTGGTGGGGCTGAC
Source organism: Propionicimonas sp. (assembly GCA_036770475.1). Classification (GTDB taxonomy): domain Bacteria; phylum Actinomycetota; class Actinomycetes; order Propionibacteriales; family Propionibacteriaceae; genus Propionicimonas. The sequence continues at coordinate 12,536 of DAIPJC010000010.1, read as the reverse complement.
CGACCACGACACTTTCGCCGGCCTGGACGAGGCCGGCGAGGCCGGGGTTCAGTTCGGGGTGCGGGTGCTGCGTGGGCTCGAGCTGTCCGCGGAGCACGACGGTGTGTCGGTGCACTTGCTGGGGTACGGCTGCCTGGTGGACGACAGGCCGCTGAACGATGAGCTGGCCAAAGTGCGCGAAGGACGCGTCGGGCGGATCCCGGCGATGCTGGCCAGGCTGGCCGAGCAGGGGATGCCTGTGCCGGAGGACGTGCTCGCGAAGTACGTCGGAGACAGCCCCTCGGTGGGCCGGCCGCATCTGGCCGACGCGATGATCGAGCTGGGCTACGTCGCCGACCGGCGGGAGGCGTTCGACACGTGGCTGGCGGACGACCGTCCGATCTTCGTCACCCGCTACTCGACCGACCTCGCCACCGGCCTCGACCTGATCCGCGGTGCGGGCGGGGCGGCGGTCATCGCGCACCCGTGGGGCCGGGTCAGCCGCGAGCAGCTGCCGCCGGAACTGCTCGCGCGACTCGCCGCGTCCGGGAAGCTGGACGGGGTGGAGGTCGACCACCAGGACCACGACGCCTCCACCCGGGCGGAACTGCGCACGTTGGCCAGCGAACTCGGGCTGCTGGTCACCGGCTCGTCCGACTACCACGGGACAGGCAAGACCGACCACGACCTGGGCTGCAACACCACCGAACCGGCGGTGCTGGCCGAGCTGGCGGCCCGGGTGGCCGAGCGGGGTGGGCGACTGGAGTGAAATCCGGCGGCACGGTCAGTGGTAGATTGACCGCCGTGCATTCGAGGACCTGCTGGTGGCGGCCGTAACGACGGCCCTGCCCTGACCTCACCCCACGGCCGTCCGTCGCAGGCGGCCGTTTTGCATGCCTGAACCGGGCGGCGCAGACCAAGGAGAACCATGTCCGACCCACAGACCGTGATCGTGGCCGACAGCGCTGCTGATGACCTCGCGCAGTCGACGTCCGATGCCTCGCTGCGCCGCACGGAGGCCCGCAGCGCGGAGATCGAGACGCAGATCGCTAAGGATCCGTCCGGCTTCCGGGTGATGACGGGCGACCGGCCCACCGGGAACCTCCACCTGGGTCACTACTTCGGCTCGCTGGCCAACCGCGTCCGGCTGCAGGACGCGGGCGTTGAGACCTACATCCTGGTCGCCGACTACCAGGTGATCACCGACCGGGACGGTACCGGCCCGATTCGCGAGCGGGTGCTGGGCATGATGGCCGACTACCTGGCGATCGGGCTCGACCCGTCCCGCACGACGATCTACGCGCACTCAGCGGTGCCGTCGCTGAACCAGTTGCTGCTGCCGTTCCTTTCTCTGGTGACCGACTCGGAGCTGCGCCGCAACCCGACTGTGAAGGCGGAACTCGAAGCGACCGGCGACCGGCCGATGTCGGGGTTGCTGCTGACCTACCCCGTGCACCAGGCGGCGGACATCCTGTTCTGCAAGGCGAACCTCGTGCCGGTCGGCAAGGACCAGTTGCCACATCTCGAGCAGACCCGGGTGGTCGCCCGCCGCTTCGACGAGCGGTACGGCCGGGTCGACCCCGCCCGTCCGGTGTTCCCGCAGGCGGAGGCGCTGCTGTCGACGGCGTCCACGGTGCTGGGGCTGGACGGCACGAAGATGAGCAAGTCCAAGGGCAACGTGATCGAGATCGGCATGGACGCCGACACCACAGCCAAGCTGATCAAGAAGGCGGTCACGGACTCCGATCGCTTCATCACCTATGACCCGGAGAACCGTCCGGAGGTGTCGAACCTGGTCATGCTGGCCGCGTTGTGCACGGGCGCTGACCCGGTGGACGTGGCCGCCGGGATCGGCAACAGCGGTGGCGGTGGACTGAAGAAGCTGGTCACCGAGGCCGTCAACGAGTTCTTCGCGCCGATCCGGGCGAGGCGGACGGAGCTGGCGGCCGACCCCAGCTATCTCCTCGACGTGCTGCGCCAGGGCAACGCCCACGCGAACGAGGTCGGTGACGCCACCCTCGGCGAGGTTCGCGCGGCCATGAACATGGTCTACTGAGACGACGGTCCCTGAGGAGCCGCCCCGAGGAAGGACGGACGGCGCCACCAATAGCGGTTCCTGAGGAGCTCGGCGAGGAACGAGCCGCGCGTCACGAAGGGCGCCCGCTCATGTCATTCCGGGCTTGACCTGGGATCCCGGCTTTCGCCGGGATGACCAGCCCCGTGGATATCTGAATCGTGGGGACAGTCCCCAACGATTCACGCGGCGGCCAGTTCTGCGTCGTTCAGGAGACCTCGGCCGGGCTGTTCTCGTGACCGCCTGAATGCCGACGGCGACGCCGGCGATTCCGCGGGGCCTTGGCTGCGGCTTCGCCGTCACTCGGCGCGTCCGCTGCGGAGCCGTCCTGGACGGGAGCGGCCGCTTCGGCGCCGGCGTCCACCGGTTCGCCGTTGCGCAGCCGGCGGCGGGTGCGCTCGCGCTTGGGCCGGTCCCTGTGCTCGCCGTCCTTGTGGTGACCGTCCTTGTGGTGGTGGTCCTTGTGCTGGTGCTCGCGGGGGGCTGCGTCCGCGATGCGTCCGCGCGTCCCCGCGGGGATCTCCAGGTCTGCGTAGAGGTTCGGCGACGTCGAGTAGGTCTCCGGTGGTTCGGACAGGCCCAGATCGAGGGCCTTGTTGATCACCTTCCAGCGGGTGACGTCCGCCCAGTCCACCAGGGTGACCGCGATGCCCTTCGACCCGGCGCGACCGGTGCGGCCGATCCGGTGCACGTAGGTCATCTCGGAGTCGGGGCACTCGTAGTTGATCACGTGGCTGACGTCGGTGATGTCGATGCCGCGAGCCGCGACGTCGGTGGCGACGAGGACGGACACCTTGCCGTCCCGGAACTTCTTGAGCGCCTTCTCCCGGGCCACCTGGTTCAGATCGCCGTGGATGGAGGTGGCCTGGAAGCCACGGTCGACGAGCTCGTCGGCCAGTCGCTGGGCGGCGCGCTTGGTGCGGGTGAAGATCATCGTCCGCGTGCAGGCCGGGGACTGGAGAATGCGTCCGACGATCTCGGGCTTGTCCAGGTCGTGCGCCTGGTAGACGAACTGCGTGGTGTCGGGGACGGTCAGCTGCGCGTCGTGAGTCTCCGCACGGACGTTCACCGGCTGGTTCAGGTGCATGCGGGCGAGCGCGACGATCGCGGCTGGCATGGTGGCGCTGAACAGCAGGGTCTGGCGCGACTTCGGGGTCTTGCTGATCAGCCGCTCGACATCGGGCAGGAAGCCCAGGTCGAGCATCTCGTCGGCCTCGTCCAGCACGAGGATCCGCACCTGGGAGAGATCGAGCGAGCGGCGGTTGACCAGGTCGAGCAGACGGCCGGGGGTGCCGACGACGACGTCCACGCCGCTGGCAAGGGTCTCCAACTGGGTCTCGTAGCCGACGCCGCCGTAGACGGTGAGGACGCGGGCCTGTCGCACGGTGGACGCGTCCGCGAGGTCGCGGGCGACCTGCAGGGCCAGCTCACGGGTGGGGCACATCACGAGGGCCTGCGGCGAGCCGGGCACCTTCAGTTCCGCGTACTCCGGGTCGGCTGGGACGGCGATGCGCTGCAAGAGGCTCACGCCGAAGGCCAGCGTCTTGCCGGTGCCGGTGCGGGCCTGGCCGATCATGTCGGTGCCGGCCAGCGCGATCGGGATCGCCAGTGACTGGATGGGGAACGGGTTGACGATGCCCAGCTTCGCCAGGGCCTCGCTGATCTCGGGGATGACGCCCAGGTCGGCGAAGGTGTGCTGGGCGTCGCCCATGGGCATGGTGTCGGGGTTGGTTTCGGTCAGGGTCGTGCCTTATCTGTTACTGCAGCCACCTACGGCGCAGAAGTTTCGGACCGCCGGCGGCACGCTCTCGGCCGCTCCAGGCAGGCGCGCACGGTGGTGTGCGGCGCTGCACAGTCTAGCGCGACTCCCGTTGCGGTGGCGGAGGCTGCCCTTCGTCAGGCTCAGGGAGCACATGGCTGAGGCTCGGGAGCGTGTGGTGGCTGAGCTTGACGAAGCCCTCGAGCCTGACGAAGCCCTGGACCCTTCGTCAGGCTCAGGGAGCATGTGGCTGAGGCTCAGGAGCACCTCGTGTCACCAGGCGTGGGCGAGCAGGTCGGCGAGCATCTCGTCCGCGTCGACGGACAGCCCGCGTCCGCTGAACCACTCGGCCATGTTCGTGCAGTCCCGGTGCAGGAACTCGACCGCGTTCGGGTTGGCGACGAGATCGACGACCTGCGGGACGTCGATGATCACCAGCCGCGGACGGGTCGCGTCGAGCCCGGCGACCAGGGTGTTGAACGGACTGAGGTCGCCGTGGACGATGCCGAGCCCGGTCATCGTCCGCATCGCGTCGAGCAGTTGGTCGAACAGCGCCTGAAGCTGGGCGGACGTTGGACGGACCTGGTGCAGCCGGGGTGCGGCGGCGTCCCCGTCCGCGACGAACTCCATCAGGATCTCGGTGCCGTCCAGCTGCGCGGGGTACGGCACGGGTACGCCCGCGGTGAACAGCTGGTTGAGGGCGGTCCACTCGGAGCGCGCCCACAGTCCTGCCGCCACGGCACGTCCGTGGGCGGTGCGGCCGGCCATCGCACGACCGTCCCTGCTGTTGCGGACGCGGCGCCCCTCGGTATAGGCAGCGTCGCGGTGGAACTGCCGGTGGTCGGTGTCGCGGTAACGCTTGGCAGCGAGGAGGCAGGTCTGCCCGGGATCATCGGGGACGGCGCGCTCCACCAGCACGACATCGGCTTCCTTGCCGGTCTTGAGGACGCCGAGGTCGGTATCGATCGCCGCGGCGGAGGTGACCAGCCAGTCGGGCCATGGCTGCGGTCCACGGCAGGATCGTTCGACGGAGCCCCAGGTTGACCAGCGCTGGCCGGCATCGAGTTCTTCGTTGAGCGCGTGAAAGGTGAGGGTGCCCCAGTCGAAGGGACGGGTGTACGGGTCTGACAACGGGTTTCTCCTGTGGGAGGAGGCCCCGGCACAGATCAGGCGGCGAGGGCCTCAGCTGGATGGGCGTTCGAGAACAGCCCACGAACAGTGGGTGACATCTCACGACCTCCTTCCAGCGGGGCGCGTTGGCGCCTCGGTAAAGCTAACAGCCTTCGTCGTGGCCGGGCAATGCCGCGCGGCCACGACGTGGGTGAGACTCAGATCGAACCGAAGCCAACCGGACGGGCGTGCTCCTGGCCGAGATCGACGTAGGCGACCTTGTCGGCCGGGACGAGCACCTTGCGTCCCTTCTCGTCGGTGAGCGCGATCAGCGTGCCGTCGGTGAGGGCCTTGCGCAGGTCGGCCTCGACCTCTGCCGCCGTGGCCTCGGTCTCCACCGTCAGTTCGCGGGCCACGTGCTGAATGCCGATCTTGATCTCCACCGTTCCTCCTCGTTCGGTACCGCTCGTCAAGCTACCAGCGGGAACCGCCCGGACGGACGCCCGTACGCCGAGAGCGCAACCGGGGACGGCGCAAAGCGGGGACGGTTCTCCCGGTTCAGCTTCGACCGATGAAGGTTCGAATGTGAACCGGGAGAACCGTCCCCTCGATTCAGGCGGCGAAGGCTTCCTTCTCGTCGTCGGTGGCGCGGCGGACGACGATCCGGGTCCAGGCGCCCACGTAGATGCGCTGGCCGGGGCTCAGTTCGACCCGTCCCTGGGGGATCGGCATCGCGGGCAGCGGGCCGGCTGCGGCGCCGACGAAGGTGCCGTTGGCGGAGTTCAGATCCTCGATCCACCAGCGGGTGCCGTCGGTCGTGAGCATCGCGTGGCGGCGGCTGCAGCCCGTATCGAGCTCGCAGTCGACGTCGGGGAAGATGCCGCGGCTGTGCGAGACGCGTCCGATCAGGTTGCTCTCCTTGACCAGCGGCACGATGTCGGGCAGGCCGGGAGACGGCAGCGGGTCGGTCGAGCCCTGCGCCGCGTACCAGTCGGGGTCGATCCACAACTCGGCCACCCACTCGACCTCGGGGCGTGCGGGGGCGGACGGTTGTGGTGTCGATACGGACTCGCTGGTTGAGCTTGAGTCGCTGGTTGAGCTCGGATCGCTGGTTGAGCTTGTCGAAACCTCGTCGGCCCTTCGTGACACGTCCTCGTTCCTCGGACGCTCCTCAGGGGCCGGTGCGATGGCGTCCTCGTTCCTCGCCGGCTCCTCAGGGAGCGGCGGGGAGAGGGGCTCGTCTGCCGCCGGCTCCTCAGGGACCGATTCGGGAGCGCTCGGCTTCTCAGGGAGCGGAGTATCGCTGGTTGAGCCTGTCGAAACCGGTTCGCTGGCCGCGACGGGCTCGGGCAGCGTGCCGGTGGTGAAGTCGTAGCCGCAGGCCTCGCAGAACAGGGCGTCCGCGACATTCGGGGTCTGGCAGTGCGGGCAGACCACCGGTCCGCCGACCACGGCCAACGGCGGTGCGGGGGGCTGGTCGGCCTGCCCGGGCGTGACCGGCAGTCCACAGATGTCGCAGAAGTCGGTCTGGCTCGTCTGGTGTCCGGCCGGACAGATCGGCATTGTCAGCCCCTGATTCGTGTCGTTTTCGTCGACGCCGTGTCCAGGGCCATCTCGTCCGCCTTGTCCACGGCCTTTCTCAGCTTCACGGTACCCGTCCGCGCGTCCGCGATGTCGACGACCTTCCGCAGTTTGGCTGTGGCCTCCGAGTTGCCGCTCTCGGTAGCGAGCTGGACGGCCCGGCCCAGCTTGGTCGTGGCCGTCGCCTCGTCGCCCGCGGCCTTCGCTGCGAGCCCCTCCTGGATCACCTGGGCGAGCTCGGCCTGCCCCGTGTAGTGGGCGACCTCGGGGTTGATCTGGGCGGTGAGGTTGGTGTCGGCCGACCACCTCGCCTTCACGAGGCCCTGGGTGAGCAGGTCCGGTCCGACGGCCAACTGGACGCGCGCGGCGAGCTGTTCCTGGCCGACCGACTTCGCAGCGAGCCGCACCGCCACGTGGTAGTCGCGCTCCTCGTCGGCCCAGGCGCCGGTGGGGTAGCTCATCGTGAGCTGGTTCACCGGGGTGCCGCGGTGGGTGAGGTCCTCGACCGTGGGGGAGACCTGGCGGATGAACAGCACCTGGGCGCCCTGCGGGATCCACACGCGCAGTTCCGCGTTCGCGACGCCGCGGGCCATCGACTTGCGCATCAACTCGGCGAACACCGCGCTCATCTGGGCGGGGTCGCCGATGATGTCGACCGTGCCCAGCATGGCCTGGGCGATCTTGCGGATCTCGGCGACCTTCCAGTCCACGCCGACGCCGCGGGCGTCCACCTGGAAGTCGCCGGCGCAGGTGGCGATCGCCTGGTCGAGCTGGGCGGCGGTCTCGTTGTGGTTCTCGCCGTCGGTGAGCAGGATCACGTGCTTCTGGGCGAGGTTCCCGATGGACGCGAACAGCGCCTTGCAGAGGTTCAGCCACGTGCCCATGGCCGTGCCGCCCTCGGCGCGGAAGAAGCTGATCGCGCGGCGGGCCTCCGCGCGCGTCCGGGCGTCCATGCGCACCATGCCTGCGCCGGTCTGCACCATCGGATAGGCGAGATAGGCCTTGTGATTGCCCGCGACGACCGCGAAGTAGGTGCCGTCGAGGATGTTGTCGAGGGCGATCATCGCGGCCTGCTTGGCCGCGTTCATGTTCGCCACGCCCATCGAGCCGGACGTGTCCACGACGACGATCTCGCCGGCGTCGCCGCTGCCCGTCCGGCCGGCGGAGCCCGCACCTGTGCAGGTGATCGTGACGATCGCGTTGACGTCCGTGCCGCCGTCGGGCAGGAACTCGTTCTGGTAGACGGCGGAGGTGAACTCAGCCATGGTCAGGCTGCTCCTTCTGCTGGTCGGCGGGGGCGTTCACCAGCGTAGCCGGATGGCTGGTAGCCGGGACGCGGGCCAGGGCGACGCTGATGTTGTCGTGGCCGCCCTGCGCGTTGGCCCAGTCGACGAGGCGCTGGGCGACCGCGACCGGGTCGTCGGTGTCCACGGTGGCTGTGGTGAGTTGGGCCGCGAGCTCGTCCGGGCTGGACGCGTAGTTCCACAGGCCGTCCGTGCAGACCACCAGCCAGCCCGGTTCGGGCACCTGCAGGACGCCGGTGCGCGGCACGATGTCGAGTGAGTCGCGTCCGAGCCACTTGGTGATCGCATGCGCGCGGGGGAGCGCCTCCGCCTCCTCACGGGGCATGCCTTCCGCGATGAACGCCTGTGCCATCGAGTCGTCCAGGCTGAGCAGGAGCCGCTGGGTGGCGCCCAGGAAGTACACCCGGGAGTCGCCGAGGTTCGCGTAGTGCACCCGGTCGCCGGCCACGAGCCCGGTGGCGAAGGTGGCGGACGCGGCGTTCGTGCTTTCCGGCGCCGTTGTCGCGATCACGGCCTGGTTGGCCTGTGCGGTGGCGTCGACCAGGGCCTTCGCCGTGGCGTCGTCGTCCGTGACATCACCCGACGACATGAACTCGACCAGCGCGTCCCGCGCCTTCTCTGCCGCAGCCATCGCAGCGACATCGGAGTCGACGCTGGTCGACACCCCGTCGCAGACCACGAGCACCGCGCGGTCGTCCGACGCCCACAGCGCCATCGCGTCCTCGTTGCGGTAGTGATGGAGGCCCCGGTCGCACACGCCGCCGACCCAGGTGGACGATGACTCGCTGAAGTGGTCGCGCAGGCTCGGGGCCTTCGCGCCGCAGGTCTGGCAGTAGCCGTCGGCGCCCACGGTGCCGCCACAGACCGGGCAGACGGTGAATTGGCTCGCCCGGGCGCCCAGGCGTCGGGTCTGTGCGGAAGGGGCGTCCGGGGTCGGCGCGGCGGCCGCAGGGGTGGCCGTCGGGATCAGCGGGTTGCCGCACGCTTCGCAGTACCACGCTGCCGGGTCGATCGGGCGTCCGCACTCGGGGCAGGTGGGTGCGGCGGGTTCGGGGACGTCGGCCCTTCGTGACGCTTGACCCTTCGCAAGCTCAGGATCAAGCTCCTCAGGGGCCGTTGGGGAGGTCTCGACGGGCTCGACCAGCGGTTCGCGGGACGGGGTCTCGACCGGCTCGACCAGCGGTTCATGCGATTGCGGTTCGGTCACAGGAAACTCCAGGGACGCAGGGAGTTGGCGACGTCGACGTAACCGGCGCGAACGGACGGCTCGTCGGCCAGCCTGCCCAGCTCGCGGTAGCCGGCCACGAGTTGGTCGCGGATCATGCTCGCGGTGGTGGTCTGTCCACCCAGCTTGAGCGAACCACCGGTGCCGGTCAGGGTCATCGCCCTGCGGTACAGCAGCACCCGGTACTCGGCCTCGGTCTGCGGGTCGAGGCGCGCCTGTGAGATCGCCCGGAACGCCTCGTCCAGGCCGGCGGCGTCGTTGGCCAGCGAGACGAGGTGCCGCGCCTTGAGCCGCTGCGATTCCGGGTAGCCGCGCGAGGTGCTGGGCACCAGTTCCAGGGCCGCCAGCGAACCAGTCAGGTCATTGCGGGCGGCCCGCACCCGGGCCAGGCCGAAGGCTGCCGGCGTGACGTACGCCGCGTCCGTGCTCGCGCAGGTGCGGTACAGGCCCTCCGCGATGTCGAACTCCCCACCGAGCTCGCAGGCCAGCGCCAGGGCCAGCTTGGGAGCGAGCTCGCCCGGCACCTGTCCGTAGACCGCGTTGAACGAGCTCTGCGCGGTCTTGAAGTCGCGGGCCTGCAGCGCGCCGAGCCCGGCCAGCCACACCGCCCGCCACTCCCACGGGTCTCCTGCCAGCAGTTGGCGCACGCACTCGTCCACCAGCTTCAGGTTGTTGGCCTCCAGCGCCGCCTGGCCGCGAGCCAGCAGCACCTCCGGCGTGACGGACGGCGGGGCGGACAGGGCCGCGAGCCGCTGCACCGGGTCCTCGGCGCTGATCCGGGACAGCCAGACCGCCTGTGGGTCGTTCGGGTCGGGACGCAGCCGGGGCAGCTGACGCTGCCCGTACCGCTCGCTGGCCACCGTCGGTGCTTCGAACAGCACCGAGGTGGCGGACGCCATCGCCACCCCTGGCGTGGCGGACGCGACGACTTCACGCAGCACGCCCAGCATCTGCAGGCGCAGCTCCTCGGCGGAGGTGAACCGGTCATTGGGATCGGGCGCGCAGGCCTTCAGCAGCAACCGGTACAGCGAGTCGTGCGCGGCGAAGGCCGGCAGTTCCTCGACCGGCGGAATCCGGGACTCGTACTCGCTCTGATAGCCCGGCACCTCTGCGCTGAGCACCATCAGCGTCCGGCCGACCGTGAAGATGTCCGAAGCGATGGACGGACCGAGCGTCGCCACCTCCGGGGCCTGATAGCCCACGGTCCCGTAGATCGCCGAGTCGTCGTCCCCGATATGTCGGACGCCGCCCAGGTCGATCAGCTTCAGCGAATCGCCCACCTGGATCACGTTGTCGGGCTTGAAGTCGCAGTACAGCAGGCCGAGCTCATGCAGGTAGCCCAGCGCTGGCAGGATCTCGATCAGGAATGCCAGCGACTGGTCGACCGGCAGCGGATCGGCCTCGCCGTGGTTGGCGGTCATGCGCTGCTTGAGTAGCTGCTTCAGTGACCGCCCGCCCACGTACTCCATCACGATGTAGCCGGCGTCGGCCTGGGTGACGAAGTTGTAGATCTCGACGATCTGCGGGTGCTCCACCCGGGCGAGGAACCGTTGCTCACCGATCGTGGCCGCGACCGCGTCCTTGTCGTCGGAGTTCAGCAGGCCCTTCAGCACCACCCAGCGGCCTGAGACGTTGCGGTCCTTGGCGAGGTAGATCCAGCCCATCCCGCCGTGCGCGAGCGCGCCGACGACCTCGTACTGGTTGGCCACGACGTCGCCGGGCTTCAGCTTCACCGTGAACGAGTAAGGCGCGCCGCAGTTGGGGCAGAAGCCCTCCTCGCGCGAGGCGACGCTCTCCGCGCCCTGGCCGACCTTCACCCCGCAGCGCGGACAGACCCGGGCGTCCAGCGGCACCTCGGGGTTGGCCAGGACGGCCTTGGCCGGGTCGATCGCCGGTGCCGGCGGGACGCGGGTGAGTCCGGCCCCGATCCGTCCGCTGGTGAGCCGCTCGCTGCTGGTGTGGCGGGTGGGACGCCCACCGAAGGAGGTCGCCCGCGCCGAGCCGAGCGCCGTCGAACCGAGGTGGATGGACGTCCTCGTCACGCTCGATCCGGGTGAGACGGGGGCTGAGGTGGGAGCAGCGACGATGTCCGGGGAGCCGCAGACGTCGCAGTAGCCGTCCACGATATTCCCGGGGCAGCCCGGCTGGCGGCACTTCCCGGTAGGGCGGGTGGACGGCCGGAAGCCCGGAGCGGCCTGGCCGACCGGCATGGCGCCGGGCATGCCGCAGACGTCGCAGTACCCGTCGACGATCGTGCCGGTGCAGCCGGGCTGCTGACACCTCACCGGGTGCTCCCGGACAGGTGGTCGAGCTGGGCGGCGTAGGCGGACAGCAGGTGCTGCACGACCGGCAGGACGACCGGGGTTGCGGCCAGGCTGCTGCCGGCGAGTGAGCTGATCGCCACCAGCTGGGGATCGGCACCGTGGCCGAGGCCGGCCGCCTTGGCCTGCAGCGCGCCCAGGAGCGAGGTGGATGCGTCCCGGTCGGCCAGGGCCTTCGACAGGGCCGCATGAGCGTCGCTGAGCTGGGTGCCCACGCGGGCGAGGCCGTCCACGAAGCCGACCAGGGCCGTCCGGGTGTTGGGCACGGGGCCGAGGCCGGACACGGCGGGTACGACCACCTGTGGCGCCGGCCAGATCGCCTGCCCCACCTGGGCGGCCAGCGTGCGGACGGCCTGCTCGCGCGCGGTGGCGTCGGCGAGCTGCTCCCTGGCTTTGGTGAGCAGGTCACGGGCTTCGCGTCGCTGGGCGGCACCGACGATGAGGTCGCGCTCCAGCCGCGCGGCGTCGATCTCGAGGGTGCCGAGCAGGCCGCCGATGTCGCCGCCTCGACCGCGCTTGTCGGAGAGGTCTTCCGTGCGGGCAGCGAGCGCGTCGAGCTTCGCCTGGGATGCCGGTGCGAGCGCAGGCGGTTCGAGCTTCAACTGGTCGCGAATGCGTTCCAGCTGGGCCCGCAGGTCGCGCAGGCGGATCTGCTGCTGCTCGGCGTTGGGGTCGGTGTTGAGCCGGGTGCGCAGCTGGGTGACGAGCGCGTCGCACAGGCGTCCGGCCTCCGGCAGGGAGACCGACATCGACTGCAACTGGGCCACCTGGCTGCCTGCGGTGTCCAGGCGCCCCCAGATCAGCGCGGAGAGTCGCTCCAGTTCCTCGCGGCCGACCCGCCCGGAGTCCCAGGTGGAGAGCAGCAGGGTCTGCCGGGTCTTCGCGGCCTGCCACAGGGCCAGCGCGAGGGCCATGTCGCCGGTCAGTTCGGCTTGGCGTCCGGTGTTCACGATCTGCTCGTCGAGGGCGTCCAGTTCGGCCCTGCGCTCTCCCAGCCAGGCGTCCAGCTTGCCGAGGTAGTCCATCAGGTCGGAGGGGCGGGGGGCCACTCCGAGCTGTCCGGGAGCGGTGGGCGACACGGTGCTCATTCGGGGTCCCCGCGGAGTTGTTCGGGGGAGCGTAGCGGAGGAGAAGAACTTCGTGGGGTGGTATCGGGGTCCCCGCGGAGTTGTTCGGGGGAGCG
>DAIPJC010000065.1:0-17585 GCA_036770475.1 Propionicimonas sp. | reverse complement strand
GCGTGAACTCGTTCCTCGCCCGGAGCATCGGCCTGCGCGGCGCACCGCGGCACCAGGACCTCGCCGTCGGTGTGAAGGCCGTCATCGGGCTGCCACGGGACGTGCTCGAGGGCCGCTTCGGCGTCACCGGACGCGACGGCGCCGCCCACGCCCTTGTCGGCGAGGCAACCGGCGGGGTCGCCGGCGGCGCCTTCTGCTACACGAACCTCGATTCGGTCTCGGTCGGCGTCGTGCTGCGGCTGGACGACGCCATCGCCAAGGGAACCGACTCCGCCACCGTCCTCGACCACCTGCTCGCGCATCCGTACATCGCCGGTCTGGTCGCTGGGGGAGAGTTGCTCGAGTACGGCGCCCACCTCGTCAACGAAGGCGGACTCGCCGCGGTCGGACGGATCCACACCGACGGCCTGGTGGTCGTCGGCGACGCCGCAGGGCTCACTCTCAACACCGGACTCACCGTCCGCGGAATGGACCTGGCCATCGGCTCGGCCATAGCTGCCGCCCACGCTGTCGACCTGGCCCTGACCAGCGGCGACACCTCGACCGACGGGTTGGCCGCGTACCGCAACCTGCTGAACGAGTCCTTCGTCGGGCAGGACATGCGCACCTACGCGAAGGCCCCAGCCTTCCTGGAGCGGCCGCGCACCTACACCGAGTACGGCCCCCTGGCCGCGCAGGTGCTGCACGACGAGTTCGACGTGTCGCCGACGCCGCGACGTCCGCTGCGCAAAGTTGCGACGGGAGCGCTGAAGGCTTCCCCGCTCAAGCTCCGCGAACTGATCGGCGACGGCATCGCAGCCTGGAGGTCACTGTGAGCACCACCGTTTCGCCCCTCCCCGCCGGCGTCCCCGAGCGCCTCGGGGTGACCGCCTTCGACACCGACGAGGAGTTCAGCCACATCCGGGTGGTCCAGGACGTTGCGCGGGCCACGAACGCCGCGGCGATCCTGGTGCCGATCTGCCCGGCGAAGGTCTACTCGGTCGCCCTCGACGGCAGCATCCTCACCGAGTGGGCGGCCTGCCTGGAGTGCGGCACCTGCCTGGCCGCAGCACCGGAGGGGTCCCTGGAGTGGCACTACCCGCGCGGCGGCTTCGGCGTCCGCTATCGCGAAGGCTGACGCCGCGCGGCAACGCCACCCGTGGACGTGGCTTGTCCGGCGCCCAGCTCCCTGGTCGCCCGAGAGGTACCAACTCGGCTGAATGGGTCGCACCGAGGCGGTGCGCACCAACATGAAGGAGTGTGTAGCGATGAGTTCCGAGGTCCCCGTGATCGGCACGACAATGCTGGCCGAGCGGTTTCACGCCGCCACCAGGGAGGTCACCCTGGAGGAGGTTCCCGTCCCACGACCAGGACCGGGACAGGTGCTGATCAGGGTCGCGTTCTGCGGCATCTGCCACTCCGACCTGTCACTGATCGACGGCAACTTCCCGGCCAGCGTCCCGGTGGTGACCCAGGGCCACGAGGTCGCCGGCACGATCGTGAAGCTCGGCCCAGGCGTGGACCAGTGGAAGGTGGGCGACCGGGTGATCCCGTCCGCCGGCGCGGCGTGCCTGAGGTGTCGCAACTGCCTGCGCGGCAACTTCGCCGCGTGCCTGCGGCTCAACCTGATGGCCTTCGCCTACGACGGCGGCTGGGCCGAGTATGTCGTCAGCGGCGCGATCGGCTGCTCGCGGATTCCCGACAACGTCCCGTTCGAGCAGGCAGCGCTGCTCGCGGACGCGGTGTCCACCCCGTTCGCCGCCGTCGTCCGGACGGCCCGGGTGCACCTGGGCAACGCCGTCGGCATCTGGGGTGTCGGCGGCGTTGGGACGCACCTGGTGCAACTCTCCCGGCTGGCCGGCGGTACCCCGATCATCGCCGTCGACATCAACGACGCCGCCCTCGAGCGTGCCCGTCGGCTCGGCGCCGACTACGCCTTCCGCTCCGACGACCCCGACCTGCAGGCCAGGATCACCGAAGCGACCGGTGGACGCATGCTCGACGTCGCCTTCGACGCCGTCGGCATCACCGCCACCGCCAGCCAGGCCATCTACAACCTCGACACCAACGGCCAGGTCGTCACGGTCGGGATGAGCGCCCAGCACATCGACGCCGGCTCGTTCATGGAGTTCTCGCTGCTGCGCAAGCAGGTCAAGGGCCACCTCGGCTACCAGGTGCAGGACATCCAGATCCTCACCGAGTTGCTCAGTCTGGGCCGCCTCGACCTGAGCGAGTCGGTCTCGGCGATCGTTCCCCTGAGCGAGATCCACCGCGGCATCGAGATGTTGCAGAAGAAGGTCGGCAACCCGATCCGGATACTGGTCCAGCCGTAGCGTCCTGCCGAACAGCGCAGCCACGGGAACCGCCCGTCCGGATGAGTCCGGACGGGCGGTTCGTCGTTGCGGTCAGGCCTTGGCCCCGGGCAGCGCCAGCAGCTTGTACTGCAGCAGCAGCTTGCCAATCTCGGTGGGCAGGAGCTTCTCGGCGAACAGTTTCCGGCCCAGGGCGCCGAGCGGCAGGTCGAGAGGCTTGCCGTCCCGCAGCCGGATAGTGGCGTCCAGCAGCCAGCGGACGTCGTAGGTGGAGTTGAACACCTCCGGCACGGCCCGCTCGACGTCCAGCAGGGTGTAGACGGCCTCCATCGGGGTGCGTACCGAGTACTCCGTGGTGAAGATGCAGTCGCGCTGCTTCGACTCGGAGAACTGACCGATGAACGCGAAGTTCACCGAGCCCTCGGGAACGACGTCCGGACGGTCGCCCGACTGCCGCGGCATGAAGAACGCCGTCACGTAAGGCATCATCACCGGGACGCAGTTGGCGCCGGTGGCCGCCAACTCCGGGATCTCCTCGACCGGCACGCCCAGGTGGAACAGCCATTCCTGCGTGATCTCCTCGCCGGTGCACTCGCTCATCGGCTTCTTGACGAAGTCGCCGGGCGTGTCCACGAAAAGCGAGTAGACCCAGACCACGATCTGGTCGGCGGGCTGCTTCTTGAAGTGCGGCTGACGGTTCACGGTCCAGCTGAGCAGCCAGGACGAGTCCTTCACCGTGACGATGCCGCCGGTGACGACCTTGCCCGAGAACGGGTCGCGCTTGGCGATCTTCTCGATGTAGGCCGGAATGCGCTTGTCCAGCGTGGTCACCGTGGCCGACTGCCACTTGGCCTCGTCGATGTTGCCGCAGAACACCTCCGGGTGGCCGAAGGACGGGTCCTTGACCGCGATCCGGCGCCACAGGTCCCACGCCGGAGCCGGACCACGGTTCAGTTTCGCCGGGGTGTGCTGGTCGCCGTTGTCAGTGTTCTCGGTCAGCGAGCCGATGGTCATGAAGACCAGGTCGTCCGGGCCGAGGTCGACGCCGCCCTGTTCGCCGTCCTTGACCCAGTTGATCCGGGTGGCCTGCTTGCGTCCCTCGGTGATGTCGAAGTCGACGTCGAGCACCTCGGTGCCGTACTGGAAGTTCACTCCGTGGTCGGTCAGCCACTTCACCAGCGGCAGCACCAGCGACTCGTACTGGTTGTACTTGGTGAACTTCAGCGCGGTGAAGTCGGGCAGCCCGCCGATGTGGTGGATGAAGCGGTGGATGTACAGCTTCATCTCCAGAGCCGAGTGCCACTCCTCGAAGGCGAACATGGTCCGCCAGTACAGCCAGAAGGTTGAGTCCAGGAATTCCTGGGAGAAGAACTCGTTGATGCGGACGTTCGCCAGAGCCTCGCGCGGGGTGAAGAAGATCTTGATGAGGTCCTTCTGGACGGCGTCGCTGGCCATGAACAGGCCGTCGGTGTGGGCGTCGGTACCCTGGTTCTCGGTGACCCGGCACAGCGAGTAGTTCGGGTCGTCGTTGTTCAGCCAGTAGAACTCGTCGAGGACGGACGCGCCCTCGATCTCCAGGGACGGGATCGAGCGGTAGAGATCCCACAGGCACTCCCAGTGGTTCTCCATCTCGCGGCCGCCCCGAATGACAAAGCCCTTCTCGGGCTCCTCGATGCCGTCCAGGGCGCCGCCTGGCAGGCCCAGCCGCTCCAGGATCGTGATCTTCGACCCGTCCATCTGCGCGTCGCGGATCAGGAAGGCCGCGCCTGAAAGCGCGGCCAGGCCCGAGCCGACGAACCAGGCGGTCTTGTTCTCGACGCCGGCCGGCTTGCGCGGCCTGGCGAACGCCTCATAGGTACCGGCGCTGTAGTGCATAGCTCCCTCGCTCTCATTTCGACTTGCGGCCGCCATGCAGGGCGGCAGAATCCATCCTTCGACGGCGAGACCACACCCGAGGAGCCGAACTGGTCGAGCCCGGACCAGTCATGGTCAGAGCAGGACACCGGCACGTGGCGAGTGCCGCCTGCCGGGTCGTGTGCTACGGCGCACGCCGCATCGACGAGTCGGGTGCCGTTTCCGGGAAGTGACGGCCGCCACGCGCCGGCCGACTTGTCCTACTACCGGTACGCGGGGTTCCCATCCCATCCGTGCAGCAGACCCAGGAGTGCGTCGGTCTCGTTCGCCCACTCAGTTCGCGGACGAGTCCTCGAGGGGTGCGAGAGCATCGTTGAACACCCTCATCTGTCGAGGAGTGCATGCTTCCGTTTCGGCGCTGGCGGCGCCATAATGGCTCCATGCCGAACATCCAGATCAAGGACGTCCCCGAGGACACCCACGCCGTGCTGAGGCAGCGGGCGAGCGCGGCACACCAGTCCCTGCAGGAGTATCTGCGCTCGAAGCTGATCTCCGAGGCGTCGCGGCCGACGGTGGATGAGGTGCTGGAACGGGCCGGCAGCCGGGCTGGTGGGTCGCTGCCTCTGGCGGATGCGGTGAGCGCCTTGCGGTTCGACCGTGCTCGTCATTGACGCCAGCGTGTTGGCCGTCGCCCTCCTGGATGATGGCCCGGACGGCGATGTTGTCCGCCACCGGCTGCGCGGCGAGCAACTTGCTGCGCCGGCCCTGATCGATCTCGAGGTGGCCTCGGTGTGGCGCGGACTCGCCCGTGGCGGACACCTGGATCCCCGGCGGGTCGGGCTGGCCCTCGATGACCTCCGCGACTTGCCCATCCAGCGTGTCGAGCACACCCCTCTTCTTGCCCGCTGCTGGGAGTTGCGGGACAACCTCACGATCTACGACGCCGCCTACGTCGCCCTTGCGGAGGCAATCCATGCACCCCTGCTCACCGGCGACAGACGCCTCTCAAGATCCACCGGCCCACGTTGCGCCGTCGAGGTCATCAAGACCAACCACTGATCACGCGCATCTGCTTGGACGTCGATCAGGTCGGCTTCGACGGCCGGCCAGAGACGGCAAGCCTCCGGCGGGCCGACCCATTCCGTGATTCCCCCGCCGCAATCGACCTGGACGGCGTCGAGCTCGCCGAGGGTCAGGAGCCGCTCCACCTCCAGGCGGTCGAGGGTGTCCACGCGTTGATCTCGACACCGCCGAAGCCGAAAAGCATCGAGCCGCCCGCAGCCCACGTCCAGCGTGGGCTCGCCAGAAGTGGATTGGCCTTCTCCATGGATGGAGTCTTTCACTGCCCGGCCGCAAGATTGTCCTCACCGGGCGCCTAGGTGCCGCCGCCGGCCGGGAGCGGTGAATTCGGAGAGGCGTCCCGGTCAGGGCGTGAGCCCGGCGGCGAGGACGGCCACGAGACCGTCGGCATCCCCGGTGACCGAGATCCCCGGATCGGTGGCCTCCAGTCGCCCCCAGGCCAGCAGCGCGAGGCTGCGCGCAGGACCGGTCACGAGCGCCTCCCGGGCGTCCGGGGAGGCCGCGAGGACGTGTTCGGACGGTGCGTCGGCCACGATGAACCGGACGCGGGTCGACGGCGGCCGAACCCGCCCGAGGCGGAGTTGCCGCGGGTGCATCACGGTGACCACCTCGTCGAGGCAGTCCCGCCACGCCTGCGCGCCCGGGTCGTACGGCAGACCGCCCGCGGCGCGAAGGTCCCAGGCGTGCACGAGCGTCTCCAGCGCCTGGCGGCGGTGCCAGAACCGCACGGTGCCCCGCCATTCCGCCTCCGGCGCCGGGTCGTCCAGCAGGGTCTGGGTGACCACGTCCGGATCGAGCGTCGCGAAGGTCTCGCGCAGGCCGGCCGCCTCCCGGGCATAGCCCGACCGGAGCTCGAAGCCCTCGATCGGGAGGCGCTCCGCCGGGTGTTGCGCGGCAACGCCACCCCCCCAGCGGTGGATCCAGGCGAGGTGGTGGACGAGGTCGCGCACCCGCCAGTCCCCGCACGACGCGACCGGCGCGTCCGGATCGACGAGGTCGATGCTCGCCTCGAACTCGTCCTGGCGGCGACGCAGGGCCGCCAACTGATCGATCACCGGTCGCACGCGCCTCATGGTAGGGAGCCGCCGACTGCGGGAACAGGGCGCGAGTGCCGGCAGGTCCACCTCGTGGTGGGCGGTGGTGCAGCGGCAAACACAGTGGACGCGATCGCGCCGAGACAGCACCCGGATGTCCACCTTGCGGGCCGGAGCACGGACATCAGGTTCGTCACCCGGCGTCGGGCGCGCCCGGGTCGCAGCCGCAGGAACGCCGGACCAGCAACTCCGTGGCGAAGGCCCGCGTCGCCGGCGCGCCGCCGAGCACGGCAGCAACGGCCGCCTCCGCCATCGCGGCCATCGGAACGCTCGCGGTGGTCAGTGGCGGCACCGTGAACGCGGCTTCGGGCGAGCCGTCGAACGAGGCGACCGCGATCCGGTCCGGGATCGGGACGCCGGCTTCGTGCAGGCCCGCGACCAGGCCGATGGCCTGCTGGTCGGCGGAGACGAAGACCGCGTCCGCCGCCGGGAACCGCGCGAGCAGCCGGCCGGCAGCCTCGCGTCCGCCCGCGGCCGACCAGTGCACCCGCACGACCTGGTCGGCCGGCAGCCCCCGTGCCTCGAGCGCGTCCCGCCAGCCGCGTTCGCGGTCATCCCTCGGCTCGTCCGCGCGGTCGGGATGGTCCGAGCCGATCACGAGCGCCACCCTGCGGTGCCCGTGCACGTCGACGAGATGATGCACGGCCGAGCGGGCCCCGCCGTAGTAGTCGGGCCAGATCGCCGTCCGGTCGGTCTGGGAGGCGAGGCTCATCCGCACCAGCGGGACCCGGCTGCGGACGGTGATCGCGACCGCCTCCGGCTCGGGAATGGTGGCCGTGATGATGCCCGCCACCAGGTGTCCGCTCAGGGACTCGACCAGGGGCGCGAGGTTCGCCGTGGCGCCCTGCGCCAGGACGAGGTTCATGCCGGAATCGCGCGCCGCGACCTCGACCGCCTGGGCGAGCGCGGCGAAGTAGGGGTTGCGGATGTCGGGCACGATCAGGCCGAGCAGGTCGGAGCGGCCCTTGATCAGGGAGCGCGCGGCGGCGTTGGGCCGGTAACCGAGCTTGTCGATCGCCGCCTGCACCCGGGCGCGGGTGGCCTCCGCGACCGGGCGCGGTCCGTCGTTGACCACGTAGCTGACCACGGCGGAACTGACCCCGGCGAGCCGGGCCACGTCATCGCGCGTGACGTCCCGCCCACGACGCGGCTCGGTCTCGGACATCCACCCCCCTGGCTCGTGCGCCAGCCTACGGCGGGCGCAAGGCCGGGTCGGTGCATCCCGCCACCGAACCGCGTTGCCCGATCAGTCGACGGCCTCGACCAGGTAGAGCAGGACGTGGTCCGGGTGCACCGGGGCCTCCATCAGGCCGGTGCTCGCGAGCACCGAGCCCGGCAGCACGACACCGGTCTCCGCCCCGGTCGCGGCGAGCCGGGGCCCGACGCCGGCAGTGAGGTCAGCGGTGTCGTGGCTGAAGTCCCGCTCGATGCCCCACCACTTCGGCGGCTGGACGCCGGACGGCGTCCGGCCGACCAGAGCCGGGGTGACCCGGTAGCGGCGTCGCGCGTCCAGGCCCGGCAACCGGAGCCGGCCGAGCAGGCTGCTCGGGTGCGCGCCGATCGAGGCGAACGAGTAGATGGCCCGGGAACGATCGGCCGCAACCACCCCGGACGCCAGCAGCGAGTCGTCGGGGAAGTCGATCCGGACGAGGTCGCCGGCGAGCAGCAGGTCTCGGTGCGCCTTGTAGAACGCCACCCATTCCGCCAGCTCGGCGACCTCGGCCCCGGTGGCCCTGCGCAGATCCCATTCGATGCCGAGGTGGCCGAAGATCGCGGTGGCCGCCCGGAAGTTCAGGTCGTGGCTGCGTCCGGTGGTGTGCGAGGTGCCGGAGGCGATGTGCGAACCCAGCAGCTCCGGCGGCAGCAGCTGGCCGGTCCAGCGCAGCATGTGCTGACGCTCGAGCGGGTCGATGCAGTCCGACACCCAGACCCGGTCAGTGCGTTGAAGGATGCCGAGGTCGACCCGGGAACCACCGGACGAGCAGGACTCGATCTCAAGACCCGGGTGGGCCGCCTTCAGCTCGTCCATCAGCCGGTAGGTGGCCAGGGTCTGGGCGTGCACGCCGGGCCGTCCGTCCGGCTGGGTGCCCGCGTCGACCAGGTCGCGGTTGTGGTCCCACTTGATGTAGCTGATCGCATACTCGTCGAGCATCGCCATCATCTGGTCGCGGACGTGGGCGTAGCACTCCGGGATGCCCAGGTTCAGCACCTGCTGGTGCCGCGAGGGAACCGGCGTGCGGCCGCCGGTCGCCATCACCCACTCGGGGTGTGCACGGGCCACGTCGGAGTCGAGGTTCACCATCTCCGGCTCGAACCACAGCCCGAACTGCATGCCGAGTTCGGTGACACGGTCGACCAGCGGGTGCAGGCCGTCGGGCCAGACGTCGGGGCTGACCACCCAGTCGCCGAGGCCGGAGAAGTCGTCGCGTCGGGAGCCGAACCAGCCGTCGTCGAGGACGTAGCGCTCCACCCCGACGGCCGCGGCCTTCTCGGCGAGTTCCAGCAGCGGTTCGAGCGAGTGGTCGAAGTAGACGGCCTCCCACACGTTGATCGTCACCGGTCGATCGACCGACGGGTGCTGCGGCCGCGAGCGCAGGTAGCGGTGGAACCGCCGCGCCACCTCGTCGAGGCCGGCACCGTAGGAGCCGTAGAGCCACGGGCCGGCGTAGGACTCGCCCGCGGCGAGTACGACCTCGCCGGGCAGCAACAGCTCGCCGCCGCCGACCACCTGCTCCCCGGTGAAGCTGCGCTCGGCGTAGTGGGTGTGGTTGCCGCTCCACCCCACGTGGACGCCCCACACCTCGCCGTGGCCGAAGCCGAAGCCGGCCGTGCCCGCGTGCAGGACGGTCGCGGCGTCGGCGCCGGTGCGGCCCTTGCGGCCCTCGCGCACGTGGGCGCCGACGGTGAAGGCACGGCGCTGGGGGCTGCGTTCCTTGCCCCAGCGGCCGGCGAAGTCGAGCAACTCCGAGGCGACGGGAGGCACCGGGTAGGCCAGCACGAGGTCATCGACCTGGTAGTCGTCGGCACCGGTATTGGTCAGGGTCGCCCGGCTGCGCAGCAACCCGCCGGCGGTCAGCTCGGTCGTCAGGACGAGTTCGAGGCCGGCGACGGCATCGGTCGCGGCCACCTCCACGACCGCCGTCGCAGTGGTGACGAGGACCGGCGGGCCCGCCGAGGCGGCGACCTCCGACCCGTCGACGCACAGCGACGTGGTGGTGAAGCGCGGCGACCAGTCCCGGCCGGACCGCGACCCGCCGAGTCCGGGACGACCGACCCAGCCGGTGTGGTGCTCGGGAAGCAGGGCCACCCGCACCGGCTCGTCGACGTTGTTGATCGCGATCGGCTGCACCCCGCCCAGGGCGAGCGCGGCGACGTCCTCGCCGGACAGCTCGCCGAGGTCCGCGCCCCAGTGCAGGATCGCGGGCAGTCGGCCGGCGGTCACGTCGAGCACGACGGACAGCCCTTCGGCGCGCATCACCACGTAGGCGTTCACGGGATCAGTCATGGGGGGTTCCTCCGGTCGGATCAGGGTTACGGGTGATCACGGCCACCCGGGTCGGTTCGATGGCAGTGGCCACGCACCCGCAGGATGCGCGACGTACGAGCTCGGTCTGGAACTGGCGATGGGTGCCGCGGGCAGGGGCAGGCTCGTCGAGCAGCGCGAGTGAGGCGGCGGCGAGTTCCGGCAGTGGCTGGCGGGCGACCGTGAGCGGGGGCCAGGCGAACTCGGACTCCTTGGTGCCGTCGAAGGAGACCACCGCGATGTCCTCGGGGATCCGGATGCCGCGTTCGTGCAGGGCGCGGAGCAGTCCGATGGCCTGCTGGTCGTTGCTGGCGAACACCGCGTCGAGGGTGGGGTCCTGGGCGAGGAGCGCCGCGGCGCCGGCGTAGCCGCCCTCACGGCTCCAGGGCACGCGCACGATGGCTCCGTCGGGCAGTCCGGCTGCGCGTAGTGCGCGGCGCCAGCCGCGCTCGCGGGGGTCGGGATCGCCGAAGCCGCCGTCGCCGATGATCATGCCGATCCGGCGCCGGCCGTGTTCGAGCAGGTGGTTGACCAGCATCTCCGCCGCCCCGCCCGCGTCCGAGCCGACCGTGCGACGCCCCGGCACCGGGCCCGGGCAGTCGATCAGCACGGTGGGGATGTCGGCGGACTGGAACACCCGGCTGCGGTCGAACCGGGCGAACGCGCTGGCGAACAGCAACCCGTCCACCTGGCGGGAGACGAGGTCGTCGACGATCGCGGTCTCGGCCCGCTCGTCCTGGAAGGAGTCGGCGATCAGGATCCGCTTCCCCAGACGTGCCGCAGCCTTGACCAGTTCGGCGGTGTACTCCACGAAGTAGGGGTTGAGGCCGTCCGCCACGACCAGGCCGAGCAACTCGGTGGTGCCGCGTCGCAGCGCCCTGGCGCTCGCGTTGGGTCGGTAGCCGAGCAGGGACATGGCCTCCCGCACCCGCTCCGCGGTGGCCGGCGCCACGGGCCGCGGGCCGTTGTTGACCACGTAGCTGACGACGGCTGTGCTCACCCCCGCGAGCTTCGCCACATCCGCCCTCGTCGCGGGCGCGCGCCGCCCCTCGTCCCGCGCTGCGGGAGGGGTCTGCGGCTGGGCGGACACGGCGCTCCTTCGTCTTCGATGACCGGTGAATCTACACCAATAGATAGAAGATTCTCATCCTCATCACCCGTTATGCAAGCGTGATCTACGAATTTGTGGACCCTCTTGCGCAACTTGACTCTACACGTGTAGCTTTCTCGTCATCGACCGCAGACTCCACCTGCCAGGACGGCGGGGGGAAGTCCCAAAGAGGGGAAACGTGGTGAGTACCGACGCAGCAGGACCGATCGCCCAGAAGGCGCGACGGGGGAAGTCGTCATCCAGCCGGACGTCCGGTGGCCGCAGCGAACTGCGCGCGGCGCTGGTCTTCATCCTGCCGGCGCTGGTCGGCTTCGTGGTGTTCTACCTGGTGCCGACGATCCGAGGCTTCTACTTCTCCATGACGCAGTACAACATCCTGGGCTCGCCGAAGTGGATCGGCTTCGAGAACTTCGCGAAGATCCCGAGCGACCCGCTGTTCTGGAACGCGCTCAAGGTGACCATCGAGTACGTCCTGCTCAACATCGGCTTCCAGACGGTGATCGCGCTCCTGCTGGCCGTGCTGATGCAGAGGCTGACCAAGTCGATCGTGACGCGGGGCGCCCTGCTGCTTCCCTGGCTGATCTCGAACGTGATCGCCGCGATCACCTGGTTCTGGCTCCTGGACTACCAGATCGGCATCGTGAACCAGTTCCTGGAGTGGACGGGGCTGAACCGGATCGCCTTCTTCGGTGACGAGGCCTGGGCCATCCCCACCATCGCGTTCGTGAACGTGTGGCGGCACATGGGCTACACCGCACTGCTGATCTTCGCCGGCCTGCAGACCATCCCCAAGTACGTCTACGAGGCGGCCTCGATCGACGGCAGCTCGGAGTGGTCGTCGTTCTGGAGGATGACGCTGCCGCTGCTGCGGCCGGTGCTGGCGATGATCCTGGTGATCACCGTGACCGGCTCGTTCCAGGTCTTCGACACCGTCGCGGTGACCACGCGGGGCGGCCCGGTGAACGTCACCCGCGTGTACCAGTACTACATCTACCAGAAGGCCTTCGGCGAGGGGCAGTTCGGCTACGCCAGCGCCCTCTCGGTGATCCTGTTCGTCATCCTGGGCGTCATGGCCGCCCTCCAGCTCCGCCTGCTCCGCGCCGGCGAATCCGACCTCGCGTAAGGAGAACGGACATGGCAACCATCGAAGCCCGCGCCCTCGCCGATGCCGAGACCAAGCAGCGCCGCCGCCGGTTCTCCCCAGGACGGATCGCCGCCTGGGTCGTGATGATCGCCTTCCTGATCCTCACGCTGTTCCCGTTCTACTGGATGCTGCGGACCGCGTTCTCGACCACGCGCTCGCTGCCGTCCGACCCGAACTCGCTGCTGCCGGTCGACTTCACCTGGGGCGCGTTCGAGCGCGTGCTCGGCCTCGGCACGAAGGAGCAGGCGATCGCCGAGGGCGGCTCGGGCGCGTCGGTGAACTTCTGGCTCTACCTGCGCAACTCGGTGATCTACGCCGGCGTGGTGACCCTGGGCCAGGTGTTCTTCTGCGCGATGGCCGCCTACGCCTTCGCCCGGCTGCGCTGGCCCGGACGCAACATCGTGTTCGGGATCTTCCTCGGCGCCCTGCTGGTGCCCCCGATCTTCACCAGCCTGCCCAACTTCGTCCTGATCAAGAACCTGGGGCTGCTGAACACCTTCCCGGGCATGATCCTGCCGACCTTCCTGATGACCCCGTTCGCGATCTTCTTCCTGCGCCAGTTCTTCCTCGGGATCAGTCGGGAGATCGAAGAGTCCGCCGCCCTGGACGGGGCCGGGCCGTGGCGCACATTCTTCCGGATCATCCTGCCGATGAGCACCGCACCGGTGACCACGCTGGCGATCCTGACCTTCATCCAGACCTGGAACGACTACTTCTGGCCGCTCCTGGTCGGCAACACCGACCAGACCAAGGTGCTCACGGTCGCCCTGGGGGTGTTCCGGTCCCAGACCCCGGCCGGATCCCCGGACTGGGCCGGGCTGATGGCCGCCACCCTGCTCACCGCCCTGCCGGTCCTCCTCCTGTTCTTCGCGTTCGCCCGGAAGATCATCGATTCGATCGGCTACTCCGGCGTGAAGTAACCCACCCCACCACAGAGTTCCGTCGGCCCGGGAGGCACCCCGGGCCGACGGGAAGAACGACACCGACAACCACTCCATCGCCCAACGAAAGGTTCCTCATGTCCAGATTCACCAGGCGCAAGGCGGGCGCGGCCATCGCGGCGTTCGCAGCGCTCACCCTCTCACTCACCGCCTGCTCGGGCGAATCCACCTCGAGCGGCTCGGCCGCCGGCGGCGACGCGTCCGGCGAGATCAGCTACTGGCTGTGGGACAGCAACCAGCAGCCGGTCTACCAGCAGTGCGCGGACGCGTTCCACACCGCCAACCCCGACATCACGGTCAAGATCACCCAGTACAGCTGGGACGACTACTGGACCAACGTGACCAACGGCTTCGTCGCGGGTACCGCCCCGGACGTGTTCACCGACCACCTCTCCAAATACCCTGAGTTCGTCACCCAGGGCCAGCTCGAGCCGCTGGACGACTACCTGTCCGCGGACGGCGTGAAGACCGACATCTACCAGCCCGGCCTCGCCGACCTGTGGGTGGGCCAGGACGGCAAGCGCTACGGCCTGCCCAAGGACTTCGACACCGTCGCGATCTTCTACAACAAGAGCCTGATCTCCGACGCCAAGGTGAACGAGGCCGACCTGGCCAACCTCACCTGGAACCCGACCGACGGCGGCACCTACGAGAAGATGATCGCCCACCTCACCGTGGACAAGAACGGCAAGCGGGGCGATGAGGCCGGCTTCGACAAGACCAAGGTCAAGGTGTACGGCCTCGGTCTCGACGGCGGCTCCGGTGGCGGCAACGGCCAGACCCAGTGGAGCATGTACACCGGCACCACCGGCTGGAACTTCACCGACAAGAACCCCTGGGGCACCCACTACAACTACGACGCGCCCGAGTTCCAGAACACCATGACCTGGATGCGCTCGCTGATCGAGAAGGGCTACATGCCCAGCATCGAGTCGATCACCGGCCAGAGCTCGGCCGACCTGTTCGGCGCCGGCAAGTACGCGATGATCACCAACGGTTCCTGGATGATCAACCAGATGTTCGGCTACAAGGGCGTCGAGACCGGTCTGGCCCCGACCCCGACCGGCCCCAACGGCAAGCGCTCCAGCATGTACAACGGCCTCGCCGACTCGATCTGGGTGGGCTCGCAGCACAAGGCCGCCGCAGCCAAGTGGGTCGAGTTCCTCGGCTCCGCCGCCTGCCAGGACATCGTCGGCAAGTCCGGTGTGGTCTTCCCGGCCATCCCGAGCGGCACCGACCTCGCCGGTCAGGCCTTCGCAGCCAAGAACATCGACGTGAACTCCTCCTTCCTGGTGCACATCAAGGACGGCACGACGTTCCTGTTCCCGATCACCGACCACGCCTCGCAGGTCACCGGCATCATGCAGCCGGCCGTGGACGCGGTGTTCACCGGCAAGGCCACGGCGGACTCCCTGACCGCCGCGAACGACCAGGTCAACGCCCTGTTCGCGGGCTAGCCTCACCCTGCTGGATGGGCCGGGCGCCGCGTGCCCGGCCCATCCAGCAATTTCCCGACGATGCCCAGGAGCCTGCAGTGGACCGGATCCGCGCCGTCCTCACCGTCCAGCGCCTGACCATGCTCGCGCTGGCGGTCGCAGCGGTCGCCCTGCGCTGGTGGTTCGTCGACTTCCAGTCCGGGGACTACCGCACGTTCCTCTCGCGTTGGTGGACGTTCCTCGCCACCAACGGACACCTGGCCGGCCTGCGCGACGACTCGTTCTCCAACTACAACACCCCCTACCTTGTACTGCTCGCGCTGGCCACCTACCTCCCGGTGCCCGCCCTCGCCGCGATCAAGGCGATCTCGATCGTGGGCGACCTGGCCCTGGCCGGCGTCGGTTCCCGGATCGTCGCCACGGTACGACCGGGTTCCGCCTGGGCACCCGTCGCCGCGTACGGCGCCGTCCTGTTCCTGCCGACCGTGGCCATGAACAGCAGCGTGTGGGCCCAGTGCGACTCGCTCTACGCCGCCGCCGGGCTGGCCTGCGTGTTGTCCCTGCTGAGGGGACGGCCCTGGGCGGCGTCCGCCTGGTTCGGGGTGGCGTTCGCGTTCAAGCTGCAGGCGGTCTTCCTGCTGCCGGTGCTGGTCGGCGTGCTGCTGGTCAACCGGCACCGGCTGCGCACGCTGCTCGCTGCGCCGGCGAGCTTCCTCGCCTGCCTGGTGCCGGCGCTGCTCGCCGGGCGTTCCCTGGCCAGCCAGCTGATGGTCTACCCGCTGCAGGTCACCGACTCCTCCGGCACCGGCGGCACGGTCGGCGGTGCACCCGGACGCGGGATGCCCCGCGGCACACCTCCCGGGGGAAGCGCTCCCCCGGCCGGAGGACGCGGTGCTCCCGGCGGCGGCTTCACGCTGAACGACGGGCAGAGCTTCACCCACAACGCCCCGACGCCGTACGCGTGGCTACCCGCGGACGCGTCCGTGGCCTGGAAGTACGCGGGCCTCGCGCTCACCGCGGCCGTCGTGCTCGGGTTCGGCGCGTGGCTGCTCGCCCGGCGCCGCCGGCTGGCCGCGGGCGAGGTGCTGCTGGTCGCGGCGGTCTCCGCCCTGGTCGTGCCGCTGCTGCTGCCCGAGATGCACGAGCGCTACTTCGCCCTCGCCGAGGTCCTGCTCGTCCTCGCCGCCTTCGTGGACTGGCGCTTCCTGCTTCCGTCGGCGGGCATCCAGTTCGCGAGCGTCACGACCTACCTGTCCTACCTGCTGAACCGCTCGGTGTTCCCGCTCGGAGCCGCTGCAGCGGTGGCCCTGGCCTCGGGGATCGGTGCCGCGGTCCTGCTGGTGCTCGCCCTGAACCGTCCCGACCCCGGGCCCGCCGGCCCCGCTCCCGAAATGGATCCTCGCTCCCGAAATGGCGGGAGCAACGAGCCATTTCGGGAGCAAGCCGATCACGAGGTCCCGTCGTGACCGGCGTTCCGGCACCTGACGTCGTCCGGGTGCAGCGCGAGCCGAACGGGGGCTGGGCCGATCCGGCCGGGACCGGGGTCGACGTGCGCTGCGCGGCGGACGGCGCCGGGCTCTCGGTGCTCGTCGCCGCGCTGCCCGGGGTGGGTGTGAGCCGGGTGCAATTGCGGTGGCGGCGGAGCGTCCCTCCGGACGCCGTCGTGCTCGGGGACGCCTGGGAGCGCAGCTACGGCGAGTTGTCCTGGCGGCCGCTGCGAGCCGAGACGCTGCACCCGTGGCTGGTGCTCGTGCACTCTCCCGGTGGCCACACGTGGGGCGCCGGTGTGGACGTGCGGGGCGGCAGCTTCGCGGGCTGGACGATCGACCCCGACGGAGTCTCGCTCTGGCTCGACCTGCGCGCGGGAGCCGATCCGGTACTGCCCGGCGACCGGGTGCTCGGCGTCGCCACCGTACGCTGGGTCGAGGGCGCGGACGGGCCGTTCGCCACCCAGTGCGCCCTCGCGTCCGCCGTGTGCCGGGATCCGCTGCCGGTCGGGCCGCTGGTCGGGGCGAACAACTGGTACTACGCGTACGGTCGCGACTTCGACGCCGATGCGGTGGTCCGCGACGCCCGCACGATCGCGGAGCTGGTCGGCGACCATCCCGTCCGCCCGTTCGGGGTCGTGGACGACGGCTGGAGCGTCGACGGCACCGCGGACGGCCGGCCCGCCTCGGGCGGCCCGTGGGACGCCGGCCGTCCCGGGACGTTCCCCGACCTGGCCGAGGTGGCGTCCCGGATCGCCGCCGAGGGCGTCCGGCCGGGGATCTGGTTCCGGCCGCTGCAGCACCGGTTCGCGCCGGACGCCGGCGGGCTGCGTCCGTGGGCGGGCGGCTGGGCGCTGGACCCGAGCCACCCCGCGACGATCGACCGGGTCGCCACCGACGTCCGCCGGCTCCGCGAGTGGGGCTACGAGCTGGTCAAGCACGACTTCTCGACCTTCGAGGCGCTCGGCCGGTGGGGCTTCCAGATGGGGCCACGCCCGTGCGCGGACGACGTGCACGTGCACGACCGCACCCGCACCACCGCGGAGGTGCTGGTCGACCTCTACGCGACGATCCGGGACGCCGCGGGCGACGGGGTCGTGCTGGGCTGCAACGTGGTCGGCCACCTCGCCGCCGGCCTGGTCGAGGCGCAGCGCACGGGCGACGACACGTCCGGGCGGGTCTGGGAACGCACCCGCCGGATGGGCGTGAACACCCTCGCGTTCCGGCTGGCCCAGCACCGCCGCTTCTTCACCGTGGACCCCGACTGCGTCGCCAGCACCCCGCAGACGGACTGGGCGAGGAACCGGCAATTCCTCGACCTCGTGGCCCGCTCCGGCACGGCCCTGTTCGTCTCGATCGACCCTTCGACCCGCTCCGGGGCCGTTGACGCCGACCTTTCGGCGGCGCTGCGGCTCGCGCTGGACGGTGGCGCGCCCGGCGGTGTCGAGCCCCTGGACTGGCTGCACACCGCGACCCCGGCCCGCTGGCGCCAGGGCGGGGCGGAGGTCGGCTACGACTGGTACGGGGCGGCCGGAGCAGACCCGTACGACCTGACCGACGCGACGAACTCCTAGGTCGCGTGCACCGACCAGTGCGCCGGCTCACTCGAGGCCGGGCATCCAGT
>DAIPJC010000106.1:0-3134 GCA_036770475.1 Propionicimonas sp. | reverse complement strand
CCACCACCTTGTCGAAGTAGACCTTGTACTTCGGGTCGGGCCACTTCTCCAGGAAGGAGATCTTGCCCGTGAGTTCTCCGGTGCTGGTCGCGCCAGAGCTCCCGGACTGGGTTGGGCCGCTGCAGCCCGCGCTGATGAGCGCGAAGACCATCACGGCGGCGATGCCAACGATGGATCTGTTCTTCACCTGACTTTCCTTTCTTTCGGTTGTCGGTTGAACCACTAGGAGGCGAAGCGATGGTCGGGAGCCTCGGTCATCCGAGCTGCCGACTCGGCGTACCCGAAGGCGCCGAGGGTGCCGCACGACGCGGCTGCGAACGCGCTGGCGCGGGCCGCAGCCGCGTCGAGCGGAACTCCGTTGAGGCGCGCCACGAGCATGCCTGCGATGAAGGAGTCGCCGGCCCCGAGCGTGTCGATGATCGGCGCGGTGGCAACGGCCGGCTCGAAGTGGAGCCTGCCGTCGGCCCAGGAGAAGGAGCCCGACTCGCCCTGGGTCACGTAGACCTCAGCCGCACCCAGCTCGCGCGCCCACCCGATCAGGTCCCTGACCTTGTCCGGAGCCAGGCCAGGACGGGAGAACGTGGCGTAGGTGACCTGCGGCAGCAGCCGTTCGCAGTAGTCGAACGGCTTGGTCGAAAAGTCGAAGCTGACTGGCGCGATGGCTGCGAAATCGGCCACGTACTCGTCCAGGAAGGAGGAGTCGCCGGTATGTATGACGTCCGCGCCAGCCATGGCGGCGTAGTCCTCGGCGGTGGGAGTGAATTCGACCACCCCGTCCGAGGAACCGCGAAAGACCCGGTCTCCTCGAACGGTTTCGATCGTCGCGTATCCACTCGTACCCTCGACTCGGCGAATTCGACTGATATCGACACCCTCGGCCTCGAGCGCGGCAATCATCACGGTTCCGGCCCAGTCCGTACCGAACTGACCGATGTAGCCGGATTCCGCGCCGAGGCGATGGGAATAGACCGCGACGTTCAGTGCATTTCCGCCGGGATGCACCGTCTGCCGGTCCAGATACCAGTCGAGACAATTGTCACCGATGGCTACGACCTTCATGGCTGGCTTCCTCCGCGCGATCAGTAGACCGTGCGGAACATGTAGCGGCGCTGGTCGAGGTTGTGGCCGCGAACCGCCTCGTAGTGCTTGGCCAGCCGGCCGATCACCTTCGGCAGGATCAGCGGTGAGACGATGGCGCGTCCCTCCGGCGTCATCCCGGGCAGGTCGAAGTCCCGCACGTCCAGGTAGTGCGCCCGCTTGGTGTAGGTCTGGAGGAAGCGCTGCGCGCGCTCCGCGATCGGACGGGACGGATCCTCACCCAGCAGCAGGATCACCGGAGTGTCCTCTCTGACCACCTCGAAGGCTCCCTGGAAGAACTCGCCGGCATCGAAGGACACTGCATGCATCCACTGCATCTCCTGCAGGTAGCACATGGCCAGGCCGTAGGCCCAGCCGTGGGACGGGCCGGAGCCCAGCACGTAGGTGAGCGGCTCGTCCTTCAGTGCCGCGGCGATGTCGTGGACGTGCTGCTCCTGTCCCTCCACGGCGGCGCGGAACGCTGCGGGCAAGGCAGCGAAGGCGGCGCGGGCCGCGGCGTAGTCCAGCTCGACGCCGAGAGCCTCGCACAGCGCGTAGGCGGCCATCAGCTCGAGGATGTCCGAGCCACCCTCGATCGCGAGGGTTGCGGCCTCGGCCAGCGGGCTGTGCGCACGGCACGCCGCGAAGACGGTCGCGCCGGCGTCCCGCGCGTACTGAGCCGCAGCCACGGTCTCCTTGGTGGTACCGGTGTAGGAGGCGATGATCACCAGCGACCCGGCCCCGAGGGCGCGCGGACGTCCGTAGTTGAGCTCGTCGCTCTGAATCTGGAACACCGGGATGTCGACCGTCCGGTGCAACAGGTAGAACGCCGGGAAGGATGCGATCAGCGAGCCACCGGCCCCGACGAGATAGACGTTCTTCAGTCCGTTGTGAACGCACTCCTCCACGAACTTCTGGATCCTGTCGTAGTATCCGACAGTCTTCTCGAGGTTCGCTTCGAGGTCCGCTTCGATCGGGGACAACGGCAACGTTTCGACGGCCATGGCTTGAATGACTCCTTTTCCGTTTGTGCAGACGCAGGGGTGCCCGAACACAATCACTTTGCACGGCAGGCAGCGATCCACTCTTCGCGACCCACGTTGGCCGTAGCGCTGTTTCATGCTCGAGGCTTGAGCACGTGCTCAATCCCTCTGTTGAGCACGTTCTCACTCGCGCCACCCCGATGTCAACACCGATCGGCGATTTGTTTCAAGAACGTGATGCTGCTGAGCAGCGATCCCGGTTATGCTGCCCGACGTGCAAGCATCCGTACCCGCCCAGGGAAGCTCGATCTTCGACGTCGCTCGCGAGGCCGGCGTGTCTCGGGCCACCGCGGCGCGCGCCCTCGGAGGGTACGGCTCGGTAAGCGAGGACGCTCGGCGACGGGTCGAGGCGGCAGCGGAGCGTCTGGGCTACTCGGTGAACTCCGTTGCCCGCTCGATGGTCACCGGCCAGACCATGACCTTGGGTGCGTTGATCGCCGACATCTCGAACCCCTTCTTCGCCCGGGTCATCCGCGGATTCACCGACGGCGCCCGAAGCGCCGGCTACGACGTGGTTCTGGTCAACACCGACGAGACCGTCTACACCGAGATCCACGGACTCAAGCTCCTCACCGAGAAGCGGGTGGACGGGATTCTGGTCGCCCCGGCGAGCGAGGAGGTGGGCGAACACCTCGCCATCGCCATCGAACGCGGTCAGGCCTTGGTCCAGGTCGACCGGTACATCCCTGGCCTGGACACCGACGTCGTCGTCGTCAACAACTACGAATCCGGGTATCAGGCTGTCCAGCGAGTTATCGCCGCGGGACACACCCGGATCGCCGCCCCCATCCTGCGGACGAAGGGCGGCGACGGACACGCCAATCTGATCTCGACCATGCACGAACGACACCAGGGCTATCGGGACGCGATGACGGAGGCGGGGCTGGCCGTGCCTCAGGCGTACACTCCCGGAGCCCACGGCCGCTCCGAGGTGCGCACAGCTGTGGCCGAGATGCTCGGCCGCCCCGATCGACCGACCGCGGTGTTCGGCCTCGACGACAGCTTCACCCTGGG
>DAIPJC010000064.1:0-17934 GCA_036770475.1 Propionicimonas sp. | reverse complement strand
CGACGGACCTCCGCTGAGACCGTCACAGACTTCCCGACCACGCAGGGGTGGTCGGGTGGACCCGGGACAGCCAGGGCGGCTACCCGGAACAAGAAAGAGGTAGGGATGAAGAAGTTCGCAAAGGCCGCCATTGTGCTGGCAGCCGCGGGGGCTCTGGCCCTCACCGGTTGTGGTGGGGGCCGTACTGACGCCGGCGCCTCCGGCTCCGCGTCCGGCGCGGCGAAGGGTTTCGACGCCAACGCGGTGATCGGTGTCGCGCTGCCGCAGAAGACCTCCGAGAACTGGGTGCTCGCTGAGGGCCTGTTCAACGACGGTCTGAAGCAGGCCGGCTTCCAGCCGTCGGTCCAGTTCGCCAACGGTGGCGTGACCGAGCAGCAGAACCAGATCTCGGCGATGATCGAGAAGGGCGCCAAGGTTCTGGTCGTCGGCGCCATCGACGGCTCCCAGCTGGGCACGCAGCTCGCCGCGGCCAAGCAGGCCGGCATCACCGTGATCGCCTACGACCGGCTGCTGACCAACACCCCGGACGTCGACTACTACGTGGCCTTCGACAACTACAAGGTCGGCCAGCTGCAGGGCCAGTCCCTGCTGGACGGCCTGAAGGCGCGCAAGGGCGACAAGAGCAAGTGGAACATCGAGCTGATGGCCGGCTCGCCGGATGACAACAACGCCAAGGTGTTCTTCGACGGCGCCATGAGCGTGCTGCAGCCGAAGATCGACGACGGCACCCTGACCGTCCTGTCGAAGCAGACCAGCTTCGAGCAGGTCGTCACCCAGGGCTGGAAGGCCGAGAACGCGCAGAAGCGGTTCGACACCATCCTGTCCGGCTTCTACCAGAAGGCCGACCTCGACGGCATCCTGTCCCCGAACGACACCCTGGCTCGCGCGGCGATGACCTCGGTGAAGGACGCGGGCAAGGATCTCCCGGTCGTGACCGGTCAGGACTCCGAGGTGGAGTCGGTGAAGTCGATCATGGCCGGCCAGCAGTACTCGACCATCTACAAGGACGCCCGCGCAGAAGCCAACCAGGCCATCGAGATGGTCAAGGCGCTGCAGCAGGGTGGGACCCCGGAGGTCAACGACACCAAGTCCTACAACAACGGTGTCAAGGTCGTCCCGTCGTACCTGATCCCGCCGGTCATCGTGACCAAGGACAACGCGGCTGAGGTCTACGCCAACGACAAGACCCTCGGCCCGCTCACCAAGGGCTGATCGTCCGCAATACAACACAGGTGCCGGGCCTCACGGGGCCCGGCACCTGCCGTCTCAGGCCCGTGTCCAGTTCCCCAGCGTTCAGAACATAGTTCCCTGACCCTTGGGCCGATCGCACCGGAGCCATCCAGTACGATCGGCGCTCCGACAAGAGGAGTTCGTATGCGTCGGTGGCTACCCCTGCTGTGCGCGGTGCTGATCTATCTGGCCGCGTGGGTGTGGGGCGAGCGGGTTGGGTACACGGGTACGGCCAACTGGGTGGGCCACAACCTGGGCTTCTTCGCTGTGGTCTCACTTCTGGTCGTGTGGCGGGGCGGCTGGCGCGGGCTCGCGTGGACCCTCGGCGGTCTCGTCGCTGGAGTCGTCCTCGGTGACCTGATCGGTGACCCGATCTACCAGGGCCAACTCGACCAGTTGGCCAGGCAGAAGCTCGACCCTGCCTACCGTCAGGACTGGGAGCCTCATCACCCCGGCTGGGCCATCGCCAGCGCCGTGTTCCTGGCGGCGTCCGTGGTCGGACTGTGGCGAAGGAGAGCGCGAGCGACGACTGAGGACGCAGCGCCCGCGGCGGGCTGACCGTCCGGCGTGTGCCTTTCAGAAGCGGACGGTCTCCCCGGACGCGGCGGAGGCGTAGATCGCCTCCAGGATCTCGGTCACCGTGCAGGCCTGCTCAGGCAGGACGAGCGGATCGTGGCCGTCCCGGATCGCCTCCAGCCAC
This sequence comes from Propionicimonas sp., assembly GCA_036770475.1. Lineage (GTDB taxonomy): Bacteria > Actinomycetota > Actinomycetes > Propionibacteriales > Propionibacteriaceae > Propionicimonas. Next base: position 16,004 of record DAIPJC010000064.1, on the reverse strand, counting down.
TGCCTGGTCTCCAGCGTGCCCAGCGTCGTGAAGCCGTCCGAGCCGGCCGTGCTGGCGTCCGGGGCCGTAATGATCATCCGGTCGGCCAGCACCTTGTTCAGCGTCACCTCGTAGCCGGACGGCGTCCGCTCGATCTCGGCTCCACCCTCGGTGCCCATCAGCGTGACGGCTGCCTCGCGCGGGTTCTTCACGTTCAGCGCCCAGGCGGCCTCCAGGAACACCGTCGCCCCGTTCTTCAGCTTCACGTAGCCGAACGCCGAGTCCTCGACACTGAACGTGGCCGGGTCCCAGCCACCGCCGGGGTTGCCCTGCGGCTTGTCGCGCAGCTTGGTGTAGACCGAGCCGGTCACCGACTCGACCTCGTAGTCGCCGAGGTACCACAGCGCCAGGTCGAGGGCGTGGGTGCCGATGTCGATCAGCGGGCCGCCGCCCTGCTTCTCCTTGTCAGTGAACACGCCCCAGGTCGGGACGCCCCGCCGCCGGACGGCGTGGGCCTTGGCCACGTAGATGTCGCCGAGCTCGCCCGCGTCCACGGCGCCGCGCAGGAACTGCGCGTCCTCGCGGAACCGGTTCTGGTAGCCGATCGTGAGCTTGCGTCCGGTGCGCTGCGCGGCCTCGACCATGGTCCGTGCCTCTGCGCCGGTGACGGCCATCGGCTTCTCGCACATCACGTGCTTGCCGGCCTCCAGCGCGGCGCAGGTGATCTCGCAGTGGCTGACGTTCCAGGTGCAGACGTAGACCACGTCGATGCTCTCGTCGTTGACGATGTCGTGGTAGTCGGTGGTCGTGTACGCAGCCGGGGCGAAGGTCGCCTTCGCCTTCTCCGCCCGTTCAGGGACGAGATCGCAGATCGCGACCACGTCGCACAGGTCGTCGTTGGCGGCCAGCCCTTCGAGATGCTTGAGGGTCCCGATGAACCCCACGCCGATGATTCCCACCCGGAACTTGCTCACTCTGGTTCTCCTTCGTCGTTGACAGGTCACCGGCTCCCCGATGTGTGGTGAGAGCGCGCTCATCCTAACTGCCCTATGCTGAGAGCGCGCTCATTTCTTGCGACAGGAGGCATCGTGGCCACACTCAGCTTGCAGCTCTACACCCTCAGGGACCAGTTCGAATCCGACCGGGACGCAACCCTCGCCGCTCTCGCGACCATGGGACTGGACGAGGTCGAGCCGTTCGGCATCGAGCACTTCGACTGGCTGCCCGAGGCGCTGGCGGCCCACGGCCTGAAGGCGGGCAGCGCGCATGCCGGCGTCCTGGCCGATCCCGACGCGGTGCTGGCTGCGGCGAAGGCTCTGGGCGTGGGCACGGTGTTCCAGCCGTACTGGGAAGCCGAGAAGTGGCAGGACGTGGCGGGTATCCGTGAACTCGCGGACGGCCTGAACGCCGTGGTGGGCCGCTTCGCTGACGCGGGCCTTCGCCTCGGCTACCACAACCACGACTTCGAGTTCACCGCCCCGGACGTCGACGGCACCCCGGCGTACGACTACTTCGTCTCGCTGCTGGACGACCGCGTCGTCCTTGAGGTCGACACCTATTGGGCAGCGGCCGGCGGACGCGACGTCCCCGCGCTCCTGGCGACCTACGGCGACCGGATCACCCACCTGCACGTCAAGGACGGCCCGCTGCAGCCGTCCCGCAGCGGCGCGGCCAACGTGGTGCTCGGTACCGGATCGATGGACCTGCCGCCGATCCTGGACGCCTCGCCCGGCCGGGTCTGGGTGACCGAGTTCGACTTCGCCGTCGTCGATCCGATCGACGAGGTCCGGCAGAGCATCGCCTACCTGAAGTCGCGGTGAGCCCGGTCGGCGTCGGCCTGGTTGGTGCCGGCAACATCTCGACCCAGTACCTGACCAACCTCACCGGCTACCCGGACGTCCAGATCATGGCAATCGGCGACCTCGACGAGGCGCGGGCCCTGGAACAAGCGGACGCGTACGGCATCCCGGTCGCCGGCGGATTGGCCGACGTGCTCGACCATCCCGACGTGGACGTGGTGGTGAACCTCACTGTCCCGACCGCCCACGTCGAGGTCTCCACCCGGGTGATCCGGGCGGGCAAGCACGTGTGGAGCGAGAAGCCGCTCGGCCTCGACCGTGCCTCGGCTCGAGGCCTGCTGGACGAGGCTGTATCGCGCGGTGTCACGGTCTGCTGCGCCCCCGACACTGTCCTCGGACCCGGCTTGCAGACCACGCTGCGGGCGATCGCGGACGGTGCGATCGGTCGTCCGCTGGCCGGCCTGGCGATCATGCAGAACCCCGGCCCGGACGCCTGGCACCCCAGCCCGGAGTTCTTCTTCGCCGCTGGCGGGGGCCCGGTGCTCGACATCGGCCCGTACTACCTCACCGCGCTCGTGCTGGGCCTCGGTCCGGTGGAGTCGGTGTTCGCATCCGGCGGCCGGGCGCGGGACGTCCGGACGGTCATGGCCGGGCCGAGGCTGGGCACCGACTTCCCGGTCTCGGTGTCCACCACGGCGAACGTGATGCTGCGGCACGCGTCCGGGGCGTCGTCGGTGTGCCTGTTCTCGTTCGACTCCGGGCAGGCGCGGGCCGGCGTCCTGGAGTTCCAGGGCGTGTCCGGGACGATCGTCGCCCCCGATCCCAACCGCTTCGACGGGACGGTGACCACCCATGTCGGCGGCGAGGTCACCGGCAGGATCGATGTCGCCGCAGCCGGCATGGGCCGGGGGATCGGCGTCGTCGATCTGGTGCGCTCGCTGGCGTCCGGGACGACGCCGCGCGCCAACGGAGAGCTGGCCTACCACGTGCTGGACGTGATGCTCGCGATCGAGGAGTCGATCGTCTCCGGTGCGCCGGTGCCTGTCACGTCCGTCCCGCCGGTCATCGAACCGCTGCCTGCGGGCTGGTTGCCCCGCGAACAAGAGAGGAACTGACATGAAGCTCGGAATGCTCACCGCCTGCCTGCCGTCCTGGTCGCTGGACCAGATCGCCGAGTACGCCTCCGGGCAGGGCTACGAGCGCCTGGAGGTCGCGTGCTGGCCGTCGGTCGGCGGACGCGACTTCGAGGCGTCCCATCTGCCGGTGGCGACGTGGTCTGGGGCGGACGTCGAGGCCACGAAGGCGCTGCTGGAGCGCACCGGGCTGGAGATCTCGGCGCTGGCCTACTACGAGAACAACCTGATCGCCGACCTGGGGCGTCGGGAGGAGATCCGCACCCACGTGAAGCGGTGCATCGACGTCGCGCAATCGCTGGACGTGCCGTACGTCGGCACCTTTGTCGGACGCGACCCGGTCAAGTCGGTCGTGGAGAACATGGCGGAGGCCGAGCGGGTGTTCCCGGAGCTGGTCGACTACGCGGGCGAGCGCGGCGTGAAGATCATCATCGAGAACTGCGTGATGGAGGGCTGGCACCCGGACGGCTACCCCGGCAACATCGCCTACTCGCCGGAGCTGTGGGAGTGGCTGACCACGAAGCTGGGGCTGTACCTGAACTGGGACCCGTCCCACCTCACGTGGATCGGCATCGACCCGGTCGAGACCATCCGTCCGTTCGCCAAGTACATCGCGCACGCTCAGGCCAAGGACCTCGAACTCTTTCCCGACCAGCGCAATCAGTACGGCTTCTTCGGTGTCGTGGACAAGGGCGGCAACCCGTGGAACATGGGCTGGTGGCGCTACCGGGTCCCCGGACGCGGCACCGTCGACTGGCCGAAGGTCGTCGACCGGCTCTACGAGGTCGGCTTCACCGGCACCCTGTCGGTCGAGCACGAGGACCCACTCTGGGGTGGCACCCCGGAGAAGGTCGTCGAGGGACTGCGGATCGCGTACACGACCCTGCGTCCGTTGATCGGAGACGTCGACCTGTAGTAGCACGCCAACGGGTGACGTTTCCTCCCGAACTCGGAAGGAAACGTCACACGCAGGTGGGTGACTGTGATGGGCTGGAGCCATGCATGGAGCAGTGATCTACGGCAAGGGGGACGTGCGCTTCGAGGAACGTCCCGATCCGGTGGTGGTCGAGCCCACGGACGCGGTCATCCGCACGGTCGCCACCTGCGTGTGCGGCTCGGACCTGTGGCGCTACCGCGGCCTCCAGGACGTGCCCAAGCCCAAGCCGATCGGCCACGAGTACTGCGGCATCGTGGAGTCGGTCGGCGCGGCGGTGGCCTCCGTCCAGCCGGGCCAGTTCGTCGTCGGCGGCTTCCTGCACAGCGACAACACCTGTCCGGTGTGCCGCCGCGGCATGCACTCCAACTGCCTGCGCGGCGGTGGCTACGACGGCTGCCAGGCCGAACTGATCCGCGTCCCGAACGCGGACGGGACGCTGCTCGCCACTCCGGGCATGCCCGACGAGGACCTCATCCCGAGCATCCTCGCCCTCTCCGACGTCATGTGCACGGGCTGGCACGCGGCGGTCAGCGCTGGCGTGGGGCCCGGCATGAACGTCGCCGTGGTCGGCGACGGAGCGGTGGGGCTCAGCGGTGTGCTGGCCGCCGTCCAGCTCGGCGCCGACCAGGTCATCGCCATGAGTCGCCACGCCGACCGGCAGGCCATCGCGCGGGACTTCGGGGCCACCACGATCGTGGCCGAGCGTGGCGAAGAGGGGATCGCCAGGGTCAGGGAACTCACCGAGGGCATCGGCGCGGACGCCGTCCTCGAGTGCGTCGGTACCGCGGACGCCCGCGCGCAGGCGGTCGGCTGCGTCCGTCCCGGCGGGATGATCGGCGTCGTCGGTCTCCCGCATGGCGAGGTGCCCACGCACGACCTGTTCTGGCGCAACATCGGCATCATGGGCGGACCGGCGCCCGTCCGCGCGTACCTGCCGCAGCTGCTCGACCTCGTCCTCGCCCGGCGGATCAACCCCGGCCGCGTGTTCGACCTCGAACTGCCACTCGCCCAGGTCGCGGACGCCTACGCCGCGATGGACTCGAGGCGGGCGATCAAGGTTCTGCTGCGTCCCTGAAACGAGGTCAGCGGCCGACACCGCAGGATGCCGCGGCGTCCAGCTTCGACTGGCGGACGGCGGCCCGCTCGGCATCGGTCAGCCTGCCCACCGGGCGGGTGAGTTGCTTGTCGGCCAGGCAGTGCTGCTGCTCGGACGTGAGCGCCGCCCAGGCGAAGCCCAACCGCGGACGGCTGGCCAGCCGCGCGGGCAGCGTCACGTCGCACTTCTTCAGTGCCGCCTGTACCTGCTGCTGCAGTTGCGTGCGCTGGGCGTCGGTGAGCTTGCCTGCGGGCCGCTGCAGGTTCGCGTCCGCAAGGCAGCCCCGCTGGACGTCGGTCAGCGCGGTGTAGAACCAGGCGACCCGGGCCTGTCCGGCCGCATTCGCCGGCACGGCCGCCGTGCTGGTGGCCGATGGTGTGGGCAGGATCGGGTCGGCGACGGCCTGGGCGGCGAACACGCCACCCCCGACCGCTAGCACAGCTGCACCTGTGACGAGTGACGTGATGAGCTTCATGGCTTCCTCCTTGTTGTTGCCTGCCATCCGAATCTGGCGGCCGCGACTGAACGCGCCGTCAACGAAAGCTGGAGATCTGCTGGAACCACGCGGCGGCAGATCGAAGTGCACACCGGCAACTGGCATCGTGTACGCGTGGAAGCAGCCGCGCCGCGCGTGCTCGTGGTGGACGACGAGGAGAACATCTCGTTCCTCGTCGGCTCTGCGCTACGCCTGCAGGGCTACCGGGTCGAGACCGCCGGCACGGGCGCGGCGGCGCTGGACGCGGCCGCCTCCCTCGACCCGCAGGTGGTCGTGCTCGACATCCAGCTGCCCGACCTGGACGGCTACGAGGTGCTGCGTCGGCTGCGCTCGGCCGGCAGTCGCGCCGCGGTGATCTTCCTCACCGCCCGCGGCACCACCGGGGACCGCGTCCGCGGCCTCACGTCCGGCGGCGACGACTACGTCGTGAAGCCCTTCGCGCTGGAGGAGCTCGTCGCCCGCGTCCAGGTCGCCCTGCGCCGCCGCGGCGAGCAGCCCGAAACGGTGCACCGCTGGCAGGTGGCGGATCTCGTCCTGGACGCGGACGCCCACCGGGTGTGGCGAGGCCAGGATGAGGCGTTCCTCTCCGCCACCGAGTTCAAGCTGCTGGCCTGCCTGATGGCGAACGCCGGACGGGTCGTCCCGCGCGGCCGGATCCTCGACGAGGTGTGGCAGTACGACTTCGGAGGCGAATCGGCGATCATCGAGTCGTTCATCTCCAGCTTGCGCCGCAAGGTGGACGCCGATGGCCCGCGGCTCATCCACACCGTCCGCGGTGTCGGCTACTCCGTGCGGGAGCCCGGATGACCCTGCGGAGGCGGCTGCTCGTCGCCATCACCAGCCTGCTCGTCGTCGTCGCACTCGCCTTCACCGGCGTCGCGCTCACCCAGCGCGCCTACCTCATCGCCCAACTCGACGAGCGGCTGGCCAGCCTGACCGCCAACGGCCGCGCGCTGGTCACCGTGGCGAACCGCGCGGACGCGGGCAACGGCGCGGCTGCCGATCTGCTCACCGACGTCTACGTCGGCATCGTCCGCGCGAACGGCAGTCTGGTCACCGTCCTCACTCCGGACACCCGGCCCGGCCTCGTGCCGGTCCTGCTCGGCAACGAACGGGACGCAGGCCCCGTCACCCGGGGGATCTCCGGGGGAGGGGAGCGCGTCCGGCTGGTGGAGACATCGCTGAGCGGCCAGCGGTACGTGGTGGTCGCGCTGTCGATGACCGATGTGGAGGCCGCGTCGCGCCGGCTGCTGCTCGCGCTCGGAGTGGCCTGGCTCGCGATCGCCGCCGTCGCGGCCCTGGTCGCCTACTGGGTGGACCGGCTCGGGTTGCGTCCGATCGCCCAGCTGACCGCGGCCGCCGAGCATGTCACCGCGTCCGGTGGGCAGTCACCGGTGCAGGTCGATCCCGGCCACCCGGGGACGGAGGCGGGACGGCTGGGTTCGGCCTTCAACGCGATGGTCGCCACGACCGCCGCGGGTCAGGAGCAGTTGCGCCGCTTCGTCGCGGACGCCAGCCACGAGTTGCGGACGCCGCTCACCACGCTGCGGGGCTACTCGTCCCTGTACGCCCAGGGCGGGCTGGCCACCGACGCGCTGGTAGCGGACGCGATGGGCAGGATCAACGCCGAGGCCACGAGGATGGGCCGGATCGTCGACGACCTGCTCGACCTCACCGCGCTGGGCGACAGCGCGGCGCTGGAACTTCGGCCGGTCGACCTCGGCACGGTCCTCGACGAACTGGCCGCCGACCTGCGCGTGCGCAACCCCGATCGGGAGGTCGGGGTCGGGCGGACGGGTGCTACGACGGTGCTCGCGGACGCCGACCGCGTGCGGCAGGCGCTCACGGCGCTGATCGCCAATGCGGTCAAGTACTCCGCGGACGGTGCCCCCGTCACGCTCATGGCCGAGCGCCGCGGAGCGGCCGTCCGGGCGTCCGTGGTCGACCGGGGACGCGGCATCCCGGCGGCAGACCTACCGCGCGTGTTCGATCGGTTCTACCGGGTGCGGGATGTGCCCCCCGGTGCGCAGGGTTCCGTCCGCGGTTCGGGGCTCGGCCTGGCGATCGTCGCCGCGATCGTCTCGGCTCACGGCGGGCGCTACGGTGTGGACTCGGAGCCGGGCCGGGGCTCCACCTTCTGGATCGAGCTCGCCGCCGTCCGGTGATACCCTAGGGGGTATCTGAGAGGAGAACCTGATGACCACCAGGAACCTGACCGCTGCCGACTTCGAGCAGACGGTGTTCGACAACGACATCGTGCTGGTGGACTTCTGGGCGTCCTGGTGCGGGCCGTGCCGGATGTTCGCGCCGGTGTACGAGGCGGCGTCCGAGAAGCACCCCGACCTGATCTTCGGCAAGGTCGACACCGAGGCGGAGCGCGATCTCGCCGCAGCGGCCCGGATCATGTCCATCCCCACCCTGATGGTCTTCCGCGAGGGCATCCTCGTCTATGCACAGCCCGGCGCGATGCCGGCGCAGCCGCTGGAGGAACTGATCGCCGCCGTCCGGGCAGCCGACATGGACGCGGTTCGCGCCGAACTCGCCGAACAAGAGGCCGGGGATCCTGCGCGATGACGCCGATGTCGCATACTCCCGCCGGTATGATCGACCGCATCCGTACCGTTGAGGGGGCCGCCACCATGCAACTCGACACCGATGAACTGAGCGGGGTGCTCAAGCGTCTCAAGCGCGCCCAAGGCCAGATCGGCGGGATCATCCGCATGATCGAGGAGGGCCGGGACTGCAAGGACATTGTCACCCAGCTCGCAGCCGTGTCGAAGGCGCTCGACCGGGCCGGCTTCGCCGTGATCGCCGCCGGCTTGCGGCAGTGCCTCACCGACGACCCGTCCGGGGACGGCGTGGACACCAGCTCGCTGGAGAAGCTCTTTCTGTCGCTGGCCTGAGCCGCTCGGCTGGCCTGAGCGGCTGCTAGTGGTGGCCCTTTGCCACCATCCGGAGGATCCGCAGGTCGAAGGAGACGAACCGCAGGAACTGCAGCGGCAGGTTGCGGCGCAACTGCAATGTCTTCTTCGTGGGGAGGGGCGCCTTCGAGAGGTCGGCGACCGGATCGCCGCCGCCTGCGGGCTCGTGCATCGTGATCTGCGACATCGTCACTCCGGGATGAATTGCCAGCCAAGGTGCGCCTTGGCCTTGTAGAGGAACAGGTAGTGGAGCATCAGCTTCACCCAGTGGCCGTGCAGCCCGAGTTCGCCGCGAGTCTCGCGCTCGTCGCGTCCGGTGGCGAAGCGCTGGTAGTCCGGGACGACCGGCAGCATCGTCATCGCCGCGGCTGAGCCCCTGGTGAGCCCGGTGCCCGCGGACGCCACGCAGGCCGCTCCCATCCGGGCCATGGACGCGGTGTGCGGCGCGGCCGACGGCCCGCGCCTGATGCGGTCGGCGATGGTCAGGGCCACCGTCTTGCCCATCACGCCCGACGGCATCCCGGTGCGCGGCGGGGACGGGGCGATCACCGTCCCGTTCGGCGTCTTGCGGGGACGCGAGATCTGGTGCGGCGGGGCGAACGCGATCCCTGCGGCCCAGATGTTGTCGTAGCCGGGGGCTGCGTAGGTCGTCGGCCAGTCCTCGGCGCGCCACTCCTCGTAGGGCTTGGCGGTGTAGTCGGCGTCCACCTTCATGAAGCCGGACGGCGCGAACAGCTCGCTGGTGATGTCGTTGTCGTCCGCGTCGTACGCCTTCAGGGGCACGCCGCCGAACGGCGGGATGAGCATCGCGAAGTCGAACTCGAGGCTGTGCGTCGTGCCGTCGAGCGTCTCGTAGTGGATCGTCCGCTCCTCGACCTTGCCAACGTGGGCACCGAGGATCGCCTCGACGCCGCGCTCGCGGAACAGGGATCCCGTCCAGAGTTCGCTGGTGGTCTGGAAGCCCTGCTGGTCGAAGACCATGCCGTCCACGCCGAAGTCGCCCAGTGCCGCCTCGTTGGTGAGGTAGACCACCCGGGCCAGGTCGCGGACGCCGGCCTGGCGCAGTTCGTGGTCGACGTTGAAGACGTACTCGAACGCCGCGCCCTCGCAGGTGCAGGTGCCGTGGCCCATGCCGACGACGAGGGTCTGCGGCTTGCCAGTCTTCAGCACCTCGATCACCTCGCGGAGCCTGGCGTTCGCCTCCACAGCGTGGTCGGCCGTACACACACTCTCGGTGTACCCCCCCGGACCCATGCCCTCGGTGGCCTCGAAGCGCAGCCGCGGGCCGGTGGCGTTGATCAGGTAGTCGTAGCGCAGGCGCTCGGTGCTGCCTGACGCGTCAGGTGAGGTGTACTCGATGTCCACGGCGCCGCGGGAGTCGTCCCGGTCGCCCTTGGGCCGGATCGCGACGGCCTTCGCCTGGCGGAATCCGATGTGCTTTCGTGCGTACACGGGGGCCAGTGGGAAGATCACGTCCTGCTTCGCCATCTCGCCGACGCCCACCCAGATGTTGGACGGGATCCAGTTCCACTGGGAGTTGGGCGACACGACCGTGATCTTGTGCTCACGGCCCAACAGGCGCCTCAGGTGCAGCGCGGCAGTGTGACCCGATACCCCCGCCCCCAGAATGACTACTTCTGCCATCGGTTCTCCTTCTGCCCGCTTCGTCGCCGGCGGTCCCGATCATACCCTAGGGGGTATCGGTCTCGCATAGGTGGTCGGAACAAATCAGGAGCGGCGTGCCCTCACCCGTGTCGGGCGGTGAACAGCCGGGCGTCGGCCAGAGCCGACCAGCCGTCGTGGAACTCCAGGCCGACCAGGGTGGCCGGCGGATAGTTGTACCGGATGAGCGCGAGGGCCTCGGCGCTGGAGTGACCGGGGTCGGCGAGGCTCTGGGCCAGAGCGGGGATGCCCGGCGCGTGGCCCACGACGAGGACGGTGTGCAGCTGGTCCTCCACGCCGGAAAGCTCCGCCAACAACTGCCGCACACCCGCGTTGTAGAGCCGGTCGAGATAGCGGACGGGTGCGGCCAGTCGCAGCAACTCGGCCGTCTGCCGGGCGCGGACCGCCGTCGAACACAACACCAGCTCTACCCGCTGTCCGGCGAGCAGTTCACCCACCTCGCGCGCCTGCTCGCGTCCCTTCGGCGTGAGCTCGCGCGAGACGTCGCGCCAGTCAGTGCCGAAGTTCGCCGCTTCCGCATGGCGCAGGAGGTAGAGCCGGTGTGCCTTCGGTTCGCCGCGGATCGCCATTCAGTTCTCTCGGGTCGCTTCCGGGTAGCGGATCACTCCCTGGTGAACTCGTTCTCATACGACGTACCGCGCGCACGCTCCCAGCTGGCCTTGATCTCGAGCTCGGCCTCCGAGTGGCCCACCCAGACCGCGCCCTCGACCGACTTGCCGGGCTCGAGGTCCTTGTAGACGCTGAAGAAGTGCTCGATCTCGAGCAGGGTCAGGTTCGGCAGGTCGGTGAGCTCCTTGATACCGAGCTGCCGCTGATCGGCCACAGGGATGCAGAGCACCTTGTCGTCGGCGCCCATCTCGTCCTTCATCCGGAACATGCCGATCGCCCTGCACTCGATGAGCGCGCCCGGGAACGTGGCTTCCGGCACGAGCACCATGGCGTCCAGCGGGTCCCCGTCCTGGCCGAGCGTGCCCTCGATGAAGCCGTAGTCGTTCGGGTACTGCGTGGACGTGAACAGGGTCCGGTCGAGGCGGATCCGGCCGGTGTGGTGGTCCATCTCGTACTTGTTCTTCGTGCCCTTGGGGATTTCGACGGTGACATCGAAATGAAGACTCGGCTGGATCTTGGGGCGGGCGAAGGTCGGGCGGTCCGGAGTCATCTGAGCCTCTCTGCCATGATGGGTACTCGATGTGTGAGCCGAGCCTATCTCTCCGCGCAGTGGGGAAAGAACTGCGCGGAGCAGCCGTGGACCGATCAAAATGCCGAATGTGCTCCGCCGTGCCCCGGCGAAGAGGTCTTGGCAGGGCCCTCGCGGCTGCTCTTGCGGCTGCCCTGCTCGCGGGTTGCAGCACCGCTTCCGCCGGGCAGAAGGACGCAGGGCCCGCCATGGTCCAGGCGGCGTCCCCGAGCGTGGCGGCAGCGACTTCCGCGGCGACGCCGTCTCCTACGCCCACCGCCTCGTTCGACAGCGACAAGGTGGCGGCCCGCATCCAGGCGGTCTCCCGCGACGGCATCGGAACCAGCGGCGTCTCCGTGCTGACGGACGCGGGAACGGCGGTTGCCGGGCGCGGCGTTCACCGTCCGCTGGCCCCCGCGTCGACCATGAAACTGCTGACGACTCTCGCCGCCGTGGACGCGCTGGGCGCAGACCACACCTTCAGCACACGCGTGGTGAGTCCGTCCAGGGGGAAGGTCGTGCTCGTCGGCGGCGGCGACCCTCTGCTCACCGACAAGGCGTCGAAGTCAGCCGCCAAGCCGGCATCGCTGGAGGCGCTGGCGAAGGCGACGGCTGCGGCGCTCACCGCGTCCGGGGTCAGGAAGGTCAGTCTCGGCTATGACGCCACCCTCTTCACCGGGCCCGACTTCAACCCGACCTGGAAGAAGAAGTGGCGCGTCTTCCTGGCCCGGATCAGCCCGCTGCTCGTCGACGAGGGCAGGTTCAATCCCTGGCAGTCGGACCCCAAACCCGCGCTCACCGCGGCCAAGGCCTTCGCCAAACGGCTGAAGGCCGATGGCATCACCGTGACCGGCGTCAAGGCGGTGAGGGCCTCCGCCTCGGCGGCCTCGGTCGCGAGCGTGGAGTCGGCGCCGCTGGGCACGATCATCGGCCACACCCTGCGGGTCAGCGACAACCTTGCCGCCGACGTGCTGGCCCGCCAGTTCGCCCTGGCCACAGGCGCCGAACCCAGCTTCGCCGGTGCGACGAGCGCGGTGAAGTCGTGGCTGGTCGCGCACGACCTGTGGGATCCGGGGATGCGGCTGGTGGACGGCAGCGGGCTCTCCGACAAGTCGCGGGTGACCCCGTCGGTGCTGGCGAGTGCGGTCGCGGTCTCGCTCGGCACCGAGCGCCTCGGCGCGGTGGCCGCAGGACTGCCGGTCGCGGGGAAGAGCGGGACGCTCAAGGACCGCTTCAATGACGCGTCCGAGCGGATCGCGCGGGGCAACGTCCGTGCCAAGAGCGGCACGCTGACCAGCATCGGTGCCCTCGCCGGCTACCTGACCACGGCCGACGGGACGCGCCTGGTGTTCGCCGCGATGGCCAACCGCGCCCGCGGCGAGACCACTGCCCGCAACTGGCTGGACCGGACGGCCGCCGCCCTGGTCGGCTGCGGCTGCGCCTGAACGAAAAGGGGACGGTTCCTTTTTCATTCACTTTTCCACAGGTCGCCGCCGGTCGCGGCCGGGTTGTGGATAACTGAACGGAAAAGGAACCGTCCCCTTTTCCACCAAGGGCTTCGCTGGGCTCAGCCATCGTTAGCAGCGCGCCGTAGGGTGGTGGGCATGGAGCACCTGCCGGCCGTCGACTGGGCCTTCGCTGCGAGCACCGGACGCGCGCTGGTCCCGCCCGGCCCCGCGCTGAGCCCGACGGCGATCGCGGACGTGGTCGCCGAACTGCGGGACGCGGCCGAGCGCGCCACCGAACACGTGGGCGAGGTCACGCTGCTCGAGCGGCCGGCGCCGGCGGACGTCCTGGTGGTCGATCGGGCCAGTTGGGTGGACGCCGTCAGCCAGTCGGCAGCGACGATGCTGGCCGCGGCCGGGACGGAGCCAGCCGACTCTCCGCTCGCTCAGGCGAGGGCGAAGGCACTGGGCGCGCAGGCCGGCGCGGTGTTCGCGGTCGTCGCCAACCGGATCCTCGGTCAGTTCGACCCGTTCGTGGCGTCGCCGCGACTGCTGCTGGTGGCGCCCAACGTGGTGGCGGTCGAGCGGCAGCTCGGCGCCCGTCCGTCCGACTTCCGGTTGTGGGTGTGTCTGCACGAGGAGACGCACCGGTTCCAGTTCGGCGAGGCGCCGTGGCTGCGGGGTCACCTTCTAGGCCTGTTCGGCGAGCTACTGGCCGGTGAGGAGTTGCGGTTCGGCTGGCCGGACGCCGGCCGGCCGGCCAGCGTCCGCGACCTGATCACGAACCCTGCGCAGCGGGAGGCGTTCGACCAGGTCACGGCAGTGATGTCGCTGATGGAGGGCCACGCCGACGTGATGATGGACCGCGTCGGCACCCGGGTCGTGCCCAGCTACTCCTCGATCCGCCGACTCTTCGAGGCACGCCGCGACCAGCAGGGCTGGGGCGCGTGGGTCCGCCGGCTGCTGGGCTTCGACCTCAAGCGCGAGCAGTACCGGGACGGGGCCGAGTTCTGCCGGCAGGTGATCGAGGCCGCCGGCGTGGCGACGCTGAACCGCGCGTTCGAGGCGCCCGGCCTGCTGCCGACGATCGGCGAGATCCACGATCCGCAGCTCTGGCTGCACCGGATCTGATGGCTCGTCGGGCGCTCGGTCCGGCCACGCTGCTCGTCGTCCAGGCCGTCGAGGCGGTGCTGGACGGGCCGTCAGTGGTGGCCTGCTCGGGTGGACCCGACTCGCTCGCCCTCGCCGTGGCCGCCTCGGTGGTGGCCGGACGCCGCTCTCTGACCGTGCGCGCTGCAGTAGTCGACCACAGGCTGCAGCCGGCTTCTGCGGCCCTGGCGGAGGGAGTCGTCGAGCAGCTCCGCGAGCTCGGCATTCCGGCCGACGTGCTCACCGTCGCGGTTCGACCGGACGGCGAAGGGCTGGAGGCCGCGGCCAGGGACGCCCGCTACGCCGCACTAGCCGACGCGGTCGCCGGCGAAGAGGTCGTACTCCTCGGCCACACGCTCGACGACCAGGCCGAGACCGTGTTGCTCGGCCTGGCCCGGGGCTCGGGGACGCGATCGCTGGCGGGCATGCCTGACCGACGGGGACCCTTCGTGCGTCCGTTGCTCGGCGTCCGGGCCGCCACCACCCGGCAGGCGTGCCTGGAACTGGGCCTGCGGCCGTGGTCCGACCCGCACAACGCGGACGGCCGGTTCACCAGAGTCAGGGTGCGTGAACGCGTCCTGCCCGTGCTGGAGGCGGAACTGGGGCCGGGGGTCGCCGAGGCGCTCGCCCGCTCGGCGGCACTCGTCCGCGCCGACGCCGACCTCCTCGACCAGCTGGCGGCGGGGGAGCTCGCCGCGCACCCCGATCTCGACTGCCGCTGGCTGGCCGGCCTGCCACCGGCGCTGCTCGGACGGGTGCTGCGGGACTGGCTGCGTGCGTCCGGTGCCACCGATCTCTCGGCCGGCCACATCGCGTCCGTCACGGCGCTGGTGACCGAGTGGCGCGGACAGCGCTGGGCCGACGTGCCCGGCCTCCGCGTACTGCGCAGGGACGGACGGCTGGTGGCGGAGTCCGCCACTGCCACGGAGGCGATACCGCTGGTGGCGGAGGGGTAAGGTCACCGCGTGGATTCCGCTGACATCTCCGGTGACCTGTCCGACGTCCTCTACACGAAGGCCGACATCGAGGCCCGGCTGGCCGAGATGGCCGCCGAGATCGATCGCGACTACCGAGGCCTGAACCCGCTGCTGGTGGGCGTTCTGAACGGCGCGGTCATGGTGATGGCCGACCTCTCCCGGGCGCTGCACATCGACTGCGCGATGGACTGGATGGCGGTGTCCTCCTACGGCATGGGCACCCAGTCGTCCGGTGTGGTGCGGATCCTGAAGGACCTGTCCACCGATCTGGTCGGGCGGCACGTGCTGGTGGTGGAGGACATCATCGACACCGGCCTCACCCTGACCTACCTGATGCAGAACCTCGCGTCCCGCAACCCGGCGAGCCTGGAGATCATGGCGATGTTCCGCAAACCGGACGCCATGAAGACCGACATCGACGTCAAGTACATCGGCTTCGACCTGCCCAACCGTTTCGTCGTCGGCTACGGGCTGGACTACGCCGGCCGCTACCGCAACCTCAACGACGTCGGCGTCCTCGCGCCGCACGTCTACAGCTGAGGCGTTACGCCTACAGCGGAGCGGGCCTCTCGCGGAGCCTCGTGCGCCGTGGGAAGGTTGTGCCCTTCGGTATCGTCCTTTGGTAGCTCACGCGACGGCTGGTTAGGCAGGCAATGAAACCTAAAGGGTTCTTCCGATCCCCCCTCCTCTGGATCGTGCTCGGCTTCCTGGCCATCGCACTGATCTTCGAGGCGGTGGGCAACGTCGGCGGGTACGTCGACAAGCCGACCTCCGACGTGGTGGCGCTGATCAACAGCGACACCCCGCTCAGCGAGGTCATCCTCACCGACGGTGAGCAGTCGATCAAGGTGACCACCAAGGACGGCCAGAAGCTGCGCGCCTACTGGGTGGGCGACCAGGTGCAGTCGATCATCGACCGGCTGAACCAGCGCAAGGCCGCCGGCACCCTGGACAGCTGGTCGGGCGAGAACCCGCAGCCGTCGATCTGGAACACGTTCCTGTTCAGCGTGCTGCCGTTCCTGATCATCGGAATCCTGTTCTTCGTCATGTTCAACAACGTCCAGGGCGGCGGCAACCGCGTGCTGGGCTTCGGGAAGTCGAAGGCGAAGCTGGCCAGCAAGGACACGCCGAAGACCACGTTCACCGACGTCGCCGGCTGTGAGGAGGCGATCGAGGAGCTGCAGGAGATCCGCGAGTTCCTCTCCGAGCCGG
>DAIPJC010000105.1:0-3198 GCA_036770475.1 Propionicimonas sp. | reverse complement strand
TCGCCGGACATCAGGACTGCTCGACGCGCGTGACCGCGAACCGGAAGCCCAGGTCGGAGTCGGCGAACCAGCCGTCGGCGGGCTCCGCCTCGCTCACGTCGAGCGCGAGCACCTCGTCGCCGATCAGGGCGGCATGGGTGCGCAGCGCCGCGGCCGTGTCCGCGTCCGATGCCGCCCAGGTGAGCCGGATCCGGTCCGACACCTCGAAGCCGGAGCTCTTGCGGGCCTCCTGCACCGCACGGATGAACTCCCGCGCGACGCCCGCCTGGACCAGTTCGGGGGTGAGCTCGAGGTCGAGGGCGACCGTCTCGCCCTGCTCGTTCACCACCGACCAGCCCTCGCGGGGGCGCTCGGAGACGATCACGTCCTCGGGGGTCACCTCCACCTCGCCCAGGTCGGTGACCAGCACGTACGCCTTGCCGTGGGTGGCCAGGTCGGCGGCGAGCACCGCAGCGTCGGCGGACGCGATCGCGCCCGCAACCAGCGGCGTCTGCTTGCCGAACCGCTTGCCGAGCGCCCGGAAGTTGCCCTTGGCCGAGTAGTCGACCAGGTCACCGGCGGACGCGAACGACTCCACCCGCTCGACGTTCAGCTCGGCCATCACCTCGGCGCGCAGCTCGGCGTCCAGCAGAGCGAACGCGCTGGACGGGATCAACGCCCTGCCGAGCGGCTGCCGCGTCTTCACCTTCGCCTCGGACCGTGCCGAGCGGCCCAGTTCGACGATCCGGCGGGTCAGCTGCATCGCCTCATCGAGCCGGTCGTCGATCGCGGCGTCATCGGCGAGCGGCCAGTCAGCCAGGTGCACCGACGCAGGGGCGTCGGGGTCGGTGGCGACCACCAGGTCCTGCCACACCCGTTCGGTCAGGAACGGCACCAGTGGCGCCATCAGCCGGGTGACGACGTGGATGGTGTCGTGCAGGGTCTGCAGTGCGCCCGCGTCCCCGTCCCAGAAGCGGCGCCGCGAGCGCCGCACGTACCAGTTCGAGAGATCGTCGACGAAGCTCGCCAGCAGCGCGCCGGCGCGCTGGGTGTCGAAGTCCTCCAGCGCGGCGGTCACCTGCCGGACCAGATCGTTGCGTGCGCTGGCCAGCCACCGGTCGAGGACGTGGGACGGCCCTTCGAGCGGCCCACCCGACCGAACGGGACTCGGTGACCAGTTGTTCGCCCGCGCGTACAGGCTCTGGAACGCGACCGTGTTCAGGTAGGTCATCAGCACCTTGCGGACGGTCTCCTGGATGGTCTGGTGGCCCACCCGCCGGGAAGCCCAGGGCGAACCACCGGCGGCCATGAACCAGCGCACCGCGTCGGCGCCGTGGGTGTCCATCAGCGGGATCGGCTCCAGGATGTTGCCCAGGTGCTTGCTCATCTTGCGTCCGTCCTCGGCCAGGATGTGGCCCAGGCAGAGCACGTTCTTGTACGAGGACTGGTCGAACACCAGCGTGCCGACGGCCATCAGCGAGTAGAACCAGCCGCGGGTCTGGTCGATCGCCTCGCAGATGAAGTCGGCGGGATAGGCGGCGCCGAACTCGTCCGCGGAACCCTCGGCCCACGGGTAGCCCCACTGGGCGAACGGCATCGAGCCGCTGTCGAACCAGGCGTCGATCACCTCGGGAACCCGCTGCGCGGTCTGCTGGCAGTTCGGGCAGGCGAAGCTCACCTCGTCGACGAACGGACGGTGCGGGTCGAGGTCGGCGTAGTCGCGTCCGGTCAGTTCGGACAGTTCCGCGCGCGAACCCACGCAGGTCTGGTGGCCGGCCGGGCAGCGCCAGATCGGCAGCGGCGTGCCCCAGTAGCGTGAGCGGGACAGCGCCCAGTCGATGTTGTTGTTCAGCCAGTCGCCGTAGCGGCCCCACTTGATGTGCTCCGGGTACCAGTTGGTGGCCTTGTTCTCGCGCAGCAGCGCGTCCTTGATCTGCGTCGTGCGGATGTACCAGGACGGCTGGGCGTAGTACAGCAGCGGGGTGTGGCAGCGCCAGCAGTGCGGGTAGGAGTGCTCGTAGGGCTGCACGCGGAACATCAGGCCGCGCTGGAGGAGGTTGTCGACGATCACCTTGTCGGCGGTTTTGAAGAACAGCCCCCCGACGAGGTCGAGGTCGGGTTCGAAGGTGCCGTCGGCCCGCACCGGGTTGACCATCGGCAGCCCGTAGGCGCGGCACAGCTCCATGTCGACCTCGCCGAAGGCGGGTGCCTCGTGGACGACGCCGGTGCCGTCCTCGGTGGTCACGAAGTCGGCCAGCAGCACCTGGTGGGTGCCGCCGATGACGTCCGGGAACTCGACCAGGTCGAGCGGGCGGGCGTAGCTCCAGAACTCCATCTCCTTGCCGGTGAAGGTCTGTCCGAGCCGCCAGCCCTCACCCAGCACCTTCTCCGCCAGCGCCTCGGCGAGCACCAGCGACTCGGTCTCGTTGCTGGCCACGACATAGGTGACGTCGGGGTGGACGGCGGCCGCGGTGTTGCTCACCAGCGTCCACGGCGTGGTCGTCCACACCAGCAGGGATGCCTTGCCCGCCAGCGGGCCGGACGTGAGCGGGAACCGGACGTAGACCGAGTCCTCCTTCACGTCCTCGTAGCCCTGGGCGAGCTCGTGGTCGCTCAGGGTGGTGCCGCAGCGGGGGCAGTAGGGCGCGACCCGGTAGTCCTCGACCAGCAGGCCCTTGGAGTGGATCTGCTTCAGCGCCCACCAGACCGACTCGACGAAGCTCGGATCCATCGTCCAGTAGGCCTCGTCCAGGTTCACCCAGTAGCCCATCCGGTGGGTGAGTTCGGTGAACGCGTCCACGTGCCGGGAGACGGACTCGCGGCACTTCGCGTTGAACGCCTCCACGCCGTAGGCCTCGATGTCGGGCTTGCCGTTGAAGCCGAGCTCCTTCTCGACGGCGAGTTCGACGGGCAGGCCGTGGCAGTCCCAGCCGGCCTTGCGGTCGACATGGAAGCCCTGCATGGTCTTGAACCGCGGGAACACGTCCTTGAACACCCGGGCCTCGATGTGGTGAGTGCCGGGCATGCCGTTGGCGGTCGGCGGGCCCTCGTAGAACGTCCAGGGGCGCCCGCCCTCAGTGCGCCTCAGCGAGGCGGAGAAGGTGTCGTTGGCCGTCCAGAAGTCGAGGATCTCGTGCTCCATGGCCGGCAGGTCGAGCATCGGAGGTACGGCGCGGTAGGTCCGGCGCACGTCGGGGGCCGAATCGGTGGTCATCTGGC
>DAIPJC010000063.1:10989-18316 GCA_036770475.1 Propionicimonas sp. | reverse complement strand
TTCGTCAAGCTCAGGGATCGTTCGTCAATCAGGCATCGTTGATTTCGCCTGGCCATTGCTGGCGCCCGGCAGGCGAGGCCTATCCCCGCGTACGCCCTCGGGCCGGCCAGCAAACACGACTGGGGTAGTTGCCAGGTGCTCCCCGCTGCTAGGCATTGAGTCGTGCCCCGGGTGTTTTGGCGGATGATTCCCGGGGTGGCCGCTGTGACGATACCCCGGGAAGCCGACGGTAGCAAAATACCTTGTCCCACGCGCTTTTCGAGCGCCTGAAGGCGGCCCTGCGCTCATCCCGTGGGCAGGCCCGCCTGGATCCAGGCACCCATGCCTCCGTCGACGCTCTTCACGTTCGAGTAGCCCTGGGCCTTGAGCAGCAGGAGCGCGTAGAGCGAACGGGTGCCGGCGGCGCAGATCGTGACGACCGGCGTCGAGTGATCGGCCGGCAGCCCGTCCGTCCGGCCCTCGGACAGCTGGGGTAGCGGCAGCGTGACGCTGTCCGGGATGTGCACACGGGCCACCTCGTCGAGGTTGCGGACGTCCACGACGGTCACTCCCGCGTCCCGCAACCGGCTGGCCTCGAACACGTCGATGACGTCGGGTCCCTGTTTGGCGAGTTGGAACGCCGCCTCCAGGTGCGCGGCGAACGGGTTGGCCGGGACGGCCGGGGCGGCGTCCTCGATCGGGAACAGCTGCGGCAGGTGCCGGCGGAACGAGGAGAGGTACTTCCAGGCGCTGTCGGGGAACACCACGACGGCGACCACACCCGGCTCGTCCGGGACCGCCCGGAGCGCCCCGGCCAGCGCCCGCCCACAGCTCGGCCCTGCGATCAGGCACTCCTCGACATGCAGCCGCGCGCACAGCCCGTAGGCCTCGTCGTCGGTGATCTCGATGATGTCGTCGTACTCGTCGGGGGTGAAGAACTCGGTCACGGCCAGTGCCCGCCGGCTCCGGACGCCGGGAATGTCGTGCCCGTCGGTGGGGTGGACGCCGATCACTTTCACCTGCGGGTTCTGCTCCTTGAGGAACCGCCCCGCACCGGTGATCGTGCCGCAGGTGCCTAGCGAGGCGACGAAATGGGTCACCGCGCCGCCGGTCTGGCGCCAGATCTCCGGACCGGTCGTGCGGTAGTGCGCGTCCGGGTTAGCCGGGTTCGCGTACTGGTTCAACTGCGTCCAGCCCGGCCGCTCGCCGAGCTCGGCGGCCTTCGCCATCGCTCCCTCTGGCTGGCCGGGCATCGGGCACAGGTCGTCGTCCAGCTCGACCAGGTCGGTGCCGAACAGGCGCAGCGCCGTCCGCTTCTCCAGCGGGATGGCCTTCGACAGCGTGGCCGAGAAACCGTACCGCCGCTCGTTGGCCACCATCGCCAGCCCGATGCCGGTGTTGCCCGAGGTCGGCTCGACCAGGTTCTCCAGCTCCTCGCCCCGCTGCTCGGCGTCTCGCACGAGGTTCGCCGCCACCCGGTCCTTCACCGCGCCGAACGGGTTGTACCACTCGAGCTTGGCGTAGATCCTGGCGTGCCGGAAGCCGGGAATGTGGCGCAGCCGGACGATGGGCGTCGGGTTGTCGACGTTCGGCAGCAGTTCGAGGATCGAGTCGTACGTGCGCAGATTCTGGTCGGACACGGGTTTTCCTTCAGGTCGATTCGACAAGCCGGACCGTGCGTGGCACGCGTCCTGCCTGAGTGGGTCAACGAGCGCGGCGGTCGTTTTCATCCCGGTGACCGGCCTGCCTCTCGTCCCAGGCACCGGGCCGGACATCGCGCCCGTCGATTTGCGCGCGTCGTCGCGGTCGGGCTACTTTCATGGCGTGTTCAACACCACGCGCCGTCCCGTCAGCCTGCGTCCCGCGACGCCGGCGATGATGTGTGCGCGAATGTGCTGCCGTTGATCCACTGACCCGGCAGCGCACCCGATCGGTCGGTTCCTGACCTGATCTTTCTCTCCGGACGCCCGAGGGCGTTCCGTCCCGTGTTGTCGGGCCACCCCGCCCAACCAGCCCGTCCGTGTGTTCGCGGACGCCGGCCGCCCGACAGCCGAGAGACCCATCGTGATCGAAGTCACCGACCTGAAGAAGGTCTACCGCCAGCCCAACCGTGAGATCCGTGCGCTCGACGGCGTCACGCTCAGCGTCCCGGACAACTCCGTGCACGGCGTGATCGGACAGTCCGGCGCGGGCAAGTCGACCCTGGTGCGCTGCCTGGCGATGCTCGACCGTCCCACGTCCGGAACCGTGGAGATCAACGGTGTGCAGCTCACCTCGGTACGCTCGGCCGACCTGCGCCGCGCCCGACGCCGGCTCGGCGTGGTCTTCCAGCACGCCAACCTGTTCGACTCCCGGACGATCGCGGGCAACGTCGCCTACCCGCTCGAGCTGGCCGGGGTCGGACGCACGGAGCGCGCGGCGAGGGCGGCCGAACTGCTCGGCCTCGTCGGCCTGTCGGACGCAGCCCACGCCTACCCCGCGCAGCTCTCCGGCGGCCAGCGGCAGCGCGTCGGCATCGCCCGGGCCCTCGCGACCGACCCGGACGTCCTGCTGTGCGACGAGCCGACGAGCGCCCTCGACCCGGCCACGACCGGGGAGATTCTCGATCTGATCAGCGCGCTGAAGGCGCGGCTCGGACTGGCGGTGCTGGTGATCACGCACGAGATGGGTGTGGTGAAGCGGATCTGCGACGCGGTGTCCCTGCTCGACGCCGGACGGATCGTCGAGTCCGGCCCATTGACCGAGGTTGTCGGCGCGTTCGGCAGCCGGCTCAGCGAGACCCTGCTCGCGCTGCCTCCTCACGACCCGTCCGAGGCCGCGCACGGCAGCCTGGTCGAGGTGCTCTACCGCACGCTGACTGATGCCCCACCCAGGCTGACGGCCGCGGAGCGCCACTTCGGGGTCGACCTGCCGGTCGTCGCCGGCACGATCGAGCACCTCGCCGGCACGACGTTCCATCGGGCACGGGTGCTCGTGCCGTCCGGGACGGACGCCGACGCGGTCATCGGCTTCCTTCGTGACGCCGGCGCCGCTGCCGCCCGAACCACGGCGGAGGTGGCCCGATGACCGACTTCTTTTCCGGCCTCGCGACCAACCCGGCCATCACCAACGCCCTGTGGCCGGCCTTCGTCGAGACCCTGCAGATGGTCGGTATCGCGGGTCTCGCGACGGTCGTGCTGGGCCTGCCGCTCGGCGTGGTGCTGTTCGTCACCCAGTCCGGCGGCCTGGCCGCGAACCGTCCGCTCAACGTGGTGCTGGGCGGGATCGTGGTGAACATCACCCGCTCGATCCCCTACGCGATCCTGATGGTCTCACTGATCCCGTTCACCCGCTGGGTCGTCGGCACGTCCATCGGCCCGCTCGCCGCGTCGGTGTCGCTGACGATCGCCTGCGTCCCGTTCTTCGCGCGGTTGGTGGAGACCGGCCTGCGAGAGGTACACCCGGGCAAGGTGGACGCGGCGCACGCCATGGGCTCGTCCCGCCTCCAGACGGTGTGGAAGGTGCTGCTGCCCGAGGCCCGGCCGTCTCTCGTCGCCAGCGTCACCACGACAGTGGTCGCGCTGATCGGCTACTCGGCGATGGCCGGCCTGATCGGCGGCGGAGGCCTCGGCAGGCTCGCCTACAACTACGGCTATCAGCGCTTCCAGCCGGAGGTGATGGTCGTTGTCCTGATCATCCTCGTCCTGCTCGTCCAGCTGGTGCAGCTGGTGGGCGACGCCATCGTCCGCAGGGTGGATCACAGATGAACGTCCCGACGCCGCACCACGGCGCGGGCAGCGACCGGAGCGTCCGGCCGCACCACACCACGGCCCTGACCCGGGGCCGGAACAGAAAGAGGAGAACCATGGGAAAGCCGCGTTTGTACCTGTCCGCCGCCGTCATCGCCGCGGCCACGATGGCGCTGACGGCCTGCGGCTCCAGCACGGCCGCAACCCTTGCCGCCCAGACCAGTGGGTCCGCCCAGCTGACGACGGTGACGGTGGGCGCGAGTCCGGTGCCGCACGCCAAGATCCTGGAGTACATCCAGCAGAACCTGGCGGCGAAGGCCGGCATCACTCTGAAGATCGTGGAGTTCGACGACTACGTGCAGCCGAACGAGGCGCTGGCCTCCGGTGAGCTGGACGCGAACTACTTCCAGCACCTGCCGTACCTGGAGGACCAGATCAAGGAGAAGGGCTACACGTTCGACCATGGGGCCGGCGTCCACATCGAGCCGTACGCGTTGTTCTCGAAGAAGTACAAGGCCCTCTCCGACGTGCCGGACGGCGCGACGATCGCCATCACCAATGACGCGTCCAACCAGTACCGCGGCCTGAAGCTGCTCGCCGACAACGGGCTGCTCACGGGCATCACCACGGACTCTTCGGTGGTGAACCTGACCAAGGCGCAGAACCCGCACAACTTCACCTTCATCGAGAACCAGCCGGAGGTCATCGTGCAGCAGCTCGACGACCCGAAGGTCGACCTCGCGTTCATCAACGGCAACTTCATCCTGACCGCGGGCCTGAACGCCAAGGACGCGCTGCTGGTGGAGAAGGTGGAGAACAACCCCTACGCGAACCTCCTGGTCTGGCGTTCGGACAACACCAACCCCGGGGTCGCGAAGCTGGAGGAGCTCCTGCACAGTCAGGAGGTCAAGGACTTCATCAAGATCACCTGGCCCTCCGGCGCGGTGATCCCGGGCAACTGACCGCCGATCACTCAACCGCCAGACGCAGACGCTCCCGAAATTCGTTCCCGCTACCGAAATTTCGGGAGCTTCTGCGCGTTTCGGGAGCGTTTGTGTCGGGGACGGTCCCGCAGCCGCTGGAGGCTCGGCTACTGCGTCGGAGTAGTCAGCTGATCCGGATCCCGTAGAGCTTCTTGGCGTAGGTGCCGACCACCAGCATGTTGCCGTAGACGGCAGGGGAGGCCTCGATGTTCTGCGAGAGCTGGAGCGTGGAGTAGTCCCGTCCGGTGTTCGGGTCGAACAGGTGCAGCACGCCGCTGGAGTCGCCGACCACGCCGTACCTGTGGCCGTCGGTGCCGGTGAGCAGCAGGGGAGAGCTCCAGCCGAAGTGGGCCAGCGTCCGCTTCCAGACCACGGCGCCGGTCTTCTTGTCGAGGGCCAGCAGCGTGCCCTGCTTGTCCGAGCCGGTCTTCGCGATGTTGAAGAACGCGAGATCGGAGACCTCGCCCGTCCCCAGCACCGGGGTGGCCATCAGGCCGCCGTTGACGGCGACGTTGTAGGCCGCGTCGAGCTGGTACTTCCACACGACCGCTCCGGTGAGGGCATTCAGCTTCTGGATCGTGACGGGCCCGTGGCTGGCGCCGTTGGCCCCCTCGCCGCGCTTGTCCATCTCGTTCCCGGTGTAGATGAACGGGCCGCCGGGGGTGTCCTCCAGCACGATGGACGCGTCCGTGTCGTCGCCGGTCGGACGCACCCACACCACCTGCAGCGTGGTCGCGTCCCAGCAGACGATGTTGCCGTCGTTGTCCCCGGCGAACATCAGATTCCGGTAGGCCGCAGCGGAACCCTCGATGCCGTGGCGGGACGAGTCGGGCGTGGTGTAGTTCAGCTTCGTGAACTGGGGGCTGACGCTGACGGTCTTCGCGGCCGGGTCGAACGTCGCGTTCAGCTTCACCTTGTAGATGAGCCCGTTCTCCGCCGGCTCGATCAGGGTGTCGGTGGCCGCGTTCACCAGGGAAGAGGAGTCGAACGCTCCCCAGTCGCGCGGCGCGCCCGGGTCGGAGCCGTCCCAACCGGAGACCTCCTTGTTCTGGATCAGGTCGAAGATCCGGTACCGCCACGTGCCGGACTTCGTCCCGTTCTGGTTGAGGCCCATGCCGGAGTAGAGCAGTGGATAGCCACGCGGGTCGATCGACCCGGTGCCCTTGAACGCGAAACCGACATCGATCGGGGGTTTGGTCTGCCGGCCGGTGGCCAGGTCGAGCCGGTACACGTTGCCGTCCACGACCGGGTAGACGACCTCGACGAAGTTCGGATCGTCGATCTGCGCCTGGGACAGGCCCATGGCCTGTTTGGTCTCGGTCGGCCAGTTCACCAGCAGCGGCTGCCCCGTCCAGCCGGCGCCGGCCCAGTGCGAGCCCTCCGCATAGACGTCGCCAGTGTCCTGCGTCCAGACGACCTGCATCTTCTTCTGGCTCACGTCTGTGGTGCCGTAGACCGGCGCGTCGCGGTAGTTGTTGCCGCGGAACGTGAGCACGCCGGGGACCTTCGTGTAGGTCGAGGAGTCGCCGAACGCGATGGGCTGGGTCGGGTTGTAGTCCTTGATCACCTGGTTCGAGCCGTCGAGCACCTTCCAGGTGACCTTGTCGGACGTGTCCAGCATCGGACGGCTGAACACCCCGTCGCCCTGTGTGGTGGGGGCGGTGAAGCCGGGCAGGCCGGAGAGGTCGAGGGCGAGCGTGGCCGGGTCGGTCTCGGTGCTCCGTGCCGGCGGGGTGACCACGGACGGGGAGTTCGGACGCGGCCCGGTAGTGATCGGGTCGGCGGTCGCACAGGCCGCGAGCGCGACCAGCATGGCCGAACCGAGCGCTGCCACGGCGACGCGCGAACCTCGGGGCCTCGGCATACATCAGCCTTTCAGGAGGAGGGATCCACCGGGAGTCTACGTGGCGAACAGGGAGCAACCCGGTCGACGCGGGGAGGGCCACCTGCCTCGAATTGGCCTAGCTGCCGCGTCGCGGGGCGAGCAGAGTGGGGCTGGTCATCGCGGATGCGTGCGTACCCCGGCGAGGCCGGCCACGGAGCCTCCGCACCAACGTCAAGGAGGAAGCCATGGCCAGGCGCCCGGACGACATTCCCACGCGTGTCTTCGACTGGGGCACGATCAAGTGGCTGGTGGCCCCCGAACTCGGGGACGAGGCCGGGATCACCGTCGGCGAGGTGATCATCTACCCCGGGCAGGGGCACGCGCCGCACACGCACGAGGCGGAGGAGGTGCTCTACATCGTCAGCGGCGAGGGCTCGCAGACCGTGGGAGAGGGCACTGAGCCGTTCCCTGTGGTCGCGGGGGATGCCGTGTATGTGCCGTACGGCGCCGTCCATTCGACCTACAACACCACGTGGTCGCCGATGCGGCTGATCGCCGTCTACAACCCGAAGGGGCCCGAGCAGGTGCTGGACGGGCTGCCGGACGCCACGATCCTCGCGCCGGGAGTGGCGCCGGCCTGGCGAAAGGCCTGAGCCCCTGATTCGTGTGTGCCACCGGTCGGACTCGTCTGAACCCGGTCCCTGAGGAGGCCCGAGGAACGAGGGCCGTCACCCCCGGTCTCTGAGGAGGCCCGAGGAACGAGGGCCGTCACCCCCGGTCCCTGAGGAGGCCCGAGGAACGAGGGCCGTCAC
>DAIPJC010000063.1:0-10889 GCA_036770475.1 Propionicimonas sp. | reverse complement strand
AACGAGGGCCGTCACCCCCGGTCCCTGAGGAGGCCCGAGGAACGAGGGCCGTCACCCCCGGTCCCTGAGGAGGCCCGAGGAACGAGGGCCGTCACGAAGGGCGCCCGCAACCTCAGCCGAGCGCCGTCACCAGCACGAAGGCGGTGGTCAGGCCGATCTCGACCAGCCCGACGACGAGCGGACGCACGGAGCGCCGGGCGGCGATCGCGGGCAGGAGCCACGCCCTGGCCGCCGTCAGCGCAAACAGGACGCTCCATGCTGGGGTGAGCGTGCCGAGCGCGGCGGCGACGCCGGTCACCGCGGTGATGGCAAGATGCCAGCCGACCGAAGCGGCGACCCAGCCGACCCGGCCGCGCTCGCGGATCATGCTCTTTACGTGCAGGACGGTGCCGAACAGGTAGCCGAAGACAAGGGCGGTGTGGACGAGCGCTGTGGTGGTGGGGGTGCCCCACTGGCGGAGCAGTTCGTCCGGGGTGGCGAACCTGGTGACGAGCACCATGAGGCTGGCCGCCGCGACGGTGAGGGCGCCGCTCGCCAGGCTCCGTTCCCTGCGCGTGGCCGCCAGGAGAAGCGCTGCCGCGACCAGCGGGGCGAACGGCACGAGCCAGGCCAGGAGGCCGGGGCCGATCGTCGCGAGCGAGGCC
This sequence comes from Propionicimonas sp., assembly GCA_036770475.1. Lineage (GTDB taxonomy): Bacteria > Actinomycetota > Actinomycetes > Propionibacteriales > Propionibacteriaceae > Propionicimonas. Next base: position 10,245 of record DAIPJC010000063.1, on the reverse strand, counting down.
ATCCCGCAGGCGACGGTCAGGAGCATGTAGGCGACCAGCGGAGTGCGCGCGTCCGGCCGTCGCCGCGGGGGCGCCTTCAGCCATCCGACAGCGGCGTTGAAGGCGAGGTAGCCGGCGACCCAGCAGGCGATGACGAGCCCGAGTTCCGGGGCTGCGGGGGCACCGTCCCGGGCGCGGAGGATTCCACCGACGACCACCGGAAGGGCCAGCATGAACCATGCGCCGTGCTGGCGGGGTAGCCATCCTGCGGACGGGCGCCCCCGGGTCCTGCGCCTGCGTGGGCGCTTTTCCTCGAGCATTTCCGGCGGCACGGCTCGATGCTAATCGGAACGGCCGCGGCGGGGCCGCAGCAGGCTGGCGCCGCCAGGGTCAAGGGCCTAGCCAGGCGCGGAAAAAAGATAGCTGAGAAAGCGCTGTGTCATCTGGACGGGTGACCGGGGATGCTCTAGCATCTGCCTATCTAGCTCATTTCGGGGGGGAGGAGCAAGATGCGCTACATCGTGCGTATCGGCGGAATGATCATCGGGGTTCTTCTGGGAAGTGCCGTTCTGGCTACGTTCCTGGGCCAATTCACGGCCAGGTATGCCGCCTTGGCGGGCCTGGACGGTGGGGCGGTCTTCATCGGGCTCGCCACCATGGGGTTCATGACGGCCATCCTGACCAGGGAGGCCTGGCTCACAGCCTGATCTCGGTTTTCGTGCAGGGCCGGCGTCCAGTCGACGCCGGCCTTTCTGCCTGCCGGGACGCCGTCCCCGTCGTGGAGCGGATGACGGGAATCGAACCCGCATGACCAGCTTGGAAGGCTGGGGCTCTGCCATTGAGCTACATCCGCGTGCTGGCCAAGACTAACGGACGCCGCGGGGTGCTGGCGTCCCCAGGCATCCCGGAGCATGACCCTCCGGGGGGTCGATATGACCTGCGCTGCCGGGCTGGCTAACATTGGCAGGTCTGTCTACGTCCGATCAGGAGCCAGCCTTGCCCAGCACCGTCGAGAAGCTCAGCCCGTCCCGGGTCAAGCTCACCGTTGAGATCCCCTTCGCCGACCTGAAGCCGCACCTGGACAAGGCCTACCGCGAGATCGCCCAGCAGGTCACCATTCCCGGCTTCAGGAAGGGCAAGGTGCCGAACCTGGTGATCGATCAGCGGTTCGGACGCGGCATGGTGCTGCAGGAGGCGATCAACGCCGCGCTGCCTGGCGCCCTGGACGCCGCTGTGACCGAGGCGAAGGTCGTGCCGCTGGGCCAGCCCGAGGTCGAGATCACCAAGCTCGAGGACGGGGCCGTGGTCGAACTGACCGCCGAGCTGGACATCCGTCCCGACTTCACCGTCCCCGACTTCGCCACGATCAAGGCCACGGTCGATCCGAAGCGCTCCGTCGAGGACGATGTGGACGAGCGCATCCAGCTGCTCCGCCAGCGGTTCGCCACCACCACCGAGGTCGACCGTCCGGCCGCAGAGGGCGACCAGGTGACGATCAGCCTCGTCGGCAGCCGGGACGGGGAGACCCTGCCCGACGCCACGGCCGAGAACGTCACCTACGTGATCGGCTCCGGCGGCATGATCGAGGGCCTGGACGAGGCCGTGACCGGGCTCAGCGCCGGTGAGGAGGCCGAGTTCGCGTCCACCCTCGTGGGCGGCGCCCTGGAGGGGGAGCCGGCCGACATCACCGTGACCGTCAGCAAGGTCTCGGAGCAGAACCTGCCTGAGGTGGACGACGACTTCGCGCAGCTGATCTCCGAGTTCGACACCGTCGACGAGATGCGCGCAGACCTCACCAAGCGGGTCGAGGAGATGGTCGCTGCCGAGCAGGTCTCGAACGGACGCGACAAGGTGCTGGAGGCCCTCGTCGACGCCACCGAGTTCGAGGTCCCGGAGCGGGTCGTCGAGGCCGAGGTGACTGCCCGCAAGGAGCAGATCACCGATCAGTTGCAGCGCGCCGGACTGACCCTGGAGCGCTACCTGGAGCAGTCGGAGGAGGAAGCCGACACGCCGGAGGAGTTCTGGGCCGGGATCGAGGATTCCACGCTGCGCAGCCTCAAGGCCCAGCTGATCCTCGACAAGGTCGCCGAGGACGCGGACGTGTCCGTCGAGCAGGCCGACCTCTCCGAGCTCCTGCTGCGCAAGGCCGCCCAGAACGGCACGTCTCCCGAGCAGGAGGCGCAGCACATGATGGAGCACAACCACATCGGTGAGTGGATGCAGGAGATCCGTCGCAACAAGGCGCTCGGCGTGATCGTGGAGAAGGCCACCGTCACCGACACCGACGGCAACCCGGTGGACCTCACCCCCGCCACGGTCGAGCCGGCGGAGGACGAGGCCGAGTAGGCATTTCACCCGCGGCGCCGTCACCATTGTGGTGGCGGCGCCGCTGCTTTCCCTGGCCCGTGACGCCATTCTGGGGCCAGATTCTCCGGCGACCCTCAGGAACGTTATCCACAGCAATTGGGCCCCGGAATCGCGTCATCCACAGGTCGCGGAACTCAGTGACCGGTCGCGCGGCGATCTGCCGATAGTGAAGACGTGCGGATTGACGACCTCCTGGTTGAGGGTTCGGGACTGGTCCGCGTGCGCGACCACCCGTCCGCCGCGCGGACGCTCCAGCGAGCCGCTCGTGCTGGGCTTGTGGCGCCGATCCTCCCCGGTGTGTACGTGGATGCAGCCAGGGCGACAGCGACGTCGATGCGGATGCGGGCGGCGTGCGCCTGGTCACGCACCGGAGTCATACATGGACGGACGGCCGCGCAGCTGTATCTTCGCCAGCCGGTCACCCTTCCGATCTGCCTGCGCGCGGTGCACGGCGGTGACCACCTCCCGAGGTGGCTCCGCGTGAGCGAGGGCCAGGTGCCGCAACCTCTCGTCGACAACGGAATCAGAGTGACGTCGCCCGTCCACTGTGCGGTGGAGCTCGCGGCAGAGGACGGCGGCGAGGTGCTGGTCGAGATGCTCCGAAAGCGCCTGTTCGCTCCCGCGCAGCTGCTCGAGGCTGCTTCCTACTTTTCGGGCAGCCCCGGGAACCAGCGCAGGGCGCGGGTGGTGAATGCCGCCCTGGACAACCCGTGGTCGATCGGCGAACTGAAGCTGCAGGACCTCCTGAGGGCTGCTGGCATCAAGGGATGGGTGGCGAACCGGCCACTGCGGATCCGCGGTCGTCTTGTGTTCCCGGACGTCCGGTTCCCCGCCCAGCGGCTGGTTCTCGAGTTCGACGGCGAGGCTGTGCACGGCGACCACGCCCCATTCGAGGACGACCGCCGGCGGCAGAACCTCCTGGTCCTCGAGGGCTACCGCGTGCTCCGGTTCACCTGGGAGATGGTGGTCCGCCACCCCGAAGAGGTCATCGCCATCGTCCGTGAAGCTCTCAGCCGTCGCGCGTGACGCGATTCCGGGTCTGGTTGCTCCGAGAGCGCCCAGAGACGCCGGCAGGAAGAATGGCGACCCGGAATTGCGTCACGGCTCATGCGGTGACCGGTGCGCCGTCAGCGAACAGGGCCCCCAACACGGGAGAAATGGGGGAGGCACCGGGTAGGTTCGCCTGCGTGAACGAACATCGAGCCACTCAGCCCGGCCCGCTCATGGCCGGCGGCGCCAACGGCATCGGGATGACCGACTCGGTCTACCAGTCCCTGCTGAGCAACCGCATCATCTTCCTGGGTTCGGAGGTCCGCGACGAGAACGCGAACGCCATCTGTGCGCAGATGCTGCTGCTGAACGCCGAAGATCCGGTGAAGGACATCTACCTCTACATCAACTCCCCGGGCGGCTCGATCTCCGCGGGCATGGCGATCTACGACACCATGCAGTGGATCTCCAACGATGTCGCCACGGTCGCGATGGGCATGGCCGCATCGATGGGTCAGTTCCTGCTCTCGGCGGGCACGCGGGGCAAGCGGTACGCGCTGCCGCACGCGAAGATCATGATGCACCAGCCGTCGGGCGGCCTCGGGGGCACCGCGTCCGACATCAAGATCCTGGCCGAACAGATCCTCGCCACCAAGCGCGAGATGGCGGCCCTGATCGCCGAGCACACCGGCCAGACCGTCGAGCAGATCGAGAAGGATTCGGACCGCGACCGCTGGTTTACCGCGGACGAGGCCCTCGAGTACGGCTTCATCGACCACGTGTACGAGCGGGCCGCGCAGATCAAGACCGAAGCCCCGAACCAGTGAGGCCCAATCCCATGAAGAACATGATGAACACCTTGCCGTCAGGGCTGGCTCCCGCGGGGCCGAGCATGGACTACTACATCCCGCAGTGGGAGGAGCGCACGTCCTACGGCGTCCGCCGCGTCGACCCCTACACGAAGCTCTTCGAGGACCGGATCATCTTCCTCGGCACTCCGATCAGCGACGACATCGCCAACGCGGTCATGGCCCAGCTGCTGTGCCTGCAGTCGATGGACCCTGAGCGTCCGATCAGCATCTACCTCAACTCCCCGGGTGGTTCGTTCACCGCGCTCACGGCGATCTACGACACCATGCGCTACATCAAGCCGGACGTGCAGACCATCTGCCTCGGCCAGGCCGCCTCTGCTGCGGCCGTCCTGCTGGCTGCCGGCACCAAGGGCAAGCGCCTGGCGCTGCCGAACAGCACGATCCTCATCCACCAGCCGGCGACGGAAGGTGGCTACGGGCAGTCCTCCGACCTGGAGATCCAGGCGAACGAGATCCTCCGGATTCGCTCGCTGATGGAGAACATGCTGGCCGAGAGCACCGGGCAGCCGGTGGAGAAGATCAGCCACGACATCGAGCGCGACAAGTACCTGACCGCCGAGGAGGCGAAGGAGTACGGGATCGTCGACGACATCCTCACCTCACTCAAGGACGCACCGCGCTGATTTCTGCACCCGGCCTTCCCCTCTCGCGAGGATGGCCGGGTTAGGGTTGGCGGACAAGACGGACGGAAGGCGCACGACGTGGCACGCATCGGCGAGACCTCGGACCTGCTGAAGTGCTCGTTCTGCGGAAAGAGCCAGAAGCAGGTCAAGAAGCTCATCGCGGGGCCTGGGGTCTACATCTGCGACGAGTGCATCGACCTGTGCAACGAGATCATCGAGGAGGAGTTCGCTGAGACCAGCGACACCGGCCTGCTCGACGAGCTGCCCAAGCCCAAGGAGATCTGCTCCTTTCTCGACTCCTACGTGATCGGCCAGGAGACGGCCAAGAAGGCGCTCTCCGTCGCCGTCTACAACCACTACAAGCGCGTGCAGGCCCAGGCGGCGACCCCGGGACGCCGGATCGCCGACGACGAGCTCGTCGAACTCGGCAAGTCGAACATCCTGCTGATCGGGCCTACCGGCTGCGGCAAGACCTACCTCGCGCAGACCCTGGCCCGCATGCTCAACGTCCCCTTCGCCATGGCGGACGCCACCGCGCTCACCGAGGCGGGTTACGTCGGCGAGGACGTGGAGAACATCCTGCTGAAGCTCATCCAGGCCGCCGACTACGACGTCAAGAAGGCCGAGACCGGCATCATCTACATCGACGAGATCGACAAGGTCGCCCGCAAGAGCGAGAACCCGTCGATCACCCGCGACGTCTCCGGCGAGGGCGTGCAGCAGGCACTGCTGAAGATCCTCGAGGGCACCACCGCGTCGGTCCCGCCGCAGGGTGGCCGCAAGCACCCGCACCAGGAGTTCATCCAGATCGACACGACGAACATCCTGTTCGTCGTCGGCGGCGCCTTCTCCGGTCTCGAGGACATCATCAACGCCCGCGTGGGCAAGCGTCCGCTGGGGTTCAACAACGACGCCGCCGTCCGGCGTCCGAAGTCCCTGAACCCGTTCGCAGAAGTCCGTCCCGAGGACTTGCACAAGTTCGGCCTGATCCCCGAGTTCATCGGCCGCCTGCCGATGATCTCGACGGTCGAGCAGCTCGACAAGGAGGCGCTCGTCCGAATCCTGGTCGAGCCGAAGAACGCGCTGGTCAAGCAGTTCCGCAAGCTCTTCGAGCTGGACGGAGTCGACCTCGAGTTCACGAGGGACGCGATCGACGCCATCGCCGAGATGGCCCTGCGCCGGGGCATCGGCGCCCGCGGGCTGCGGTCGATCCTTGAGGAGATCCTGCTCAACGTGATGTACCACGTGCCCAGCGACAGCGACGTGGCCCAGGTGCTGGTGGACGCCGACGTCGTGAACGACGGCGCGGCGCCGCAGCTGATCAGTCGCGCCCAACTCGCCCGCTCTGAGCGGCGCGACAAGAGCGCCTGAGCCAGCCGCTCCCTGCCATCCCGGGCCCGACCCGGGATCACGAACGGTCCCCGGGCGGGCTCGTCGTCGCGCCCCGTTCGCGATTGAATCGTCAACACGCCTACTCACTGCGAGAAATGGTCGCAGGGGGCCATACCGATATGCCATTGTGGAACCCGTCGACACCGAAGTCTGGAGAAGGAGTTCCCATGGCCACCCGTCAAGTCAGCATCGCTTCCTCGGTCGGTCTGCACGCCCGCCCCGCGTCCCTGTTCGTCCAGGCCGCCACCGCCACCGGTCTCCCGGTGACGATCGCCAAGGAAGGCGGCAACCCGGTGGACGCCCGCAGCATCCTGATGGTGATGGCGCTCGGCGCGAAGCACGGCGAGACGGTGACCCTTTCGGCCGACGGTGACGGGGCGGACGCTGCCCTGGACTCGCTGGTGGAGTTGCTGTCCCGCGACCTCGACGCGGAGTAGCCCGATGTCCGCCGACGCCGCGCTGCACTCGACTTTCCACGGTATCGGCGTCAGTGCCGGTACCGCCGTCGGGCCGCTGGTGGTGGTCACCCCACCGCCGAAGGCTCCGGCGGACGAGCCGGCGACGACCGACGCCGCGGCCGCGTCGACGCTCGTCCACGGCGTCCTGGAGGACGTCGCGAAGGGCCTGGACGCCCGGGCCGCGACCGCCAATGCTCACGCCAAGCCGATCCTGGAGGCCGGCGCCATGATGGCGCGCGATCCCGGGCTCGCGATGGGCATCGACACCCAGTTGGGCAAGGGCCTCGGCCCCACGACCGCCGTCACGGCCGCGGTCGAGGAGATCTGCACGATGTTCGAGTCTCTCGGCGGCTACATGGCCGAGCGCGTGACCGATCTGCGGGACGTCCGTGACCGTGCGATCGCGCGTCTGCTGGGCCAGCCGGAGCCGGGCGTTCCGAGCCTGACCCAGCCGTCCATCCTGGCCGCGCACGATCTCGCTCCGGCCGAGACCGCCACGCTCACGACCGACACCTGCCTGGGCATCGTCACCGAGGCCGGCGGCCCCACCAGCCACACCGCGATCCTCGCGTCCCAGCTGGGCATCCCCGCGGTCGTGCAGGCGGTCGGGATCCTGGCCGTACCGTTCGGAACCACGGTCGCGATCGACGGCGGTGTGGGTGAGATCACGGTCAACCCTTCCGAGGCTGAGATCGCGCTGCTGGAGGAGCGCAAGCGGCGCCGGGCCGCGGCGCTCGCCGGTGGCACGGGCAAGGGCGCGACGAAGGACGGCTACCCGGTCGCCCTGCTGGCCAACATCGGGACGGCTGATGACGCCCGCAAGGCGGCCAAGCAGCCCGTCGAGGGCGTGGGCCTGTTCCGCACCGAGTTCCTGTTCCTCGACCGCGACACGATGCCGACGGTGGAGGAGCAGACCGCGACCTACACCGAGGTGTTCGAGGCATTCGGCGACCGGCGGATCGTGGTGCGCACCCTGGACGCCGGCGCCGACAAGCCGCTGAAGTTCGCCGATCTCGGGCCGGAGGAGAACCCGGCGCTCGGCCGGCGGGGCATCCGGCTCGGCATGATCCGCACCGAGGTCCTGGACGCCCAGCTCGAGGCCCTCGCGGCCGCGTACCAGGCGACCGGGGCGGACGTCCGGGTGATGGCGCCCATGATCGCCACCCAGGCCGAGGCGACGTGGTTCGCCGAGAAGGTGCGGGCGCTCGGGCTGCCCAAGGTCGGGATCATGATCGAGGTTCCGGCCGCAGCCATCCGCAGCAAGGGCATCCTGTACCACGTCGACTTCGCCTCGCTGGGCACGAACGACCTGCAGCAGTACACGATGGCCGCCGACCGGATGCAGGGCGAACTCGCCGACCTGCTCAACCCCTGGGAACCCGCGCTGCTCGACGTCGTCGCGCTCGCCTGCGAGGGCGGCCAGCTGATGGGCAAGCCGATCGGTGTCTGCGGGGAAGCGGGCGGTGATCCGGCGATGGCCCTGGTGCTCGCCGGACTCGGCGTGTCCAGCCTGTCGATGGCCCCGGGCAAGGTACCCGCCGTCCGCACCGCACTGGGCCTGCACACGCTCACCCAGTGCCAGCAGATGGCTGCCGCCGCCCGCGCCGGCACCAACGCAACGGACGCCAAGTCGGCCGTCCTGGCGATGGCCGACCCGGTGCTGCGGGATCTGCTCTGACTTCGGTTGGTCGAGTCGTTCGAGACCGCGGCGTGGCCCTTCGTGACGCGGCCTCGTTCCTCGGCCGCTCCTCAGGGACCGGGAAGCGGCGCTAGCGGTTCACGCCCTTGAGCGTGCCGGTGACGCCGCCCTTGGTGCTGCCGACCAGGCAGACGACCTCGCGGTCGCCGGCCTGCGTCCAGGTCTCCTTCGTGGGCGTGAGCATGGTCAGGTCGAGCTTCGACGAGGTGGCTGCCACACCCACGAAGCCCTCGAACGCGTCGGTGCACGCCGATTCGGCCTGATCGCGGACGGCGGAGTTGCCCGGGAAGTCGTCGCCGGCCAGCGTCGGGGAGGCGAACGCCTCCCAGTAGTGGGGCTGCGCGCACGGCAGCAGGGAGATCTTCGCGGTGCTGTCGGTCGGCAGCTTGTCCAGGCAGTCGCCGACACGCACGGAGAAGGAGTCGGTCGTCGCGGGGGCCGTCACCTGCCCTGCGCTGTCCCGGACGCCCGAAGCGCAGCCGCCCAGCAGCACCGCGGCCACCAACGCGGCTGCGGCCGCGACACCGGGTCGCGCGGACGCCATCAGGCCTCGGCCGGCGCCAGGTCGACCGTCACCTCGAGCGGACCGCCCGAGGCAACCCACTCGATCGGGCTGGTGATCCGGCCGACCGCACGCAGGTCGTCCTCGGCCGCGAAGAGTCGGCTCAAGGTCTCCTCCGGGCCGCTGAACACCGCCCTGGTGGCCTCGGTCTTCATCGACACCTTCGCCTGCGACTTCGCGCCGCGGATGCCGATCAGGGCCGCCGCGAGGTCGTCCAGCAGGGCGGGACTGCCCTCGTCCGCAGCCAGCTCGGACGCGACCGGCCAGCGGGCCTGGTGGATCGAGCCCGACCGCCACCACGACCAGACCTCCTCGGTGACGAAGGGCAGGAACGGGGCGAACAGCCGCAGCAGGACGTCGAGGGCGTGCCGCAGCGCCGCTCGCGCGGAGTCGCGGGCGGCCTCGTCGACCTCCCCATCCACCTCGCTGCCGTAGGCGCGCTCCTTCACGAGTTCCAGGTAGTCGTCGCAGAACTGCCAGAAGAACTTCTCCGCCGTCTCGAGCGCGGTGGAGTAGTCGTAGGCCTCGAAGGCCGCGGTGGCCTGCTCGACGACCCGGGCCAGCGCAGCCAGCATGGCCAGGTCCACCGGCTCGCTCGGCTGGACGCGGGCCGGCGTGTCCGCGGCGATCCCGAGGATGAACTTGCTGGCGTTGAGCACCTTCATCGCCAGGCGGCGTCCGACCTTCATCTGGGTCTCGTCGAAGGGGGAGTCCATGCCGGGACGGGCCATCGCCGCACGCCACCGGACGGCGTCCGAACCGAACTTGTCGAGGATGTCGGTGGGCACGATCACGTTGCCCTTGCTCTTGCTCATCTTCTTGCGGTCGGGATCGACCACGAAGCCGGAGATCGCGGCCAGCCGCCAGGGCAGGCACCCCTCCTCGAAGTGCGCGCGCACCACCCGCGAGAACAGCCAGGTGCGAATGATGTCGTGCGCCTGCGGGGCCATGTCCATCGGGAAGGTGAGCTTCCAGAGCTCCTCGTCGCGCTCCCAGCCACAGGCGATCTGCGGGGTGAGCGAGGAGGTGGCCCAGGTGTCCATCACGTCGGGGTCGCCGACGAAGCCGCCGGGCGCGCCGCGCTGGTCGTCGGTGTAGCCGGGCGGGCACTGGCTGGACGGGTCGACCGGCAGTGCGTCCTCACTCGCCATGATCGGGTGGGCGTAGTCGGGGTTGCCCTCGGTGTCGAGGGAGTACCAGACCGGGAAGGGGACGCCGAAGAACCGCTGCCTGCTGATCAGCCAGTCGCCGTTCAGCCCGTTCACCCAGTTGGCGTAGCGGTGCCGCATGTGGTCGGGCACCC
>DAIPJC010000062.1:0-18373 GCA_036770475.1 Propionicimonas sp. | reverse complement strand
CGGTTCTCCCGGTTCGAGGGGACGGTTCTCCCGGTTCGAGGGGACGGTTCTCCCGATTCAGGATCATGAACCGTCGGAACCGTCCCCTCGAACCGGGAGAACCGTCCCCCTCCAAGCCGCGGCAGGCCTACGCCCCGCCTACGCCGAACAGTGCTCAACCCTTCCTCGGTGGGATCGCTGTCGCAGCAGCAGCGATACGGTGGAAGCTCACAGAGAGGTCACCAACGATGTCGATCCTGGACGCCTACGTCCCTGACTCCCACCGCTACGACGGACGGATGCCCTATCGCACCGTCGGACGCACCGGGCTGAAGCTCCCCGCCGTCTCGCTCGGAATGTGGCACAACTTCGGCGACGACGTCCCCTTCGCCACCCAGCGCGCCACCTTGCGCCGGGCGTTCGAACTGGGCGTCACCCACTTCGACCTCGCCAACAACTACGGCCCGCCGTACGGCTCGGCCGAGACGAACTTCGGCCGCCACTTCCGCGAAGACTTCAGGCCCCACCGCGACGAGCTGATCATCTCGACCAAAGCGGGCTGGGACATGTGGCCCGGCCCCTACGGTGACCTCGGTTCGCGCAAGTACCTGCTCGCGTCCCTCGATCAGTCCCTGCAGCGGATGGGCCTCGACTACGTCGACATCTTCTACCACCACCACTACGACCCCTCCACGCCGCTGGAGGAGACCATGCAGGCGCTGGACACGGCCGTCCGGCAGGGCAAGGCGCTGTACGTGGGCATCTCGTCCTACTCGGGACGCCGGACGCGCGAGGCCGTCGCGATCGCCCGCGAACTGGGCACACCGCTGGTGATCCACCAGCCGTCCTACTCGATGCTGAACCGCTGGATCGAGGGTGACCTGCTCGACGCCCTGGACGAGACCGGCCTGGGCTGCATCGCGTTCTCGCCGCTCGCGCAGGGCATGCTCACCGACAAGTACCTGGACGGCATTCCCGAGGGTTCGCGCGCCAGCCAGCACAAGTCGTTCTCCACCCACTGGCTGAACGAGGTGAACCTCGAGCACATCCGGGCGCTGAACGACCTGGCCGGACGCCGCGGGCAGAGCCTGGCGCAGATGGCGATCGCGTGGGTGCTGCGCGACAAGCGGGTCACCTCAGCGCTGATCGGGGCGTCCAGCGTCGCGCAGTTGGAGGACAGCCTGCGGGCCCTGGAGAATCCGTCGTTCAGCCCGGACGAACTGGCCGAGATCGACCAGCACGCCACGGACGCCGGCATCAACCTCTGGGCCGGACCCAGCCAGGCGTAACCGGCGAGAACGCCCATGCAGCGAGCCAGTTGCGCCGAGACCGGCTACGTCCACCGGCTCGGCGAGGCTGTCCTCACCCTCACCGGCGCGGACGGTGCACCGCTGGCCGACGTCGAAGTGGCCGTCTCGCAGACGAGCCACGCGTTCACCTTCGGCAACATCGGGTTCGACTTCGTCGGGCTGGCGAACGGAGCGCCGTCGGATGGGGACGCCGAGCTGGCGGCGCAGTGGCTGGAGCTGTTCAACACCGCGACCCTGCCGTTCTACTGGGGTGAGTTCGAACCCGTCCCCGGTTCCCCACGGACGGATGAGCTCCTCGCGACGGCACAGTGGTTCGCCGAGCGTGGCGTCCGGCTCAAGGGCCACCCGCTGATGTGGCATACCGTCCAGCCGCGGTGGCTGCTCGACCTGCCCCTCGACGAGGTTGAGCGGCGGCAGCGCGAGCGGATCCGGCGCGAGGTGGGCGACTTCCGCGGCCTCATCGACACCTGGGACGCGATCAACGAGGTCGTGATCATGCCGGTGTTCACCGCCGAGGACAACGCGATCACGCGGCTGGCCAGGGCAAGAGGACGGTTCCATGCCGTCCGGCTCGCGTTCGACGAGGCGCGTGCCGCGAACCCTGACGCGACGCTGCTGATCAATGACTTCGACCTGTCCAGCGCTTACGAGTGCCTGATCGAGGGCCTGCTGGAGGCCGGCGTCCGGATCGACGCGATCGGTCTGCAGACCCACATGCACCAGGGGTACCGCGGCGAGCAGGAGGTGCTGGGCGTCGTCGACCGGTTCGCCCGATACGGCCTTCCGCTGCACTTCACCGAGACGTCGCTGGTCTCGGGGCACCTGATGCCACCGGAGATCGTCGACCTCAACGACTACATCGTCGACTCCTGGCCCCGCACGGACGAGGGCGAGGTCAGGCAGGCGGACGACCTCGTGCGGCATTACCGCTCCCTGGTCTCGCACCCGGCCGTCCAGGCCATCACCTACTGGGGCATCACCGACCGCGGCGCGTGGCTGGGCGCCCCGATCGGGCTGGTCCGCGCCGACGGCACGCCCAAGCCCTCCTACGACGCCCTGCACTCCCTGGTCAAAGGCGACTGGTGGCTGCCGTCCACGAGACTGCGCACGGACGAGGCCGGACGGGTCGCCGTCCGCGGTTTCCTCGGCGACTACCAGGTTGAGGTGGACGGCGGCTCCGTGCTGCCCTTCACCCTCGCTGCCGGGGAGCCAACGGACCTCGATCTGCGGCTGGCTGAGTAGCTGTCATCCCGGCCCAAAGTCATCCCGGCCAGCCCCTGCCCTTCGTCAAGCTCAGGGATCATGTGGTGGCTCAGGGATCATGTAGTGGCTGAGGGACCATGTGGCGGCTCAGGGATCATGTGGTGGCTGAGGGATCGTGTGGCGGCTGAGCCTGACGAAGCCCGCCTCACGGACACCAGGGCAGCGCGGTGACCACCAGGTCCCGCGCATAGGGCGCGGCGACTTGGGCGAGGAAGCGGGGAAAGTCCACGAGCGCGGTGTGGTCCGCACGATCGGAAATGGTTCTGGCTACGGCGAACGGTACACCGGCCGTGTGACACACCTGGGCGATGGCGGCACTCTCCATCTCCACAGCCAAGGCGTCGGGTAACTCCCCACGCAGCCGCGCGGAGCCTTCGGCAGTCGCCACGAAGACGTCACCCGAGGCGATCATGCCGAGGTGCCAGTGCGGCACGCCGAGGCCCAGCTCGGCGAGATCGGGACGGTGCATCCCGACCACGACCTCGGCGGCGGAGGCGAGCGCGGCGGTCAGCGTCCGGTCGGCCGGGATGCGGGCCAGCCCGAGCGACGGGACGACCCAGCGCTCCCACAGCGGACGCGCGTCCAGGTCGTGCTGCAAGAGTTCTGCGGCCACCACCACGTCCCCGGGCTCCACGCCGGTACCGATCCCGCCGGCCGTGCCGACCATGATCACCGCCGACGCCCGCTCCGCGAGCACAGTGGCGGTGGACGCGGCGGCCACCTTCCCCACGCCGGACAGGGCGAGCATGACCTCGCGCCCGCACAGCGTCCCGGTGTGCACGTCGCGCCCGGCCACCGTGTGGGCGGTGAGCGGCGACTCCTGCGCTGCCGCTGTCTCGATGGCGGCGAGTTCGTCCGGCAGCGCTGCGACGATGGCGATCATCCCGACCTCCTGCTGCGACCCGGCGGGGCCACGCGTATCAGTGTCGCTCAGCGGAGGAACAGTGAGCGAAGCCTTCGCGTGGTGAAGGCGATTCCGAGCAACGACATGACCAGAAAGTATCCGAGGTGCACCCCCGTGCTGGCCTCGAAGTGGCCCACGGAGAGCTGCCGCATCAGCTCAACACCGTGCCACAGCGGCAGCGCCATCACGAACCACTGCACGGGCACCGGGAACACCGTGATCGGAAACAGGGTGGCGCTGAACATGAACATCGGCAGCAGGGCGATGTTGATCCAGTCCATCTGCTGGAAGGTGCTGAAGTAGCTGGTCACGGCCATACCTAGGGCCGCGAAGCCGAGCGCGATCAGCAGCGCCACCGGGATCATCGCCAGCGCCCACCACGACGTCGCCAGGCCCATGATCGCGATCACCGCTGTGAACCCCAGCGCGTACAGGAAGCCCCGGAACAGCGCCATGAAGATCTCACCGGCAGCGACGTCCAGCGGACCCAGCGGCGTCGCGAGCATCGCCTCGTAGAGCTTCGCGAACCGTAGCTTGAAGAAGACGTTCCAGGTCGAGTCGTAGATCGCCCCATTCATCGCGGAGGTAGCCAGCAGCGCCGGCGCGATGAACGCGGCGTAGGAGATCGGACGCCCGCCCGGCCCGGCGACCGTCCCGATCAGCCCTCCGAGGCCCAACCCCATGCTGAGCAGGTAGAACACCGGCTCGAAGAAACCGGAGAGGATCACCACCCAGTTCTGGTTGCGGATCACGGCGAAGCCCCGCTCGACCACGGCGCGGACGTTGCCCGAGGAGTTCGCGACCAGCCAGCCGCGCAGGCCCGACGCCCGGGCCTCGTCCGGCCCAGCCAGCACTGCCCGCCCGCTCATCGGTTCAGCCTCGCGACGAAGTTGCGCACCGCGAGCCACGCGCCGACGCCCAGCACCACGAGCAGGAACGCGAGGTGCCCCAGTACCTGCGGCCAGGCCAGGGCGAGCCCGAACGCCGCGACCCGCGCCAGTTGCGTGCCGTGCCACATCGGCGAGATCCAGCCGATCCACTGGAGATAGGGCGGCATCGACTCCAGCGGGAAGAAGGTGCCTGCGAACAGGAACATCGGCATCACGACGAACCGCTGGATCAGCGCGAACTGTGCACCCTCGTCCTCCATCGTGGCGGCGTAGGCCATCAGTGGAGCCCCGAACGCGAGCCCGGCCAGCGCTGCCACCGGGATCACCAGCCACGACCACGGCGACACGACGGCGCCCAGGCACAGCAGAACGACCCAGAACACCGCCGCCTCGAGGATGAGCCGCACCCCGATCGCGAGCAGTTCCCCCAGCGCCACCTGCAGTGGGGTGGCCGCCGTGGTGGCCCTGGCGTAGTAGAGGCGTCCCCATTTGAAGCCGGTCAGCACCGGATAGGACGTCTCCGAGGTCGACGCCATCACGATCGAACTGACCAGCAGCCCGGGAGCGACGAACACCAGATAGGGCACCCCGCCGATACCGCCGGACCTCGCGTCCACCAGGGAGCCGAGTCCGACACCCATCGCCACCACGTACAGCAGGGGGGTGAGCAGCGCCGTCCCGACCATCGACGTCCAGTACGCCTGCATGGACCGCAGCCGCCATTCGGCCTGGTACCACCAGCCCCAGCGGCGTACGAGGGCGGCCTGGCGCGCCGCGTCCGGTGCTCGACCCGAGTACGCCAGCGCGTTGCTGTCGAGGGTGAGCGCGCCCGCGCCAAGCGGACGGGCTTCGTCAGGCTCAGCCATCATTCCCTGATCAGTCAATCAGGCTCCTCCCGGTCAGCCGGAGGAACACGTCCTCCAGTGAGGAGCGCCGCACGAGCGAGGTCACCGGCTCCAGCCCGTCCCTTCGGACGGCCTCGAGCGCGGACTCCCCGTCGTCGGTGTAGAGCAGGACGCGGTCGGGCAGCGGCTCGATCCGCGCCGCGAGCCCGCGGAGCCGGTCGACCAGGGCGGCATTGCGATCGGAGCCGAAGCGCAGCTCGAGCACCTCGCGGCTGGAGTAGCGCCGGATCAGGTCGGCCGGGCTTCCCTCCGCCACGATCACGCCGTGGTCCATCACGATCAGCCGGTCGCAGAGCTGCTCGGCCTCGTCCATGAAGTGGGTGGTGACGACCAGCGTCACGCCCTGCTCCTTCAGCCGGAACAGCCGGTCCCACAGGATGTGCCGGGCCTGCGGGTCGAGGCCGGTGGTGGGCTCGTCCAGCAGCAGGACCCGAGGCTCGTTCACCAGCGCGCGGGCGATGGTCAGCCTGCGCTTCATGCCGCCGGAGAGGTTGTCGACCTTCGTGGTGGCCTTGTCGCTGAGCTGGGCGAACTCGAGCAGCCCGTCCGCCTTCGGACGCAGGTAGCTGTACGGCAGGCCGAAGTAGCGTCCGTACATGATCAGGTTGTCGCGGACCCGCAGTTCGGTGTCGAGGTTGTCCTGCTGAGGGACGACGCCCAGGTTCGCCCGCACTTCGGGGCCGTGCAGTTCCGGGTCGAGTCCGTTCACCAGCAGGGTGCCGGACGTGCGCAGGCTGGTGCCGCCGATCATCCGCATCGTGGTGGACTTGCCGGCGCCGTTCGGTCCGAGCAGCCCGAAGGACTCCCCCGCGCTCACCTCGAAGGAGATCGCGTCCACCGCCGTCAGCTCGCCGAACGTCTTGGTGAGCTCCCGGGCTTCGATCACAGGCACCCCGTCACCCTAACCAGCCGCTCCGACAGCCGCCTCATGTCATCCCGGATCAGGTCCGGGATGACCGTTGCGGGCCTGGGATGGCAGTAAGCGGAGCTCAGAACTCCTCGTGCGTGGCCGGATCGGCGCCGAACAGGCGTCCGTCGGCCCGCCCCAGCGCGGTGATCGCCGCGACCTGCTCGTCGTCCAGTTCGAAGTCGAAGACCGACAGGTTCTCCAGCTGCCGGCTCGCCGACGCCGCCTTGGGCAGCGGGACGGCGCCGAGCTGGACGTGCCAGCGCAGTACGACCTGCGCGGGCGTGCGTCCGTGTGCGTCGGCGATGCCGTTGACCACCGGATCGCGGAACACCTCGCCGGCCCGGCCGAGCGGGCTCCACGACTCGGTGCGGATGCCGTGCTCGTCGTCCACCTGCCGCTGCCGCACCTGCGGGAAGTAGGGGTGCAGCTCCACCTGGTTGACGGCCGGGGTGACGCCGGTCTCTGCGATGATCCGGTCGAGGTGCTCAGGCAGGAAGTTGCTCACGCCGATCGAACGCAGGACGCCGTCCCGCTGCAGGTCCACGAGCGCCTGCCAGGCCTCGACGTAGCGTCCCACGTTCGGCAGTGGCCAGTGGATCAGGTAGAGGTCGAGGTGGTCGAGCTGCATCCGGTACAGCGACTCGTGGACGCAGGTGATGGCCTCCGCGTAGGCGTGGTGGCGTCCGGGCAGCTTGGAGGTGACCACGATCTCGTCCCTCGGCACGCCCGAGCGGCGGATCGCCTCGCCGACCGCACCCTCGTTCTCGTAGTTCACCGCGGAGTCGATCAGCCGGTAGCCCTGGTGCAGTGCGCTGACCACCGACTCGACACCACTCGCCCCGCCGAGCGGATAGGTGCCGAAGCCGAGCGCAGGCAGGGAGTGGCCGTCGTTGAGCGTGTAGCTGGGGATCATGCTCTGACGCTAGCCCGACCTGCGCTCGCCGACCAACCGGCTGTCGGAGACAGACCCTCTGAACGAAAAGGGGACGGTTCCCTTTTCATTCACTTATCCACAGCCGCCACCGGGCTGGCCGAGCCTGTGGACAACTGAACGGAAAAGGAACCGTCCCCTTTTCGTTCAGGCGCCGGTGGTTGTCCTGTCTGTGCCGAGCGAGTTTGATGCCGGTATGGCAGAAGTCGGATACGACGGCATGTGGCTCCCGCCGGAGCAGGATCCCCGCGGCGGATCGACCTTCCCGCGCGGCGAGCGCGCCAATCTCGTGGAGTACCTCGAGCGCTACCGGCAGACGCTCGTCCTCAAGTGCGACGGGCTCTCCCCCGAGGAGCTGGGACGCCGCTCAGTGCCGCCGTCCACGATGTCGCTGCTGGGACTGGTGCGACACCTCGCCCGGGTGGAGCACTCGTGGTTCCGCCGGATGATCGAGCGGCAGCCCGAGCTTCCTCGCCTGTTCACTGAACCCGCGGACGAGCACGGCTTCGGCTTCCCCACGCCGGACGACGCACTGGTGGCGGCGAGCTGGAACCTCTGGGAGACGGAGATCGCGCACGGCCGCGAGGTGCTGGCCGCCGCGGACCTGGATGACGTGGTGGACGTCGACGGCGAACCTGCCGAAGTGCGCGACATCGTCATCCACCTGATCGAGGAATACGCCCGCCACTGCGGTCACGCCGACCTGCTGAGGGAGTGCATCGACGGCCGCACCGGCCAGTAGCCCCATGGTCCCTGAGCCTGACGAAGGGCCCGAGCCTGGTGGTGCTCCCTGAGCCTGACGAAGGGCGGGCTTCGGCAAGCTCAGCCAGCCTTCCGCGGCTCAGCCCCGGTTCGCGCGGTACCGCAGTGAGTTCGGCCGGCAGGGGCACTCGGTGGCGATCTTCATCGGAGCGATCACGCCCTCGTCCCTGAGGGCGAACAGTTGGGGCACGATCCGGTCGCGCAGGGCGTACGGGTCGATGGTGTTCAGGTAGATCTTCGTCGCGCCCTCGAAGCCGGCGATGGTCGAGTTGCGCCACTTCAGCATCACCCGCCACGGCATCGCCAGATCGGTGTCGATCGGACGGTAGTGCCACTCCTCGTTGCACGGCACCGCCACCCCGGACGCCGCGTGCATGGCGTGCACGAGGTCGGACACCGCCCGCGTCTCCTCAGCCGTGTGGTTCCACGGATCGGGCGCCTCCGACTTGGAGTAGATCTCGATCGTGGGGTAGCGGTGCCCGAAGCCGGCGAACGCGATCGCGTGGTCGTTCTCCGCGATCACCAGGTTCTTGTAGGACGCGTAGTTCACGCCGTACTCGTTGTAGATGTTGGGGTTGGACCGCAGCCGCTCCATGGCGAGTTCGTGCTGCGTCCCGCGCTCGTCGATGGCGACCAGCTGCTTGTGCAGGTGGTCGAAGGACGCGCCCGCCGGACGCAGCCAGTTCTGGAACACCGCGACATAGCGGGCGTACCGGTTCAGGTCGAACAGGGCAGCCGTCGACTCGACGGTGTACGCCATGAACTGGTGGTGCTCCTCCGGCGTCAGCGTGCCCGACGACGCCAGCTGCGTGTTGTCGGTGGCGCCGTCGACGAAGTGCCTGCGCGCCACGATCACGTCGTGGCCACCACCGAAGAAACCGGACGCGGCCTCCAGCTGGCCGTCCTCGCCCATGGCGTCGATGACCGCGTCCGACCGACCGCCCGCGCGCAGCTTTGCCCGGACGACCGCCAGGACGTGCTCGCGTCCGGCCGGCGAGGCGAGGTAGGCGGCCTTCCGGTCACGCACGCGAGCCGGCAGTTCGTAGCCGTAGTTCTCGTGCCAGTAGTCGTAGGACAGGATCTCGAACAGGTTCGGGACGCGCCGGAACTCGGCGACGGTCCGGTCCAGGTCTTCGGCTGAGGTCCGGTAGCGGGTCTCCCAGCTGCCGTCGTCGTGGCGGATCACCCGCGACTTCTCCGGCGGCGTGTCGAGGTAGCGTCCCTCGCAGAACGCGCAGTAGCGGCCGTGCTGGCTCTCCTCGAGCGGGACGGGGTCGGGCAGCACCACGCCGAGTGGACGGTTGCCGCGGCCGGCTACCGTCCAGACCTCGGTGCCGCTGAACGGGTTGAGCTGCTTGACCGTGCCGTCCTTCAGCTGCGTGAGGAATTCGGGCTCACGCAGGTACGGGTGCACCACCTTCGACCCCCTGCTCTCGGATTTGACCGATTCAGGGTAGTCGCGTGGACGGCAGACCGCAGTCCCCAGCACGCGGGACACGGACGACATCGACTCTTGCGGGGCTAACCGACCCACTCGGCCGCGAGCATCGCGTAGAGGTACGTGTCCTTCCAGACCGGGTTCCCGTCCGCGTCGTCGACGAAGCTGGCGTTCTGCAGCAGGCACCCCTCGCGGCGGAAGCCGAGCCTTTCGAGGAGCCGCCAGGAAGCCGCGTTCACGGGATCGCACCTGGCCTCGATCCGGTGGGCTCCCTGATCCTCGAAACACGAGCTCACCAATGCAGCCGCCGCCTCGGTGGCGTAGCCACGCCCCCAGTGGTCGGGGTGGAACACGTAGCCCAGCTCGTAGGTGCGCCAGGCCAGCGGCTCGCACCGGTGCAGGTAGAGGTTCCCGATCAGCTCGCCGCTGTCACGCAGGCAGACAGCCCAGAAGTCGGGGCTCACCGCCCGCTCGATCGCCAACCGTTCGCAGTCGGCGAGCGACTGCACCGGGTAGGGCTCGAACCGGACGGCTTCGGGACGCGACAGGTACGCGTGCAGTCCCGGCGCATCGGACGCGGCGAAGCGCCGCACCAGCAGCCTGCTGGTGGTCAGCTCGACCGCAGCCACACCCAGCCTCCACGACGCCGGCGCACGTGACCGGCTCGCACTCACCTTAGGGCTGCCCGACCACTCCTCGTCAGGATGCGAGCGCGCTCGGCTCCGGGACGCGTCCGCGCATCCGGCGGCTGTCGAACCAGCGGTCGAGCTCGAGCGCCGCTCCGCCATCGGCGAAGGTGCCGGTGACATGGTCAGCCACCGCACAGACCTCCGCGCAGGCGTCGCCGATCGCTACCCCACGTCCGGCCCAGGTGAGCATCTCGATGTCGTTGCGGCCGTCGCCGATCGCCAGCACGTCGGCGGCGGAGTAGCCGAGATCGGCCACCACCTCCGCGAGCGCTGTGGCCTTGTTCACCCCGGCGGGGGCGATGTCGAGCCAGGCGCTCCAGCCGACCGAGTAGCTCACGCCGTGCAGGCCCAACCGCTCGGCCAGCGCGATGAACTCGAGCTCGGACGACTCCGGGTCGCGCACGACAATCCGGGTGACGTCGCTGCCGGCCAGGTCCTCGACGCTGACCTCCTCGATGGAGCCGGTCAGGTCGCCGTCCGGGAACTGCCGGGTGACCCGGTAGCCCTGGCCGATCACCTCGGCAGCAAGCGCGGCGGTCGGGTGCTCGCGGAGCACCTTCTCGATCACCTCGGACGGATCGAACGTGACCACCTGCCGCACTTCGAAGGGCGGGAAGTCGACGGTCACTGCACCGTTGGACGCAACTGCGGGCCCCGAAGGCAGCCCCAGCTGCTCGAAGACCGGGCGCGTGGCATGCCAACTACGCCCCGTCGTGAGGACGACCGGAATCCCGGCCGCCGTGACCCGCCGAACCGATCGGCGGACAATCTCCGGTAGCACTCCCTCGTGATCGACGAGCGTCCCGTCGATATCCAGTGCCACCACCTGCGGCCTCCAGGCCGCCAGTTCACTGTTCTTCATATTGCTGGCAAGGCTAGCTCGCCCCTGTGACAGCCCGGTGAACGCATGCCGAACATCCCCGCTGAACCGGGAGAACCGTCCCCCCGGTTCGCGGGGACGGTTCTCCCGGTTCACCCGCACCCCACCCGGCTACGCAAGGTGTCCTGAAAGCGTCGAAGACGACGCCTTCAGGACACTTTGTTGCGAACCGGTCAGCGATTCTTCTCCGAGCGCGCATAGAGGAACGTCCCCACCACCAGGCAGAGCACGGTCAGGGTGATGATCGCGACCAGGCTGACCATGGGGTTGAACAGCACGACGGAAGCGAAGTCGGGGCTGCCGGCGTACACCACCGCGCGACCCAGATCGACGCAGTAGGTCATCGGCAGGATTCGGCTGAGCACGAACAGGACGCCACTCGAGTTGCCGATCGGGATGATCACACCGGACAGGAACATCTGCGGCATCGTGATCAGCATCACCGCGATGTTGGCCACGCGGTTGCTCTTGATCACGCCCATCACGATCATCGCGAGCGCCCCACCGGACAGGCACATCAGCGGGGCCAACGCCAGGAGAGCCAGCAGTTGCCAGGGCGCCAGGGCGATGCCCATCACCAGGCCGACGACCAGGACGCCCAGGCAGGAGACGATCGCCATGAACGACGAGCCGATGATCTTGCCGATCACGATCGAGTAGCGCGAGACCGGCGAGACCAGCAGTTCGGCGGAGTAGTTGTCGTCGCTGTCGTCGACGAGGGTGACCATGCCCATCGTCGTCATCATGAACAGCATGTTGACCAGCATCCCGACGAGCATGAACGTGCCGAAGTTGAAGTCCAGGCCTCCGGCCATGTTCTGCATCAGGTTGCCGCCGATCAGGCCCATCATCAGCAGCGGCATGAGCAGGCTCGTGAACAGGGTGCCGGGGCTCTTCAGCGTGATGGTGATGTCGCGGGCGGCCACCGCGACCGTCGCATTCAGTTCGCGAGAGAAGCGGGACGACTGGGGACGCAGCGAGCCGGCCGCGAGAGTGATCGTGCTCATGCTGCCGTCCCCCGTCCGAACTCCAGTGCCTCCAGGTGGTCGGCGCCGTCCTTGCGCAGGAAGTCGACGTAGGCGTCTTCGAGCGTCTCGGCGCCGAGGCTGCGTTTCATCTGCTCCGGCGGGCAGCACAGGGCGATCCGTCCGTGGTTGATCAGGCAGACCGTGTCGGCGGACTCGGCTTCGTCGATGTAGTGCGTGGTGAGAAAGACGGTCGTGCCCCACTCGCGGCGCACGTGGTCGAGGTAGTCCCACAGGTCGTGCCGGACGACAGCATCCAGGCCCTGGGTGGGCTCGTCCAGGAACAGGACGTGGGGGGTGTGCATGAGCGAGCGGACGACCTCGAACTTGCGGGCCATGCCGCCGGAGAGCTTCCCGACCTTGGTGAACAGCGAGTCGCGCATGCCCACGACATCGGCCAGCTGCTCGACCCGGTCGCGGTACTCGGCCGGCATCATCCGGAAGGTTGGACGGTAGCCGTACAGCCCGTAGAGGCAGGCGTGGATGCGGATGTTCTCCTCCGCCGTCAGCGACTTGTCCAGGCTGGGCCGCTGGGCGATGACACCGATGTGCTCGCGCACCTGCCGGTCCTGCTCCTCGATGTCGTAGCCGGCGATCCGGACAGTGCCGGACGTCTTCGACAGCGTGGTGGTGAGGATCGAGATCGTGGTGGTCTTGCCCGCGCCGTTCGGCCCGAGGAAGGCGAAGAACTCGCCCTCGTCCACGCTGAAACTCACCCCGTCCACCGCGGGGTGTGGAGCCTTCTTGTACTGCTTGACGAGGTCCTCGACCTCGATCACCGCTGGCATATCGATCTTCCTCCGTCTCGAGTTCGCGAGTCAGTCTGGGACGCGCATGTCAACGCCCTTTCAACGGTGTGACAACGGGATGTAAACGAGGGAACGCCGACCCCCTGCGGAGTTGCACGCTCGACGCGATCCAGAGCGCTTTCATCGCGCCTGACGACTGTCGAGCGCGCGGTTCCGCAGGCACGGAGCCGCTGCCGGTTGCTCAGAGCGGCAAGATCACGCTGAACGTCGAGCCTGCACCGGGCTCGCTCGCGACGGTGACGCTGCCGCCGTGCAGGTCGATGACGCGCTTGACGAGCGACAAGCCCAGTCCGTTGCCCTCACCGGATCGTGCCTTGTCAGCACGGAAGAAACGCTCGAACACGCGGGGTAGGTCGGCGGTCGAGATGCCGATCCCGGTGTCAGTGATCTCCACGCGGCAAGAGTCGGCCGAGGCCTCCATGCTCACCCGGACGGCGCCCCCGTCCGGTGTGTACCTGACGGCATTGCTGAGCAGGTTGATCCAGACCTGGCGCAACATGTCGGCGTCGGCGTTGAGCTCGACCGGGGAAGCCGTCAGTTCGACGTCGAGGCCCTTGGCCGTCCACTGCGGTTCGAGCATCAGGACGACGCTGCGCAGTTGCTCATCGAGTCGCACCGGCCGCCGGTCGATGTCGTCCGAGCTGTCGAGCGTGGACAGCCGCAGCAGGTTGTCGCTCAACCGGGAGAGCCGGCCGGCCTCGGCGCAGATCACGTCGAGGTAGTGCTGCCGGGTGGCCTCGTCCAGGCCGCTGTCGCGCAGCAAGGTGGCGAAGCCGCTGATCGAGGTGAGGGGGGACTGGATCTCGTGCGAGACGTTGGAGATGAACTCCTGACGTTGGTGCTCGACGCTGCCGAGTTCGGCGGCCATCTTGTTCACGGACGCGACGACCTCAGCCAGTACACCGCTCCGGGGCGAGCTCACCCGCACCGAGAAGTCGCCGCGGGCGATCCGGTCCATGGCGTCGCCGAGGTCGTTCCAGATGCGGTTCGGGTCGTCCGGGAACCCGCCGGCGAGCCGTCCGATGACGAGGGCGGTCGTGCCGGCGAGCAGGATCCCGAGCGCGACCGACGCCAGGTAGACGACCAGCTCCGGTGGACGCCCGGTGAGACTGAAGATCCACCCCGCGAGCAGCCACCCCGCCGACAGCGCCGCGATCCCCAGCAGCAGGTTCCGCAGCTGGATGTACCACACCTGGCCGTTCCGTGGCCCGTCACCAGGTTGCGGTCGCGCCCGGCCGCCCTCCCGCGCCATGCCGCGCGCTGAACCGCGGGGACGGTTCTCCTGGTTCACGCCTCCTCCAGCCGGTAGCCCAGGCCGCGGACAGTCGTGATTCGGAAGCCGTTCGTCTCGCCGAACCGGTCGCGCAGCCGGTTGATGTGGACGTCGAGCGTGCGGGTGTTGCCCTCGAAGCCGTAGCCCCAGACCTCGTCGAGGATGAAGTCGCGGGTCAGCGTGCGCCCCTTGTGTCCAGCGAGGAGGAACAGCAGGTCGAACTCCTTCAGCGGCAGGTCGATCGGGGCGCCGTCCAGCGTGACGATATGGCTGGCGCTGTCGAGGGCCAGCCGTCCGGCCCGTGCGGTGGAGTCGACGACCTTGCGGTAGCGACGCAGCAGGGCCCGCACGCGCATGATCAGCTCGGCGCCCTCGAAGGGCTTGACGAGATAGTCGTCGGCACCGGCCTCGAAGCCGCGGGCCTTGTCGCCCAGCTGGCCCTTGGCGGTCAACATGAGCAGCGGCAGTTCGGGGTGGTAGCGGCGGGCGGCCCGGCAGAACTCCACTCCGTCCAGCTGGGGCATCATCGCGTCCACGATGCACAGGTCGACCTGGGTTTCGCCGAGCACGCGCAACCCCTGGCGTCCGTCCGCGGCCGACGTGCTGGGGAACCCCGCGCGGTCGAGCAGCGCGGCGACCAGCTCGCGAATGTGCGGGTCGTCGTCGATCACCAGCACCGAGCCCATGGCGTCCTCTCTCTCTCGAGGAGCCAGTATCCGTCCCCGGCGTAAACGGAGCGTCAACGGGACGCCCCCACTGTCATCCCGACGAAAGCCGGGATGACGAGACCTCACGCCCTTCGTCAAGCTCAGGGAGCATCTGCTGGCTGAGCCTGACGAAGCCCTCCGCTTCACGCGGTCGGCGTCAGGTACTCCACCCCACCCAGGTACGGACGCAGGGCCTGCGGCACGTACACCGAGCCGTCGGCTTGCTGGTGGTTCTCCAGCAGCATGATGATCGGACGGGCCATCGAGCACAGGGTGCCGTTGAGAGTGGCCAGCGAGGACACGTTCCCCCCGTCCCGCATGCGGATGTTCAGCCGGCGCGCCTGGAACTCGGTGCAGTTGGACGTCGAGGTGATCTCTCGGTAGCGGCCCTGGCTGGGGACGTAGCCGTAGCAGTCGTACTTGCGGGCGGCCGACAGCCCCAGGTCGCCGGACGCCACGTCGAGCACCTGGAACGGGATCTCCAGGAGCTTGATGAACTCCTTCTCGAAGCCGAGCAGCTTGCCGTGCCACTCCTCGGCGTCCGCCGGATCGCAGTAGATGAACATCTCGACCTTGTCGAACCAGTGGACGCGGAAGATGCCCTTGGTGTCCTTGCCGTAGGAGCCGGCCTCGCGGCGGTAGCAGGGCGAGAACGCCACGTACTGCCTTGGCAGGCTGGCGGCGTCCAGGATCTCTTCGGAGTGGTACGCGGCCAGCGCGACTTCGGACGTCCCGACGAGATAGAGGTCGTCGCGCTCCAGGTAGTAGACGTCCTCCGCGGCCTGGCCGAGGAAACCCGTGCCTTCCATCGCGGACGGACGCACGAGCGCCGGCGGGATCATCGGCGTGAAGCCCCATTCGGCCGCCTTCGCCATGGCCAGGTTGAGCAAGGCGAACTCGAGTTGGGCACCGACGCCGGTGAGGAAGTAGAAGCGAGCGCCGGAGACCTTCGAGCCGCGCTCCATGTCGATGGCCTGCAGCCCCTCGGCGATCTCGATGTGATCCCTGGGCTCGAAGCCCTCGGCGGCGAAGTCGCGCGGCGTCCCGATGGTTTCGATCACGTAGAGGTCGTCCTCACCACCGGTGGGGACGCCGTCGATCACCAGGTTGGGCAGGCGCAGCATGAGGTCGTCGAAGGTGATCTTCGCCGCCTCGGCCTCCGCGGTCGCGTCCTTCACCTGCTGGGCGAGCTCCCGTGTCCTGGCGAGCAGGGCAGGCTTCTCGTCCGCGGAAGCCTTTGGCACCTGCCGCGACAGCTCCTTCTGTTCTGCGCGCATGGCCTCCGACGACGCGATCAGCGCCCGGCGCCGCTCGTCCGCGGCGACCAGGTCGTCGACCAGGCTCACGGACTCGCCGCGCGCCTCCTGCGAGCGCTTGAT
The DNA here is from genome assembly GCA_036770475.1 of Propionicimonas sp. GTDB lineage: Bacteria > Actinomycetota > Actinomycetes > Propionibacteriales > Propionibacteriaceae > Propionicimonas. The sequence continues at coordinate 2,319 of DAIPJC010000062.1, read as the reverse complement.
GCGGTCAGGGTCGGTACGCAGCAGCTTCGGGTCGATCACGGTCGCAAAGCCTACCGTCCTGCCTCGGCGCCGACCGTCCGGCCAGCGTGAACGAAAAGGGGACGGTTCCGAGATTCGTCGTCGCGGCTGCTCGACGCTGCGAATCTCGGAACCGTCCCCTTTTCGTTCAGTCGGCGGGGTGCACCAGGGACGCGTACCAGTCGCGGGCGGCGTCGAAGTCAGCGTCCGCGAAGCCGCGGGCGACGACCGGACGGACGCCGTCCGCGCGCGGGTAGGAGCCGAGGAAGATCACGTCCTCGCAGATCCGGTGCAGGCCCAGCATCGCCTCGGCGAGCCGCGGATCACGCAGGTGCCCCTCCGCGTCGATGCTGAAGCAGTAGTTGCCGATGCCGGTCTTGGTCGGACGCGACTCGATGCGGCAGAGCGAGACGCCGCGGCCGGAGAACTGCTCGAGGATCTCCAGCAGGGCGCCGGCGTGGTCGGTGTGCATGTACGCGACGAGGGTGGTCTTGTCGGCTCCGGTGCGTCGCAGGGGCTCGGCCGGACGCGAGACCAGCACGAACCGGGTCACCGCGGACGCATTGTCTGCGATCTCGCTCGCGATGGCCTCCAGGCCGTACATCTCCCCTGCCACTTGCGCGCACACCGCCGCGTCGTACTTCGAGGCCGGGTCGGAGACTTCCTGGGCCGCCCCGGCTGTCGAGCCGCCCTCGGTGACGGTGGCGCCCGCCAGGTTGGCCGCGAGCCAGCCGCGTACCTGGGCGGCGGCGTGCGGGTGGGTGAGCACCTTCCGGACGTCGGCCAGCCGCGTCCCGGGCCGGGCGTACAGGTTGAACTGCACCGGCAGCAGCACCTCGCGGACGATCATCAACCGCTTCCCGGACGCCAGCGAGTCCAGCGTGACCGTGACGCCGCCCTCGACCGAGTTCTCGATCGGCACCAGCGCCGCCTCGACGGTGCCCGCGCGGACCGCGTCCAGCGCCTCGGCCACCGTGGCGAACGGGATCGCCTCGTCCCCGGAGAAGGTCAACAGCGCCTGGTGGGTGAAGGTTCCCGCGGGTCCGTAGTAGCCGAGCACGCGCTCAGCGTAGTGGGGTCCAGGCGTGCCCACGCCGAGGGTTCGCACCGCCGCCCCCCTTCAACGGACGCCGAACCGGGCGCAGGATGGAGTCGTGAACGAGCCCGACATTCCGCAGCTGACCCCGGTGGAGTCCCGCAGCATCGCGGCCGTCGGTTACGACCACGACCGCAGCGAGTTGTTCGTCCGCTACGTCACGGGCGGCACGTACGCCTACAGCCTCGTGCCGGCGCGGTTGTACCGGGAGCTGCTCGCGTCAGAGTCGAAGGGCCGCTACGTCAACACCCGGATCAAGCCGAACCACGCCGCACGACCGTTGGATTGACCGCTCCCTGGATCGTCGGGTGAGTCTCGGCCCGCTCCGTGTCGGCCCCGCGCGAGCGAAGCCTGCGCGTCCACGCCGGCAGTTCGTGGCCCCACGTCCACCACCAGTGGACGATCAGCACCAGCACCAGGATCTGCGCGCCCGCGCAGAACCCGTCCCGGATCACCGAGCCGGTCGACTTCATGGCGTCGCTGAACTGCACGGACCGTCCGGTCACGTAGGCGATCGACAGCCAGAACCCCCGCCAGATCATGATCACGTCGAGTCGGGACGCGACCATCAGCCCCAGCGGCACCCACGTGGTGAGGTCGTACCAGCTGAGCGTGTAGGGCGACGTGACCAGCCAGGACGCGGTGAGGATGGCAGCCGTGCGGACCGCGATCGTCAGCGGATCGCGGCGCGGGTCCTCGTCCTCTGGGACGCCGGGGACGAGCCGCCACGGCATGACCCGGGACAGCATCCAGACGACGGCCGCCATCATCACCCAGCCGCCCCAGCCGATGATGCCGCGCGCGATCGGGTCGCCGAACACCAGGGTCAGCACCCACTGCACGGGCGGCGCCCAGGAGCCGGCCGAGATGTAGCCGGTGTTGCGGCTCGCGGCCAGCAGCGCCCTCGGCATCAGCAGGCCGTAGGCGATCCCCAGCGGGATGGCGGCGCCGAGCGCCAGCTGGACGAGCTTGCGCCAGTCGCGACGATAACCCCAGGCCATGGCGATGCCGTAGAAGATCAGCGACACCTTCACCGTCCCCGCCAGGCCGATGCCCAGACCGGCCACGAACGGGCTGCGCCGGATGAAGTACAGCCCCACGATCGCGAAGACCAGCGTGAAGGCCTCGTTGTGGGCGCCGGCCAGCACCGACCAGATCATCAGCGGGTTGAGGACGGTGAACAGGATCGCCCGGGTCTGGATCTT
>DAIPJC010000061.1:18308-18411 GCA_036770475.1 Propionicimonas sp. | reverse complement strand
TGCTCGTCAAGACTCCTCCCTTCCCACCGCTGTCGCGGTGCGGCGGTCGTCGTCTGTTCCTCGCAGTTCGTTCCTCACTGCTCGTCAAGACTCCTCCCTTCCC
>DAIPJC010000061.1:0-18208 GCA_036770475.1 Propionicimonas sp. | reverse complement strand
ACCGCTGTCGCGGTGCGGCGGTCGTCGTCTAGCCTGAGAGCCCAGCCAGCGAAGGGGTCGGACATGGCGGAAGCCAAGAAGCGCATCGGGATCCTCACCGCCGGCGGTGACAGCCCCGGGCTGAACGCCGCCATCCGCGGCTTCGGCAAGGCCGCGATCGCCAATGGCTGGGAGCTCCTCGGCTATCGGGACGGCATTCGCGGCCTCGTGGAGAACCGGTACACCCCGCTCGACTCCGGCGCCCTGTCGGGCATCCTCACGATTGGCGGCACGATCCTCGGCACCAGCCGCGACAAGGTGCATCGCATGGCCGTCGACGGCGACACGGCCGACATGCGCCCCCAGGTCGTGGAGAACTACGAGAAGGAGGGCCTGTCCGCGCTCGTCCTGCTCGGCGGCGGCGGGACAGCGAAGAACGCGATGCGGCTCGCCGAGTCGGGGCTCAACGTGATCACGCTGCCGAAGACCATCGACAACGACATCGCCCGCACCGACACCAGCTTCGGCTTCGCCACCGCGATGGAGATCGCCACCGAGGCGGTCGACCGGCTGCACAGCACCGCGCACAGCCACCACCGGATCATCCTCACCGAGATCATGGGCCACCGGGCCGGCTGGCTGACCCTGGGCGCCGGTATCGCCGGCGGTGCCGACATCATCCTGCTGCCAGAGATCCCCTACTCGGTGGACAGCGTCGCGGAGAGGATCAAGAGCCGACTCCAGCACGGCAGCACGTTCAGCGTCGTGGCCGTCGCCGAGGGCGCGCGCGACATGCAGGACGCCGCCGACTACGAGGCCGCGCAGCTGCTCGTCCGGGCGGCGAAGACGCCGGAGGCCGTCCGCGCGGCCCGGGCCCACCTCGCCAACGTCGAGGACGCCCAGCGCGAACACACCTTCAAGCTCGCCCGCGAGCTCGAGGCGGCGACCGGCCTGGAGTCGCGGGTGTCGATCCTCGGCTACGTGCAGCGCGGCGGCATCCCGTGCGCTGCCGACCGGCTGCTCGCGTCCCGGTTGGGGACGGCGGCCGCACACGCCGTAGAGAAAGAGCAGTTCGGGGTGATGGTGGCCGCGCGCGGCGAGGACACCGAGCTCGTCCCGCTGGAAGAGGTGGCCGGGCAGCTGAAGCTGGTGCCGACCGATCACGAATGGGTGCTCACGGCCCGCAAGCTCGGTACCGGGCTCGGCGACTGAGGTTTCACCTCACGCTGGTCGAGCCTGTCGAGACCAACTAGGAGGACGGAAGGGACGGCCATGGACCGGGGATTCTCCCAGGTCGACGTCTTCGGGGACGGGGGCGCCACGGGCAACCCGCTCGCTGTCGTCCACGACGCCTCCGGACTGGACGCCGCCGCCATGCAGGCGTTCGCCGAATGGATGAACCTCTCCGAGACCACGTTCCTGCTGCCGCCGTCCGATCCTGCCGCTGACTATCGCGTCCGCATCTTCACGACGGACGGAGAGCTCCCGTTCGCCGGCCATCCGACCCTCGGCAGCGCGCATGCGTGGCTGACGGGGGGCGGCCGTCCTGCGCGGGAGGGCGAGGTCGTGCAGGAGTGTGGGGTGGGGCTCGTCCGGGTGCGGCAGGACGGCGGGTGCCTCGCCTTCGCCGCTCCGCCACGGCTGCGCACGGGACCGCTGGACGAAGCGCACCTCGCCATCGCCGAGGCCGCGCTCGGCATGCCCCGCACCGACTGGGTCGCGCACGAGTGGGGCGACAACGGCGCGCCCTGGATGATGGTCGAGCTGGAGGACGCGGACGCCGTCCGCCGGGCGTGGGTGGACGGCACCCAGCTCGGCCGCCACGACTTCCTCGGCCTGGTCGGGCTGAGCAGGGACGCCTACGCCTACGAGGTGCGCGGGCTGCTCGCACACGCAGAGGACCCGGTGACCGGCAGCCTGAACGCCGCCGTCGCGCAATGGCTGCGCGCCCGCGGCGTGGTGCCTGACACCTATCTGGTCACCCAGGGCTCCCAGGTCGGACGCCACGGCGAGATCCTCGTCCACGATGATGGCGAGGAGATCTGGATCGGCGGCCGCACCCGGACCGTGATCTCCGGCACCGTCGACCTCTGACCTGCTGAACGACACCCGCTACGGCTGGTTGAGCTTGTCGAAACCGGTTGCCACTGGCGGTTGTCGTGGTCTCGACAAGCTCGACCAGCCGCAAGGTCAGCGCCTTCCTCAGGCCTGCTTGCGGAGGGCCAGGGCCGCACCGACCATCGCCAGCGCGCACCAGGCGGCCAGCACTGCCACCGACGGGACGGACACGGTGAAGTCCGCGGACGCCAGGCCCGCACGCATGACCTCGGCCATCGGCTGGAACGGCAGGAATGCCTGGACGGCCTGCACGGCCTCGGGCATCCGCTCGGCCGGGTAGCTGATCGGCGAGAACAGCAGGATCACGAACACCAGCACCTGGGTGAGCAGGTTGGCCAGCGCCGGCTTCAGCAGCGTGGCCAGCGAGTACCCGACCGCGGCTGCGGTGAGCGAGATCGCCATCGCCGCCGGCACCAGCCATGGCGCCACCGACAGCTGGACGCCGAACCGCCAGACCCCGGCAAAGACACCGAGCACGACGCCGGGCAGCGCCAGCACCGTCCACAGCAACAGGTCGCTGACCAGGAACAGTAGCCGCGGCACGGGCAAGGTCCGCAGCCAGTCGAGGCTGCCCTCGGTCTTCGCCTGGGCCACGATCTGCGGGGTCATCACCAGGCCTACCGTGATCAGCGCCACCGTCGGCGCACCGGTCGCGAGGTACAGCGCGTCCGCGCCGGTCGGATTGCCGGCCAGCATGCCGTAGCCGTAGATCGTCGACACCGACAGCAGCACCTGAACCACCACCAGGAGCGGTAGCGCCTCCGTAAGCCGTCGCGCCTGCCACTGCATGAGCAGAAACGTCTGCCTGACCGTGGTCATCAGCCGACCTCTTCCAGTTCCGGGGCCCGCCCGGCGCCCGGGCCGACCAGGTCGATGTACACGTCCTCAAGGGACGCCGGCGCGAGCGCGTACCGCTCTGCGCGTCCGGCCGCCACCTGGGCACCGGCCCAGCGAACGAGCTCCGCCGCCCGGGAGCTCGGCACCAGGGCGGTCGCCCGCAGCCGGTCCGTGGGGCCGGGGACGATGCCCGGTGGCCAGCGCAGCTCCTCGTCGGGCGCGGTATCCAGTTCGAGGACGAGGGTGTCGCGGTGGCTGACGGTCAGCGCGGCCGGCGTGGAGGCCTCGATCACGACGCCCCGGTCGAGGATCACCAGGCTGTCCACGACCCGTTCGGCCTCGCGCACGTTGTGGGTGACCAGCAGGACGCCGGCCCCCGCGTCCGCCAGCCGGCGGATCTGCTCCCACAGCAGCCGCCGGCGCACGGGGTCGACATCGTTGGTCGGCTCGTCCAGCACGACCAGCCGACCGGGGACGACCGCGGCCATCGCGAACGCGGCCAGCCGCGCGACCCCGCCCGACACCTTCTCCGCCGGGGTGTCCGCCCACGGCATCAGGTCGAGCGCCTCCAGCAGGTGCTGCGTGCGCCGCCGGACGAGTTCGCGCTCGCCGCCGCGGATCCGTCCGACCAGTTCCACGGCCACCCGTGGGGTCAGGCCGGTGATCGGCACGTTCGCCTGCGCCTGCACGCTGGCCAGGCGACGCACGTGGTCAGGGCGCGCGATCGCGTCCGTCCCCGCCAGCCGGATGCTGCCTGCGTCCGGCCGGGCCAGCCCGACCACCTGGTTCACCAGCGTGGTCTTGCCCGCTCCGTTGTGTCCGAGCAGGCCGACCACCTCGCCGCGGGCCACGTCCAGGTCGATGCCGGCGTTGGCGTGCACCACCCGGCGGCCGCTTCCGTACCGCTTGTGCAGCCCGCGCACCCGCAGCACTTCGAGCTCTCCCATGACTCCTCCATACCGTCGCTACATACCGCACGGTATCAGATACCTATCGGTATGCAACTCAGATTCTGATCGGTACGGTAGAGTGGTCGTCATGAGTCCGAAGGGTCACGGCATGGACGACGCCGCCGAGGAACTGGGCACGGCCACCCAGGCGCTCGCCAACGCCACCGCGCTGCTGAGCCGCGCCCTCAAGCAGGGCTTGACCGAAGCCGGCGCCGAGGTGAGCGACCAGCTGGCGAGCAGCCTGCGGATGGTCTCGCGCGAGATCGCGGACGCCTCCACCGAGCTCGGCCGAATGGCCGGTGACCAGCGTCGCAGGGCCAAGGTGGACGCCACCCGGGCCAGCCTGCTGGCCGCCGCGCGCACCGTGTTCGCACAGCGTGGCTTCGAGGGCGCTTCCGTCGGCGACATCGCCGCGGAGGCCGGCTACACCAAGGGCGCGCTGTACTCCCAGTTCGGCTCCAAGGAGGAGCTGTTCACCGAGATCACCAGGCAACTCGCCGCAGAGGACACCGAGTGGTCGGCGCAACAGAGCAGCACCGACCTGGCCGCCACCTACGCCGTCACCGCGCCAGACCCGGACGCGCAGTCGCTGCTCCTGCTGTCGCTGGAGGTGTCGCTGTACGCGCTGCGCCACCCCGAGTCGCGCACGCAGCTGATGCCGCTGCTCACCCAGTCCTGGGGGACGGCCACCAGCCTGGTCGCCGCACGCAACGGCCGTCCCGACCAGCCCGAACAAGGCGACCGGGACACCGCGCTCGGCCTGCTGGCCGTGCACACCCTGGCCTCAGCGCTGGCTGCCCTCTCCGACGACCCGGACGAGGTCACGGCCGCAGCCGACCGGTTGTTGCGGCGGCTCCTCGCCGGCTGACCGGTACTGGTGGCTGGCCCTTCGTGACGCCCGGCCCTTCGCAAGCTCAGGACCGGGCTCCTCAGGGACCGTGGGTCGACGGGCCCTTCGTCAGGGGTGGTCTCGACAGGCTCGACCAACGATTTGTAGGGACAGGGTCTCGACAGGCTCGACCAGCGACTGGGGTCAGGGGACGTAGGCCCGCACGGACTCCGACAGCGTCGGCGCGTAGTCGGACGAGCCGGCGAACCCGACCCGGAACCAGGTGGCGGTCCCGTTCGAGGGCAGCGCGGCGGCATAGCTGCCGTCGCCTGCGGTGGTCACCGTCCCTGCGTCGACCCAGGTTCGGCCGTCTGCGGACGCCTGCACCTGCAGGGACGCGGCCACGACCGGCACGCCGCCCGCCCCGGTGAGAGATCCGGCCAGCTGTGGTGCGCTGGTCACGTCGGCCGCTCCGACGACGGCGGTCAGGACGGGCGGGGTGAGCGTCCGCTGGTAGAGGTGCCGGCTGCCGCCACTGGCGTCCGCGTAGACGATCCGGTTCCCCGAGATCGTCGGGTCGCCGCTCCAGCCGTCGTCGCGGGTGACCCGGGTCTCCACGGCGCTGGCCACGTCGTACAGGTAGACCTCCGTGTTGCCGTGGCCGAGCCGCTCGTCCATCCAGACGATCCGGCCGTCCGAGACGTCGGGCACCGACTGCACCCCGGATGCACTGGTGACCTGCAGCTGGTCCTGCGTGGCCAGGTCGTAGGCGTAGATGTCGGTGTTGTCGGAGCCGTTGCGGTCGTCCTGCCAGACCACGAGGCTGCCGTCCACGCGCGGCATCGACTGCTCTGCCGGGTCGTCGGTGACCCGGGTCTCCGTCCCGGTGCGGAGGTCGTCGCTGTAGATGTCGGCGTCGCCGCTGCGGTCGTCCTGCCAGACCACGACCGCGCCGGAGATGTCGCAGTGGCCCGCGCGGACGCCGGCGGGCGACACCGCCACGTCCCGCCCTGTCCGAAGGTCGTAGACGCGAATGCGGTCGAGGGACGTGTAGCAGAGCCGGTGCCCCGAGAGGGACGGGTCGTCGCCGGACGGGATCGGCAACCGCCCCCGCGTGCCCGTGGCCAGGTCGGCGAGCCAGATGCCACCGTCCGAGCCGGCATCCGTCCACACCACACGATCGCCCGAGATCGCGGCCTTGCCGGTGGCGGTGTGGCCGGGCGTGAGCAGCTCGTCGGCTCCGGTCGCGAGATCGCGCACATGGACGTCGAACCTGGTCGGGTCGTCCGTGTCCTGCGGGGTGCCGGTGGCCTCGGAGTAGACGAGTCGCGTGCCCGACAGCTGCGGCCACTGCTGCTCGCGATCGCCGGACGTCAGCTGCCGCTGCGTGTCGAGCCAGTCGGCGGACGCAGGCGTCGCGCACGCGAACGCCATGGCGAGAGCCAACAGGCTCCCGGTCATGACGGGGCGGAGCATTCCGCCCTGGAATCCGCGTGCCACTTCGTGACCCCTCACCGCACCGCTCGCTCGACCGATCTGACGAGGGTAACCCCGGGCGACCCCGGTCCGAAATACCCCGGCGGGGTGACTCTCGGTGGCAGGACGTGCGGTCAGCGCAGGGTAACCGGCCGCGACGTTCCAGGCCCGGCTGAGACCTCGCGCCCGGGAATAGCGTCCGGACTACGCTGGTTGGGAGATTGTCGAATCGAGGTACCTCTATGCCCGCACTGCGTTCCCGCACCGTCACCCACGGCCGCAACATGGCCGGCGCCCGCGCCCTGTGGCGCGCGACCGGCCTGGTCGACTCCGACTTCGGCAAGCCGATCGTGGCGATCGCCAACTCCTACACGCAGTTCGTGCCGGGGCACGTCCACCTCAAGGAGATGGGCGCTCTGGTCGCGGGAGCGGTGGCCGAGGCCGGCGGCGTCGGACGCGAGTTCAACACGATCGCGGTCGACGACGGCATCGCGATGGGCCACGGAGGCATGCTCTACTCGCTGCCCAGCCGCGAGCTGATCGCCGACTCCGTCGAGTACATGGTGAACGCGCACTGCGCGGACGCTCTCGTCTGCATCTCCAACTGCGACAAGATCACGCCGGGCATGCTGCTGGCCGCGCTGCGGCTGAACATCCCCACCGTATTCGTCTCCGGCGGGCCGATGGAGGCGGGCAAGGCCCAGGTGGTGGCCGGGGTGGCCCAGCCGCGGCTCGACCTGATCGACGCCATGTACAAGGCCGTCGACGACAAGGTGAGCGACGAGCAGCTGCTGTCGATCGAGCAGAGCGCCTGCCCGACCTGCGGGTCGTGCTCGGGCATGTTCACCGCGAACTCGATGAACTGCCTGCTGGAGGCGCTGGGTCTGGCCCTGCCGGGCAACGGCTCGACGCTGGCCACCGCCGCCGCGCGCAGGGACCTGTTCCTGAACGCGGGTCGCCTGGTGGTCGAGTTGGCCAAGCGCTGGTACGACTCCGACGACGCGTCCGTGCTGCCGAAGTCGATCGCCACCAAGCCGGCGTTCGCCAACGCCATGCGACTGGACATCGCGATGGGCGGGTCCACCAACACCGTGCTCCACCTGCTCGCCGCGGCTCACGAGGCGGGGGTCGACTTCGACTCCGACGACATCGATGCGCTCTCCAGGACCACACCATGCCTGTGCAAGGTGGCCCCGAACACCACGAACTACTACATGGAGGACGTCCACCGCGCCGGCGGGATCGTGGCCATCCTGGGTGAACTCGATCGCGGCGGGCTGCTCGACCGCGGCGTCCACGCCGTCCACTCCCCGTCCCTGGACACGTGGCTGGCCGACTGGGACCTCCGCGGCGGCTCGCCGAGAAGCGAGGCTGTCGAGCTGTTCCACGCCGCGCCCGGTGGCGTCCGCACGACCGTCCCGTTCTCCTCGACCGTGCGCTGGGAGACCCTCGACACCGACGCCGAGTACGGCTGCATCCGGTCGGTGGCCACCCCGTACACCGCGGACGGCGGCCTGGCGATCCTCAAGGGCAACATCGCGGAGAACGGTGCCATCGTGAAGACGGCCGGCGTCCCCGAGGCGCTGTGGACGTTCCGCGGCACCGCGATCGTGACCGAGAGCCAGGAGGAGGCCGTCGAGGCGATCCTGAGCAAGCGCGTCCAGCCGGGCCACGTGGTGATCGTCCGCTACGAGGGGCCGAAGGGCGGCCCGGGCATGCAGGAGATGCTCTACCCGACGTCCTACCTGAAGGGCCTGGGCCTGGGGCCGGAGTGCGCGCTGGTCACCGACGGCCGGTTCTCCGGTGGATCGACCGGGCTGTGCATCGGCCACGTGTCGCCCGAGGCGGCATCTGGCGGCACGATCGGCCTGATCGAGGACGGGGACCTGATCGAGATCTCCATCCCCGATCGTTCCCTGACCCTGCTGGTGGACGAGGGCACCCTGGCCGAGCGCCGTGCACGCCAGGACGAACTGGGCTGGCAGCCCAGGCACCGCGACCGCGTGGTGTCGAAGGCCCTGCAGGTCTACGCAGCGATGGCGCTCAGCGCCGACAAGGGTGCGGCCCGTTCGATCGAACAGGTCACCAACCCGGTGCCGAGCCGAACGCCCGAGCTTGCCTGAGCCGGCCCGGCGCCCGCCGGGCATCGGCTGGTCGAGCCTGTCGAGACCCCCAAAGCCGGCCCTGCGCCCGCCAGGCATCGGCTGGTCGAGCCTGTCGAGACCTCCGGAGGCTCCGCGCTGGACCTCCTTGCCCCGTACGGTGAGGATGGAATCGTGAACTCCTCCACCCAGCCGCCCGTCCGTGCCCTGCTGATGGACGCGGACGGCGTCATGCAGTACCCGAAACAGGGCTGGCTGGGCGAGATGACCCGGCTTGGCGGGCCGCGCTTCGTCCTGGATGCGTTCCGGCATGAGAAGTCGACCCTGACCGGCGAGGTCGATCTGCACCCGCTGCTCACCGAACTGCTCGAGCGCGACCGGCGCGACTGCACGGCCGACGACATCCTCGAGATCTGGTGCCGCGTCGAGCTGGACGAGTTCATGCTCCGGCTCGTCGACCGGGTGCGGGCCACCGGTGTGGTCACGGCGCTGGCCACGAACCAGCAGAGCTACCGCGGCGGGTTCATGCTCGCCAACCTGCCCTACGACGAGCATTTCGACCACCAGTTCCACTCTTTCCAGGTGGGTCTGGCCAAGCCCGATCCGGCGTACTTCACCTACATCGTGGACACCCTCGGCGTCACGCCGGAAGAGGCCGTCTTCGTCGACGACATGGCGGTGAACGTCCGCGGAGCGCAGCAGGCGGGCCTCCGTGCCGTCCACTTCGCCGGAACCGACACCTACGGCCACCTGCGCTGCAAGCTGCGCGCCCTCGGCGTCCCCGGCCTCTGAACCCCGGGGACGGTTCTCCCGGTTCACGGGGACGGTTCTCCCGGTTCATCCAACCGCTGGTCTTCCGCACACCAATCGCTGGTCGAGCTTGTCGAGACCCGGACGAGCATCTCGACAAGCTCGATGACCGGTTGCGGGAGTCCCGATGACCGGTTGCGGGAGCCTCGATGACCGGTTGCCGGATGGACGGAGATGGAACCATCCCAACTCCGGCCAGACCGGTACCCTCAAGCCCGTGCTCGAGTACACGCTGACCCCGGCCGACCTGGCGGCCTTCGCGGCGTGGCGGGCGGCTGAACCCGGTGCTGACAACGCCAGGCGACATCGCTACCGGTGGTGGGGAGCGTGGCTCGCCGGCGGGGTGGCATACGTCGCGGTGTTCTCGTTCTCGACGCTGCCGCTGCTGCTGAACCTGCAGCTGCCCCTCGCGGCGCTGGTGGAGGTTCTCGACATCGTCGTCGGCCTGGCCGTCGGCTGGTGGGAGTGGCGCCGCGGCGCCGTCGGAGAGTGGCTGCTGCGCCGCCGCGCGCTGACCAGGGCGCGGGTCGCGCTGGAGCGCACCGGTGCGTCCCGGAAGGTGTGGCTGGACGGCGACGGGCTGAACGTGGCGTCCGGCGAGCGCGTCGCCCACGTCGACTGGACGGCGATCACCCGCATCGTCGAGACCGGCGACCACGTGTACGTCCTCACCGGCGCGGACGCAGCCCACGTCATTCCCCGCCGGGCAGGAGCAGCCGTGGACGAGTTGGTGCGGGAACTCCGCAGCAGGACCGTCTGACCGCGTGACGTTTCCCAGCGAGTACGAGGGGAAACGTCACCCGCTGGAGCGTCAGATGACGGCGAAGCCGCCCGTCCACGACACCTTCTCTGCGGCGGCGAGCGTGATCTGCAGGAAGCCGAGCGCCTCGAGCTCGTGCGCCCTGGCCAGAGAACCCGCGTCGAGTGCCCGGACGCCGCCGGCGACGAGCGCGTCCAGCAGCAGCTTCTTGGCGGAATCGTCGTCACCGGCCACAAACACGGTCGTGGGCACGTCCCCGACCTTTCTGCTCGCGAGCGTGGCGGCGAAGTTCGTGTTGAAGGCCTTCAGCACCCTCGCGCCCGGTAGCTTCGCCTGGAGCTCAGCGGCGAACGAGCTGCCAGCGGGCACCACGAGGGAGTCGAAGGTCTCGAAGTTGATCGGGTTGGTGATGTCCACGATGACCTTGCCTGCCAGCTGGTCGCCGTACGCGCTGAGGATGCTCGCCACCGCCGGATGCGGGACGGCCAGCACCACCACGTCACCGAGAGGCGCCGAGCCGGTCTCCGAGTGCGTCACGTAGGTGACGTCAGCTCCGCCCGCGGCGAGGACGCCGCCGATCGCCTTGCCCATGTTGCCGGTGCCGATGATCGAGAATGTTGCCACGGTTGACCTCCCGCTCGAGTTGATTGCATCTTCAATCACTGTAGAGCCCTGTTGATTGAATCCGCAATCACTTATTGATCTGGGAGGCTCACCAGCCCCAGGCGCCCGCCAGCCGGTCGAGGCCCTCGTCGATGACCTCCGGGGAGTTCGTCACGTACGAGAGCCGCATGGTCGAGTGGTCGGGGTTCGCCGCGAAGAACGGCCAGCCAGGGACGTAGGCGACGCCGGCCTCGACCGCCGCGGGCAGCCGGACGGCCGTGTCGACACCGCCTCCCAACCGCGCCCACAGGAACATGCCGCCCTCGGGACGGGTCACCGTCGCGCCCTCCGGCAGCCGGGACGCCAGCCCTGCGGTCATCGCATCCCGCCGCACGCGGTAGACGTCAACGACGCGGGCGATGTGCGCGTCCAGGTCGTACGTGGCCAGGTAGTGCGCGACCGCGAGCTGGTCGGTGACCGCGCTCTGCAACCCGACCGCCTGCTTGGCGACCTCCAGCGACCGCAGGACGGGACCCTCGGCGCGCAGCCAGCCGACCCTCACCCCCGGCGCCATGACCTTGGACGCGGAGTTCAGCAGCACTGTCTGCGCGGCCATCCCGGGCAGGCTCGCCAGGGGTGGCGCGGCCTCGCCCTCGAAGCGGAGCTCGCCGTACGGGTCGTCCTCGAGCAGCGGGACGCCGGTGCGCACGAGCACCTCGGCCACGGCGCGGCGGCGGTCGGCGGGCATGGAGCGCCCGGAGGGGTTCTGGAACGTCGGAATCAGGTAGACGAACTTCGGGTGGTACTCGGCGATGGCCGCGGCGAGCGCGTCCGGGAGCATGCCGTGCTCGTCCGTCGCCACCGGCACCAACCGGGCGCCGGCAAGGGTGAACGCCTGCACAGCCGCGAGGTAGGTGGGCTGCTCGACCAGCACCACGTCCCCGGCGTCGATGAGAACCTGGCCGACCAGGAAGATCCCCTCCTGGGAGCCGCTGGTCACCTGTACCTGGTCGGGCGTCGTGGGCAGATGGCGGGACAGCCGGACCGCCACCTGCTCCCGGAGCTCGGGCTCGCCCTGCGTGGTGGCGTACTGGAGTGCGCGGCGTCCTTGGCGCGCGAGCACATGGTCGAAGGACGTCCGGAAGTCGTCGATCTCGAACAGCGACGCATCCGGGATGCCGCCGGCGAACGAGATCACGTCACCACGCCCTACGACGGAGAGGATGTCGCGCACCGGGGACGAGGTCACGCCCGCGAACCGGGACGCCAGCTGGAAGCCCATGGCCGGATCGTGCCACGGCCGCCGGACGGAGCAGTTCCGCGTCCGAGCGGCGGCGCCTTCACTAAACTGCCGCCCGGGCGGATCTCCCGTCCGAGAGTCACCGTTCAGCCCCAGGAACATGCTCGAGTTCACTCCCACAGCCGACGACGCAGTGGACCTTGCCCGGTGGCTCGCCCAACGCAACTTCGGCGATGCACGCGGGCAGCTCTACTTCCGAGTGATCGGCTTCTGCCTGGGGACACTCGGCGGCGCGCTCGCCGGGTGGGCGGTCGGAATCGCAGCGGGTGTTCCCCCACGCCTGCCGGCTTCCATCGGACTGGTCGCCGGAGCAGCCGGCTGGATCGCGCTCATGGTTGTTCGTCCACACCTCTTCCGCGACTGGTCGGATCGCCGGACCGCCCGGCACGCGCGGCGCGAGTTCTGTCCACGCGGACTGGTGCGCGTCTGGCTGGACGACGACGGCGTGAACACGCTTATCGGGCCGGTGCACACGCATCTGGCATGGCTCGGCATCGAGAGCGTGTTCGAAGCCGGGAACCATGTGGTGGTAGCCCGGCGGTTCTTCGGCCCGGCACTCACTGTTCCCCGGCGCATCGGCGACGCGCAGGTGGACTGGTTCGCAGCGAGCATTCGGGTACGCCTCAGCGCTCCCTCACCGGACGAGACAGAGAGCATCCGGGTCTTCGCCGGGCCACGTCGGTCCGAGGCCCACCAGTACGCCCACCGCAGAGACACCCTCACCTTCACGACAACGGTGGTCGACCTGCAGGCACTCGCCTCCGAGATCGAACGCCGCGAGCCACAGACGCGGGCGCGACGGGACTTCCGGCGCGTCCACTCAGGTCGAGCGATCGTCCTCAGCCTCGTCGCACTTTCGGCGGCCAACCGCGCATGGTTCGGGCTGACCGGTTGGGCAGCGCTCACCCTGTTTGTTCCGCTGAGCTTGCTGTCGGGCGTGGTTGCATGGTGGTCCGCCGCCAGCGCCTTCTCCCGGCGGGAGTTGCAGCGTGCCGAACCCGAGGTCAGGCATCGGCTCGCCGCCAGTGGCGACCGACGACTGCTCTGGCTGGACGATGCCGGACTCGGCCAGGAGGATGCGACGACAGTGGTGCACACGTCTTGGCCGGCGCTGGAACTGGCCGAGACACCCGAGTACTACTTCGTGCACGGCCCCGAACGCTTCGGGGTGGTGCTCCCACGACGGGTGCCGGGCGCCGACGACTTCGCCCACGCCGTTCGTGCCCGCGCCGGCCGCCCTTCGTGACGCGGTGCGCCTCGTCCCTCACCGCACCGCTCCTCAGGGACCGGAAAGTGAACGGCCAGACCCCGTTCCTTGGCGCACAGCTCCTCAGGAGATGGAAAGTGAGCGGCGGTTCGTGCTCAGGGCGCCAGGCGCTCCTTGATCCAGTGATCGCCGTCCAGCCGGAACCGGACGCGGTCGTGCAGGCGTGAGCGGCGTCCCTGCCAGAACTCCCAGGTGTCGGGGACGACCCGGTAGCCGCCCCAGTGCTCGGGACGGGGCGGGTTCAACCCGTAGGTCGCCGACACCTTCGCCGCGTTGCCCACCAGGACGCCCCGGTTGGCGATCACCTCGCTCTGCGGGGACGCCCAGGCGCCGATCCGCGAATCCAGCGGGCGAGTGGCGAAGTAGGCGTCGGACTCCTCGGCGGACGTGCGCTCCGCCCGTCCCTCGATCCGGACCACCCGCTCCAGTTCTGGCCAGTGGAACTGCAGCGCGACAACGGGATTCGCTTCGAGTTCGCGTCCCTTGCGGCTGCGGTAGTTGGTGTAGAAGACCAGCCCGCGCTCGTCCACCGACTTCAGCAGCACCACCCGGGTGGACGGACGCCCGTCCGGCCCCACGGTGGCCACGGTCATCGCGCTCGGCTCGAGCAGCTTGGCCCCGACGGCGTCGTCCAGCCACCGCTGGAACAGCGCCAGTGGAGCGTTGCCGGCTTCGGCCTCATCCAGTTCGCCGCGGTCGTAGCTCTTGCGGAGGTTGCGCAGGTCCATCCGGGCAGCTTAGGCCGGAAGCGTGCACCGCTTCTGACCGTGTTCGGTTCACAACGGTGCACGCCGACCGGAGTCAGAGCGTCGGCTCGCCGCGGACGGCCAGCGTCGGTGGGCGGTCGCCGCGGATGGACGCCACCATGTCCGCGACCTGGCGGGTGGCGGCGACATCGTGCGCGCGGAAGACGACCGTCCCCAGCCAACCGGCGATCGCCGTGGCGGCCAGGGTGCCGAACAGCCGCTCGTCGACGGCCAGGTCGAGCGTCTCACCGACGAAGTCCTTGCGCGAAAGGGCCTGCAGCACGGGATAGCCGAGTCCAGCCACCGCTCCCGTCGCCCGGAGTACCCGCAGCGAGTGCCGGGTGGTCTTGCCGAAGTCCAGGGTGGGGTCCACCAGTATCCGCTCGGCGGGGACGCCGGCCGCTATCGCCCGCTCGGCTCCCGCCTTCAGCGTCGCGAGGACATCGCGCACGACATCGTCCAGGTCACTGCCGTAGCTGATCGCGACCGGGTCGGTACGGGGCGGAAGGCCTCCGGTGTGGGAAACCACGTAGCCGGCGCCCAGTTCCGCCGCGACATCGACCAGTTCGGGGTCGGCCCCCGCCCAGGTGTCGTTGACAAGATCGACTCGCGCCTCGGCGCACGCGGACGCCACCTCGGCCCGCCAGGTGTCGAGGCTCAGGAGCACGTCCGGGTGCCGCTCCCGGACCGCCCGCAGGAACGGGCGCACTCGCTCGATCTCCGCCTGCGCACCGACCACCTCGCCCTCCTGCCCGGCCCGGACGCCGCCCACGTCGATGATGTCCGCACCCTCGGCGAGGAGTCGGTCGACCGCGGCCAGCCCGGGTTCGAGGTCGGTGTAGCGCGCGGCCGCGTAAAACGAGTCGGGCGTGCGGTTCACGATGCCCATCACCGCAGGGCGGGACGCGTCGAACCGGCGTCCGCGCAGCACGAGAGCCGCGGCGGAGACGGGCGGGCTGGGCCAGGTTTCGCTCACGCCCCCCACTCTGCCCCGATCGGCGCCTCGCTCACCTCCCCATCGCGTCACGGTGGACATCTTGCGCCGTCGTCGGCGCTTTCGGTCCACTTTGCGTGAGTGGGGGTGGTGCGGACGGCGCCTTCGCCAAGCTCAGCCACCATGGGCTTCGTCAAGCTCAGCCACCATGGGGCTCAGCGGACACAGGCCTTCGCTACGCTGTGCGCGTCCGCCCGCACGCAGCAAGGAAACCAGATGTACAGCTCCTACGACTCCGCGGCCGCCGCGGCAGCCGCCATGCCTTTCATCCTGCTCAGCATCGTGATCGGGATCCTGACGATCGTCGCGCTCTGGAAGGTGTTCACGAAGGCGGGTGAGCCCGGCTGGGCATCGATCATCCCGTTCTACAACACCTACGTGCAGTTCCGGATCGCGGGCTTCAACCCGTGGCTGTTCCTGCTGCTACTGATCCCCCTGGTGAACGTCGTGATGGCGATCATCGTGGCGCTGCGGATCGGCACGGCCTTCGGGAAGAGCGCGCTCTGGTCGGTCTTCCTGCTGGTTCTGCTGCCGACGATCGGTTACCTGATCCTCGGGTTCGGCGGCGACCGCTACGTGCGTTCCAGGGTCGTCTGAGACCTCAGAGCCAGCCGTTCTCCTCGGCGATCCGGACGGCCTCGGCCCGGTTGGCAGCGCCGGTCTTGCCGATGGCCGCCGACAGGTGGTTGCGCACGGTTCCCTCGCTGAGGAACACCCGGGACGCGATCACCGCCACGCTGGCGCCGTCCTGGGCGGCCCGCAGCACCTCGGTCTCCCGCTCGGTGAGCGGCGAGTCGCCGGCCACCAGGCTGTCCGTGGCCAGAACGGGGTCCACGACCCTCAGCCCGGCGTGGACGCGGCGGACGGCGTCGGCCAGTTTCGCCGCGGGCGTGTCCTTGACGACGAAGCCGCTCGCGCCGGCCTGCAGGGCTCGCCGCAGGTAGCCCGGGCGCCCGAACGTCGTCACGATCAGCACCCTCACCTCGCGAAACTCCGCCCGGACGGCGGCGGTCGCGGCGATCCCGTCCATGCCGGGCATCTCCACGTCGAGCAGTGCCACGTCCGGGCGGTGCCGGCGGACGGCGTCCAGCACCTCGTCGCCCGAGCCGACCTCTGCGACCACCTCCAGGTCGGGCTCGAGATTCAGCAGTGCGGCCAGCGCTCCCCGCACCAGCGCCTGGTCGTCGGCCAGCAGGACGCGGATCATGCCCGGGCCACCACCCGCAGCGCGAACCCCGGATCGAGGTTCTCGGTGACCACCGTCGCGCCGGCCGCGGACGCCCGCTCGCGCAACCCGACCAGGCCGTTGCCTGCGGCCGCGTCGCCGGCGCCGACGCCGTCGTCCGTCACCTCGACGCCGGACGCGGAGAGCCGCACGCGGCAGTGCCCGGCGCCGGAGTGGCGGATCACGTTGGTGACGCCTTCGCGGATCGTCCAGGCGAACAGGTCGCGCAGTTCGCTGGGCACCTCGTCGGTGGAGTTCGGCAGGTCGGCCTCGATGTCCGCGGCGGCCAGTGCCTCGCGGGCGCGGGCGAGCTCTCCGGAGAGCGACGGCTGCCGGTAGCCCGACACCGCTTGCCGGACGTCGGCCAGCGCGTCCCTGGACAGCCGCTCCAACTCGGCCACCTCCGCCCTGGCGCGCTGCGGGTCGGCGTCGAACAGCCGTCCGGCCAACTCGGCCTTGACCGTGATCACCGTGAGCGAGTGGCCGAGGATGTCGTGCAGGTCACGGGCGAACCGGTTGCGCTCGTCCTCGACGGCCAGGCGGGCGTTCTCCTCCCGGGCGAGCACCAGGTCGCGGTTGCGCGCGATCATCTGCTGAACACCCCACATCGCAAAGCCGACCGCTGCGATGGCCATCGTCAGGCTGATGTCCTCGGTCCAGCCGGGCAACAGCCGTCCAGCCAGTTCGTTCCCGATCGCGAGCCCGACCGTCACCGCGAAGCCCGCCCGCAGCGGCAGCACCTCCATGGCTGCCACCACCAGGTAGGGCAGCACCGAGGTTCCTTCCTGGCCGAGCGTCCACAGCAGCACCGCGCCGCACCCGCACAGGACGGCGAAGTACGCCGCACCCCGCCCGGTGAACACACCAGGCGGGGCATCGACGATGAAGAGCAGCAGGAAGCTCACGGCGAAGACCACCAGTGCGGCCAGTGCGAGCCAGCCGGGAACGGTACCGAGCGAGTTCCAGGCCGTCCGCGCCGGCCCGATCAGGAAGACCAGCCAGACGGCGGCGAACAGCATTCCCCGGACCGGCCCGGGCCGGGTGCGCCGCTCGGGCGGACGGACGCGGCTGGCCATGTCGCTCACCGTAGTGCTCACACGCGGGCGGTGTCCCTGCTCATCCGCCAGGCCGCGCCGGCGACGAACAGGCCCAGCCACACCACGGCGTTGACCACGGCGTACCAGGGCAGGTCACCGGTGAGCGGGAAGCGGCTGATCTCGGCCACCCCGAACATCGGCGTGAACGCGGACACCGTCCACATCAGCGTGCCCTGCGGGATCGGGATGAAGACGTTGCCGAGGAAGGCCAGCGCCGCCATGCCCGGGCCGAGGAACTGCATGGCGTTCTCGCCCGGCACCAGGTAGCCGACGAACACCCCGAGCGCGGCGAAGGTCAGCGTGCAGACGACGGTGAGCAGGCCGCACGCCAGCCACGTGCCCAGCGGCATGTGCGCCCGTCCCTGGGCCACCCCGATCAGGTTGACCACCGTGATCGCCACCACGCCCATCGAGAGCGCGCACAGCGACTTGGTGAACACGTAGGCCGCTGGACGCAGCGGGGTCAGCCTGAGCTGCCGCGACCAGCCCTGCGCCCGTTCCATCGCGACGGACGCACCGGTGCTGGCCGAGATCATCGACGCGCCGTACAGCGCCATCGCGACCAGGATGTACGCGGCCACGTTCCCCTGGCCGACCGACTCGTTCCAGTCGCTCTCGCTGCCGAAGGCCAGCAGCATCAACCCGGGGAAGGCGAACGTGAAGATCAGCGTCCTGCGGTTGCGCAGCAGGCGCTTGAGCTCGATGCCGAGCAGCGTGCGGTTGAAACCGCCCCAGCGCGGGACGGTGCGGGTGAGGTCCATGGTGGTCATCGGTCGGCCTTTCCGGTCAGGCTCAGGAAGGCCTCCTCGAGGCCCTTGGCTGTGATCTCGACGTCCTTCGCCGAGGTGTGGGTGAGCAGGTGGCGCGCGACGGCGTCCGAGTCCTGGGCGTGGATCAGCACGGTGTCGCCCCGCAGTTCGAGCGAGTCGACGCCGGGGACGCGGGAGAGCTCGCGGGCGTCCGCGCCGGGCAGGGTGGCCCGGATCGTCCGGCCGCTGGCCAGGGCCCGGATCTGCGGGCCGGAGCCGTCGGCGACCACGCGTCCGGCACTGAGCAGGACGATCCGGTCGGCGTACTGGTCGGCCTCCTCCAGGTAGTGGGTGGCGAACAGGACG
>DAIPJC010000060.1:1303-18593 GCA_036770475.1 Propionicimonas sp. | reverse complement strand
CACCGACGCGCCGCCCTCGATCACACCCCCGCTACACCCTCGTTTGTGATGAGCCGGATTGGTCCAGCCGCAGGCTGGGCATAGCCAACGAGGTCGGTGTGGACGCCGAGTCGTGCACAGAGGCGAACCACTCACCGCGGGCCGGAGCACAGCGCCGGGCCCGACCACCCTGCGCGGTTCGCTCGGCCGGGATGAAACGCTCAGCGGAACATCGTCACCGCGGCCTTGGCCAGCACTCGGGGATCCTTCTCGTAGTGGTGGAGCTTCGTCAGCTTCTCCTCGCCGATGCCGAGGAGGTGGTAAACCGCGATCTGGGCCGCGCGTACCGAGTACTGCTCGGTGAACACCATGTCGAACGGCATCTCCACGAACTGGCTGATGAAGGCCAGGTTCTTCGAGTTCGCGGGCACGACGGCGGGACGGTCGCCCTTGGCGCGGCGCGCGAACAACGCGCTCGCGTACGGGAGGTGAGCGGGCACCACGTTCACGATCGACTCCCAGATCTCGTCACGCTTCGCGGAGATCTTCACCGTACGGGTGTCCACGCGCTCGAGCTGGCCGAGGGTCTCCTCCAGCATCTCGCGGCCGGTCATCTCGATGAACGGCTTCTTCACGAAGTCGCCGGTCCGCCGCGGGTACAGCGAGTAGCCCCAGAAGGTGGTCTCGTTGGGCTTCTGGGCGGCGAAGTGCGGCTGGTGGTGGACGACCAGCGACACCAGCGCGTTGCTGTCGACGAAGGTGTTCAGCGCGTTGCCGGGCTCCTGCCGGGTGATCGCGGCGATCTCGTTGACCAGCAGGTGGTTGTTCGTGGTCACCGAGAAGCTCGTCCACTCGCTCTGCGTCCGGTCGGCGAAGAACTTGTCCGGGTTGCCCAGCCCGTAGAAGTGCTCGGTCGCCTGCTTCCACAGCGCTGCGGACGGCGCGTAGCGCGTGTCCTCGGTGATGGCGGTGTCGAGATCGCCGAGTGAGGTGGAGTCGGTGATCGAGCCGTTCGTGCAGAAGACCAGGTCGCCGTCGGCCACCTCGATCTCGCCGGACGCATTGTCGGCATCCACAGCCTCGTACCTCAGCCCGACCACGCGGATCTCGTCGCGCAGTGGGTCGTCGTCGGCGAAGACGAACTCCGTCACCTTGCGGTTGTTCACGAAGTTCACACCCTTGTCCTCCAGCCAGGCCCGCATTGGCAGGATGATGCTCTCGTACTGGTTGTACGGGGTGCGGGTGACGCCGGCCAGGGTGTTGATCCGGCTGAACTCGAGGATCATCCGGTTCATGTAGCGGCGCAGTTCCATCGCCGAGTTGTTGCGCAGGAACGCGAATGTGGTCTCCCACATG
Organism: Propionicimonas sp.; assembly: GCA_036770475.1. Taxonomy (GTDB): domain Bacteria; phylum Actinomycetota; class Actinomycetes; order Propionibacteriales; family Propionibacteriaceae; genus Propionicimonas. The sequence continues at coordinate 17,258 of DAIPJC010000060.1, read as the reverse complement.
TACCAGAAGTTCGTGGTGAAGAAGTGCGGGCTGGTCGCGAACCACTCCTCGATGCTGATGTCGTCGAGCTCCGCCTCCTTCGACTCCGGCAGCGTCATCAGCTTCGTCAGCAGGATGCGGTCGGAGTTGTCGAACTGCATGTGCCGGTAGTCCTTCTCGTCCCCGTGGGTGCGCGGGCCCTGCGCGTCCAGCAGCCGACCGATGTCGTGGGTCGGGTGGGCGTGGTCGAAGTCGAGGATCTCCTGCGTCACCGACTTTCCCGGACTGCTCAGGGACGGGATCGTGCCCAGCACATCCCACAGGTTCTCGTAGGTCTCCTCGTTCAGCATGCGGCCGCCGCGGTTCACGAAGCCCGCGTTGTTGCGCAGGGCACGGTGGCCGTACTCGGTCTCGTAGGCGGACACCTGTGCGCCGTCGTTCGCGCCGTGGGTGTCCAGGCCCATGACGGTGATCTGGGAGCCGTCCCAGCCGCCGTCGCGAATCAGGTAGACCGCGGCGGAGAGGCTGCCGATGCCGGCGCCGATCAGGTAGGCCTTGCGGGTCATTGTCTTCATCTCCTTGTGGTTGGCAGGCGAACCGCGTCCAGGAAACCCCGGACGACCAGTGCCACCTGAGCGTCGAGTTCACCCGCGGGGGACGCCTCCGGATGAGCGTGCGTGCTCGGCTGGGCGAGGGCGAGGTGCAGACCTGCGAACACGAGCCGGGACGCGCGCTGCGCCTGGACCCTGACCTCCGCGTCGTCCCGCCCCGCGGCCCCGACGAGGATCGCACCGACCGACTCCTCCAGTTCCTGGACGAGCCGCAGTCCCTCGGCCCTGTGCAGCATCGGGCCATGCCCGAACAGCAGTTCGCGCTGGTAGTGGATGGCGTTCTCCGGCTGCTCGGCGTTGCGCTGCAGCACCGGGAGCACCAGGGCGAAGACCGCATCGGACGGGTCATCCTTCGCTGCCGCGCTCTCCCGTCCCGTCGCGATCGCGGCGGCGAACTCGAGGTTGTAGACCATGAGCAGCAGGTCCGCTTTCGTGGCGGCGTACCGGAAGAGGGTGCCTGCGGCCACGTCGGCCGCCCCCGAGACGGCCTGCGTGGTCACGCCCGCGTAGCCGTGGGCGGAGAACAGGGTGGCAGCCGCCTCGAAGATGCGGGCGCGCTTGGCGTCCATGTTCCGGTCCCGGCGGGCCAGTGTCCGTGCCATCGCGACTCCCTAGTGAGTGAACTCATTATTGAGTCTACTCATTAGCGAGGCGATGGCAAGGCCGGCCTCCGTACCCGCTACCGCTCAGCCCTCACTCGCCTCCAGCCGGCCGGACGCGATCGCGTCCCGCAGTGCGGCGTGGTCGCGCTCGTTCTGGTCGGCGTAGGAGAGCGAGAACCGCCCGATCGCGTTGTCGAACGCCGCCCCGTGGCCGAGATAGCCGGCGATGACCGCCGGCTCGCAGCTCTGGGCGTGCGCGCGGGCGAGGACGCCGCCGCAGATCGTCGCATAGTCGATCAGCAGCGAACGGGAGAGCCGCTCGATCTCGAAGCTGCCCTTCATGTCCCGGAACTGCCGCACGTAGTAGTGCCGGCCCTCGGACTCCGTCCAGCCGAGCAGCGGGTCGGATGCGGCCTGCATGATCCGCTGCCCGGCGACGACACGCTGGCCCATGTGGGTGTACTCTCCCGCAGCCCCCACGTCGTGCCTGTCTTGCGTCAGGGATCGTGTCGCATTTCGGGGTTTGAATCAGACCACACTGTGAGGGTCTGGCTGACCCGAGAGTGAGTGTCGATGTCCTCTACGAACAAGGATGCCGGGGCGGTCCCGGCGAGCCCTGCGCGGCGCGCGACCTTCCGAACGCAGCGCGCGGTCAGCCCACCCCGACGATGTCGGGGTGCGCGGCAAGCAGGTCGCGCTGCTCGGTCCACGACAGGCCCGCGATGCTGAGGACCACGCGGATGACGGTGGCCGCGGCATCCGCCGTCGTCAGACGCAGCTCGCGCAAGGTCGCGCGCGCCGTCTCCTCGATGAGGAAGGCGAGGAGGTCCGGCGGGACGTCGCCCCGGAACGCCCCCGACGCCACACCCGCGTTCGCGAGCGCACGCAGGCGGCGGCGCAGCGGGGCGAGCGCGTGGATCGTCACGGCGACATGGGCGTCGTCGAGGGCGATGTTCGCCGTCGCGCGCACGGCGGATGCCTCGTGCCACAGCCGCGCGGCCATCCGGGCCAGGGCGACGCGCGGGTCGCGATCGTCGACCTCTTCGGCGATCGCGTCGAAGCGGACGGTGCCGTTCGTGATCACCTCGTGCAGCAGGCTGTCGCGGTCGGGGAAGTGCCCGTAGAGTGCGCGGCGGGAGAGACCCGCGGCATGGGCGATCGTGTCGAGCGACGCGTTCGGGTCGGTCGACAGCACCGACTGGGCCGCCGCGAGCAGCGCGGCCCGGTTCGCGGTCGCGTCGCGCCGGCGGCGCGGTGTGGAGGAGATGGTCGTGGCCATGGCATCCCTCACATGAGCTTCGTCGAGGCCATCGCGTCGACGAGACCCCGGTTGAACGAGATGAGCGGCCGCCGCAGCACGAGCCCGAGGAGCAGTGCCGGGACCATGAAAGCGAGGAGGAGCACGAGCGACACCCAGAAGTCGGCGCCGTAGGTCCCCGCGATTGCGGACCGGATCGCTGAGATCGCGTGCGTGGCCGGGAGGAAGGGGCTGACGCCCTGGAACCACGGCGGCAGCAACTGCAGCGGGTACGCGCCCCCCGACCCTGAGATCTGGATCACGAGCAGCAGCACCGCGAGGGCCTTGCCCGCGTTGCCGAACGCGATGACGAACGTGTAGATGATGAGCGTGGACACGAGCGAGGTCACCCACCCGGCCAGGAGCAGCAGGAACGGATGCGCGGGTTCGATGCGCACGAACAGGATGAGACCGAGGATCACAAGCGTCGACTGCGCGAGGCCGGTCGCGGCGAAGATGCCGTAGCGGCCGAGGTACTTCTGCGTCGGCGAGAGCTCGGGCTCTCCCGGGAGGGCATCACGGCTGACGTCGACCCGGATCGCGACCGTCATGAGGAGCGCCCCGACCCAGAGGGCCAGCACGGTGTACAGCGGCGCCATTCCCGCGCCGAAGCTCACGACGGGGAACACCTCCACTCGGTCGACGCGGACGGGCTCGGCGAGCGACGTCGCGAGCACGCTCGGGTCGGATCCGATGATCTCGCTGAGACCCGCGAGGTCGCCGGTTTGGGCGGCGCGGGCGATCGCCTGCTGCACGCCGTCGAACTTCGTCGCGGCGTCGGAGAGCGTCGTACTGAGCTGCGCGGTCAGAGCCTGGGCGCCCCGCAGCGTGCCGACGACGGAGTCGGATGCCCCGGAGAGCCCGGCCGCGGCCTGCGCCAGGTCGCCGCGCACGGCCCCGATGTCGTCATCGATAACCGAGAGGGTCGAGCCGAGGGCATCCAGCTGCGGCTTGAGGGTGCCGGTGTACGAGACCCGCGCCTGCTGGATCGCCTGGATCGCCTGCGCGATGCGGTCCCGCACCTGCTGGTGGGATGTCTGGGCGGCGGCGTTGCCCGCGGTGATGTCGGACGCGGCCTGGACGAGGGAGTCGTGCACCTCCTTCTGGCGGGCGATCGCCCGGTCGAGCTGGGCGACGACGTCGTCGAGAGCTGGCTGCGCGGCCGGAGGCAGCTGCGGACGCACCTCGGTGACGAGCGTCGTGCGCAGAGAGACGGCGTCGTCGATCAGCTGCTGCACGCGCGCGGCGATCGTGGTCAGCACGTCGGCCTGACTGCCGGTTCGGGTGCCGACCTTCGCGTACAGATCGTCGACGCTCGCCGCCGCGGCGTCGTAGCCCTGCGCGGTCCTGCGGAGCGCATCGGCGACCGAGGTGGTCGCCGACTGCAGGACATCGCCCAGCTGTTTCGCGGCGCCCGCGCCGGAGCCCGCGGCATCCGACGCGTCGCCGTACGCCGCCCCGGCGCCGGACACGAGGGCCGACGCACTCTGGGCGAGCGGGACCGTACCCGCCGCGAGCGCCTGAAACATGTCGGCGGTTTGGGCGCCCGCCCGCAACTGGGTCGCGACCGATCCGACGCGGGCCTCAACGCGGGCGAGGGCCGCCTGTGTGTCGGCGTCGGTCAGGTAGTCCGACAGCGACGAGATGAGGCTGAGCGCGACGTCGCTGAGCGTCTTGGTGAACACCGAGCTGATCTGGGCCGAGACGCCCTCGGCTCCCTGACCGGTGATTTTCGGGGCGAGAGCGTTCTTCTTCTCGTTGGTGTAGTACGCCAGTTCGGTGCGCTGCGCGCCGTCGGCGTAGAAAGTGAGCATGTCGGCGCTGAACGAGGGCGGCAGCACGATCGCGGCGTAGTACCGGCCCGACTTCGTGCCGTCGATCGCGTCGTCCTCCGAGGTGATCACCCAGTTGAGCTGATCGTTTGCGCGCAGCTGCGAGAGCACCTGCTCTCCGACGTTCAGGCGGATCGGACCGAGGTCGCTCCGGTACCCCTCGTCGGTCGACGCGACCGCGACGGTGAGGTTCTTGGTGTTGCCGAACGGGTCCCAGCTGGCGAGCACATTGAACCAGGTGAACAGTGAAGGGATCACCACGAGCCCGAACATCACGATGATCGCCATGACATTCATGACCGAGTGCCGCAGGTCGCGACGGATCAGATGCAGGATGCCGCTCATGCCTCCTCGCTTCCTTCGCGCCGGTTCTCGGTTGACGAGGTGAGATCGGTGGGGGATCGCTCGGGCTCCGGCGCCGCGTCTGCCTCGGCCGTGCTGGACAGCTTCGTGAGCGCGTCCTCGTCCGGATCGGATTCGTCCGTTCCGGTCGGCGCATCGGGGGCGTGCGGGTCGGGAGCTTCGCCCGCCGGGGCCGTTCCCTCGGCGGCATCGGGAACCGGGGCATCCCGCCCGTCCGCGGCCACCGGGATCGTTGTGACCGCGCCGGCCGTGGCATCCTCGCCCCGCATCGCAGGGCGCAGTTCCGCGTCGCCCATGCCGGCGAGCTCGGCGGCGGCCTCGAAGCTGTGGCTCACGTATTCGAGAACGACGAGGAACGCGACGACGAGGAGGCACCACAGGAGCCAGAGGAACAGGAGTGTCGCGCTCTGCTCGTGCAGCAGCCACGCGATGAGGCCTAGGACCGCCATGCCCCCGAGCCCCGTGAGGAGCGCGATGCGCAGGAGCACGGGGTACCGTTCGGCGAACGGCCGGGCGCGCCGGTCGAGTCGGTCGCGGAACTCGCCGCGGTCGGCGAGAGCGTGGATGACGTCGGTGAGCCGGTAGCCCCGGCCGACGATCTCGACGTCCTCGCCGATCAGCAGATCGGTGGCGATGGCCTCGCGGTTGAACAGGAGGTTGAGGTAAGCGAGGCGCCGGCGCACGACGAGCCCGAGCACCCAGGCCAGCACGACGAAGATCGCCAGCACGCCCATGAAGCGCCACCAGTGCGCGCCGTAGAACCCGGCGATCGTCTCGCGCATCGCGTCGATGCCGTACGTGAACGGCAGGAACGGATAGATGTTTCGGAAGAACTGCGGCATGAGCTCGATCGGGTAGAGGCCCGAGGCTCCCGGGATCTGCATGATCACGAGCAGGACGCACAGCCCCCGCCCGATGTGGCCGAACGCGACGCACAGGGCGTAGATGATGCTCACGTACGCGAGGGAGATGAGGATGCCGGTGCCCACGAACGCGAATGCGTTCACCGTCTGCACCCCGATGATCAGGTTGCCGACGCACACGACGACGGCCTGCAGCACCGCGAGCGCGCCGAACAGCAGGAAGCGACCGACGTAGGCTTCGCGCACGCGGATCGGGGCGACCCCCTCGGTGTCGACCTCGACCTTGAAGATCACCATCAAGACGAACGCGCCGATCCACAGCGACAGGTTGGTGAACAGCGCCGCCATCGCCGAACCGTAGGAGGAGACGGGGAAGACGGCGTGCGAGGCGACGTCGACGGGGCTCGCGATGAACTGCGCGATCTGCTGCGGCTCAAGCCCGGTGACCGTGCCGAGGGCTTTCCACGAGGATGCCGAGCCGAGCGCCAACACGTCGGTGCGTGCGTCGCCGAGCCCGGTCTGGATGCCGGCGAGCGTGCCGTCGAGACTGTCGAGCGCCCCCGAGGTGGCGACGAGCTGGGTGTCGAGACCGGAGAGGAGATCGGCCGCCTGCGTGAGCTGCGCGCGCTGGGCGTCGATGGCGGTGGAGAAGCCTCCGGCGCTCGCCGACAGCGTCGCCATCGCGCTCGTCAGCGAGGGGATCGATTGGGTGAGCGCCGTGCGCAGGGCCGACGCCGACGTCTGCGCGCCCTGCACCGCGGTGTTCAGGGCGTCCGCGGTCTGCTGCACGGACTGCACGGCGGCAGCGGTGTCGGCGTTCATCGTCTGGAGGTCCGCGAGCAGCCGCTGGTCGGCCTGGTTCTGCTCCTGCAGCGCCGTGAGCACCTGCTGCAGCTGCTGTGCCACCGCCGAGTCGAGACCGCCCTGATCGAGCAGCGTCTGCAGCTGCGCGATCGCGGCGGCATTCGCCTCCGTCACGGTGGTGATGTCGTCGATCGCGGCATCGATGCGGGCGGAGGCCTGCCCGAGCGTCTGCGTCACCTGGGTGACCGAGATGTGCGCCTGCGCCGAGGCGTCCGCCAGAAGCGTCGCGCCCTGCACGTAGGCGGAGGCCGCGGCATCGGTGAACGAGAGCACGTCGCGCTGAGCCTGTGCGACGATCGTCTTCGCCTGGCCGAGGGCGGTCTGCACATCGCCGAGGGTGGTGTCGACGTCGGTGAGGGTCGTCCGCGCACCGCTCAGAGAGCCGCGCGATCTCTCCAGCCCGGCCTTCATGTTGGTGATGCCCTGGCGCGCCGAGGCGATCTGCGCGGCGGTGGCGTCGAGGGCGTTCAGGCTGTCGGTCTTGGCGTTCAGCAGCTTGAGCGCGATGTCATCTCCGGCATCCTTGAGCTCCGTCGTCGCGGCCTCTGCGACCTGTTCGATGAAGGCGCTCGTGATCTTGCTGTTGACGCCGGAGGCGCCGACGTCGGTGATCTTCGGGGCGATCGCGCTGGCCTTCTCGTTGACGTAGTAGGTCAGCGCGGGCTGGGTGAACGTACCGGTCGTGATGCTGAGCAGGTCGGAGCTGAAGCTCTGCGGAATGACGATCGCGGCATAGACCGCGCCCGAGCGCACCGCCTCGCGCGCCTCGTCTTCGCCCATGAACTGCCAGCCGAGCTGGTGGTCGTCGTGCAGCTGTTCGACGACCTGTGCGCCGACATCGACGGGTCCTGTCAGGTCCGCGCGGGCGCCCTCGTCGAGGTTGACGACGGCAACGCCGATGCTGCCGGTGCTGGCGTACGGATCCCAGAACGCGTTGATGTTGAACCAGGCGTAGAGCGCCGGGGTGAGCAGCACGCCGAGCACGATGACCCACGTCCGGCGCGCGCGGAAGATCCGCGTGACGTCACGCCGGAAGACTTGGAAACTCTTGCGCACCGATCCATCCTACATCTAACCTGCACACCGCTGTGCAAGTTGTGGTGAGGAGTTTCGCGCGTGATGCGCCGCCTCGGATGCCGCCTCGACGGCATCGGCGAGCTTCGTCTGCGGCATCCGTCGCCCCGCCGATGAGGCCGAGGCCCGCGTACTGCTCGAGCCGCGCGTGCGAGTCGGCGATGTCGAGGTTCCGCATCGTCAGCTGGCCGATCCGGTCGACAGCTTCTCGGGGCCGTCCGTGGTCTGCCTGGTCCGGATGGCCGCCACGGGCCAGTACCTGGAGCCGTACCGCTCGCCGCTGGGACAGGTGGTGCTGTCGGTACTCCTCATTAGCGAGGCGATGGCAAGGCCGGCCTCCGTACCCGCTACCGCTCAGCCCTCACTCGCCTCCAGCCGGCCGGACGCGATCGCGTCCCGCAGTGCGGCGTGGTCGCGCTCGTTCTGGTCGGCGTAGGAGAGCGAGAACCGCCCGATCGCGTTGTCGAACGCCGCCCCGTGGCCGAGATAGCCGGCGATGACCGCCGGCTCGCAGCTCTGGGCGTGCGCGCGGGCGAGGACGCCGCCGCAGATCGTCGCATAGTCGACCAGCAGCGAACGTGCCGGCCCTCGGACTCCGTCCAGCCGAGCAGCGGGTCGGATGCGGCCTGCATGATCCGCTGCCCGGCGACGACACGCTGGCCCATGTGGGTGTACCGGGACGCCGCCGTCCACGGCTCCAGCACCGAGGCGGTCGCCTCCTTCGCCTGCAACAGGAGCGGGGAACCGGTCGAGTCCAGGCACAGCAGGATGAAGCAGCGGGTGCCGACGCTGCCCACGCCGACCACGCGCAGGGCGAGGTCGACCGCGTGGTAGCGGTGCAGCAGCGACTCCACGTCGGGGGACGCACTGCTGCGGTAGTGCTTGGGCACCTCGAGCAGGTCCGCCGGCGCCCGGTCGGGACGGAACATCAGCGGCGGCTGCTGGACGATCCGCAGCTCGCCGTCCACGCCGGTCGCCGCGAGCTTGGCGAACGCCTGGTCCGCGGTGCGGCGCCGGGCTTTCGTCGCCGTGCGCTCGAGTTCGCGCGCCCGCTGCCTGCGCACCTTGCCGTCCGCAGCGGTCTCCTGGCTGCGGGTGAGCAGGTCATCGATGGTGACCATGTCGTGGAAGAGGTCGCGCGCGCTGCGTCCGGCCGCGCGGAGCATCGTCTCCCGGTAGGCGCGCGCCGCGGCCGCTGCCGTGTCGTGCGCGCACCGGTCGCCGAAGCCGTTCTGCCGGCTGGCGACGGCGAACGAGGCCGCCAGCCGCTCGACATCCCACTCCCACGGGCCCGGATGGGTCTCGTCGAAGTCGTTCAGGTCGAACACGAGCGCGCGCTCGGGCGAGGCGTACAGGCCGAAGTTGGACAGGTGCGCGTCGCCGAACGCCTGCACCGTCACCCCTGACATCGGAGTCGACGCCAGGTCGTGCGCCATCACGGCAGCGGCCCCCCGGTAGAACGTGAACGGCGAGGCCGCCATCCGCGTCCATCGCAACGGGACGAGTTCGGCCAGCCGGGTCGCGTTCTGCGCCTCGGGATCGCGACCGGATCGCGGTCGAAGTCCAGCCCGGTACCGATCGCGGACCGCGCCGCCCGCGCGCGGAGCGCCCGCCCGGCGTCGATCAGTTCAGCCGTCGTCGCGTGCATACCCCTCCTTGGCGTGGACGCGAGGATAGCCCGTTTCCGGCCCGCGCCGGTCAGGGGACGGGTTCTACGGCACCCCCTTGACCAGGACGAAGCAGGAGTAGCCCCGAGGCTCCCCCGTCTGGACGATCGCGTAGGCCGAGCGCGCGAGTTCGTAGAAGGCCAGGCGTTCGACCGGCTCGACCTCGACCTCTCTGCCTTCTGCGGCCTCGACCTCCGCCCGGAACTCGTCGTGAGCCTCGAAGCGTGCGTCCGGCTGTCCGGTGGGGGTGATCCGGAACACGGCCGGCTCGTCGAAGGTGTCGACGGGGAACAACGCGAGGATCGCCCTGGCCGCGGACGCGGTGTCCGCGCCGGCGAGGTGATGGACACGGGGCGCAGAGGAGGCGGACGGGTAGTTCCGGTCGACGATCGCGAGCCGGTCCCCGTGGCCCATGGACGCCAGCGTGCACAGCAACTCCGGGGTGAGCAGCGCAGGGATGGCTTTCAGCACGACGCCCCCTCGGACGTCGCGAGCCCGTTCTCCGCCCAGCCCTGGCCGCCGACGTGGGCGGCGAGGAAGCCACCGACGAAGGTGTCCCCGAGCCCGATCGTGGTCGGCGCGGCCACCTCCAGCAGGCGTCCTGGCACGCACCGCACCTGATCACCGAGTCGGTCGCCGATCCGGACGGCGAAGGCGGACCCGCCCGGGTGCCTGGGGAGCCCCCGGACCGTGCGCAGGTCCGCGGGGGTGAAGTCATCGCCGTAGCAGTACCGGGTGCTGGCCAGGTCGATGCCGCCGGCGAGAGCGTCAACGAAGGCGGCGGCGTGGTCCCCATGTGCCAGCGACCAGTACTTGGTGTGCACGACCACGGTGGGCGCGATCGCGAAGCGCCGGAACCCGGCCAGCGCCTCGCCCACGTCGTCCACGTCCAGCAGGTCGACGCGACGTCCGAGATAGGACTGCAGTTCGTCCTCGTTGAGGCTGTGCACGTCGATGCGTCCACGGAACTCGGCGCTGACGATCGCCCGCACCGCGTTGTCGTGGAAGCCCGCGTCCTCGTAGAAGGCCAGGGCAACCACTGGCAGCCGGGCCATCGCGTCGGAGAGGAAGCGGAGCCGCTCGCGCAGGAGCGCTGGATCCCGCATCACGTTGAAACCCGAGGGCAGGAAGGCCCTGGCGCCCGCGAGCGCGTCCGGCAGCCGCGGGCTCAGCAGGAGGTCGCGGTTGGGCGGGTCGTTGACGTAGATGATCCGGTTGGGGTGTTCGGCCCTCACCTCACCGTCCCCGAGCCGCACGGTCGCGCCCGCGGGAAACTGGATGATCAGGTGCGGGTCCAGTGAGTCCTGCGTCGCACTGCAGAGATAGTCGACCGCCGGCGGCAGCAACCGGCGTACGTTCTCATCGATACTGACCAGGTGCACCAGGCTCGGCACGCCGAGCCGGGCGATCGCCAGGGCTGCCCGGACACAGGTCCCTCCGAGCGTGACCTTGGTCGGGAAGCGCGAGGCGAAAGAGGTGGCTAGGTCGGAGGACGCAATGAACCGCTCTCCCCCGACCCCGTCGCGCACGAACGCGAGGATCGAGCACAGCAGGGAGCGCTCATCCTCGATCGGAACCCCGGCGTCGAAGTCGGCCAGCCGGATCCCCGTGCGCCGGGCCAACTCCTCCAGCCCGGTGGCGTCCCAGGCGACCTCGAAGTCGACCGTTCCGCCCAGCCCGAGGACCAGTTCGTGGGCCATCGCTCCCGCTTTCCCTCTCCGGCCGGCTCAGCGGTAGAGCTCCGCCTTGCCCGCCGCTCCGAACAGTTCGATCTTCTGCGCGGCCACGACGTTCATCGCCTCCACGCACGCCGGCTGGATCATCAGCGGCTCGCGCAGCTTCGGATCATCCCCGAGCACCTCGCGCATCTTCGAGTGGTAGGCGACCTTGATGTCGGAGGAGATGTTGATCTTGTTGATGCCTGTGCGCGCGGCGATGCCGATCTCACGGTCGGGGTTGTTCGAGCCTCCGTGCAGCACCAGGGGGATCGGAACGGCCGCCTTGATCTCCTTCAGCAGGTCGAGCTTGAGTTCGGGCTTCATCCCCGCGGGGTAGAGCCCGTGAAAGGTGCCGATGGCGATCGCCAGACTGTCCACACCCGTCTGCTCGACGAACGTCACCGCGTCCTCCGGCGTGGTGTGGATGACCTCGGTGGCACCGGACTCGCCGTAGGAGTCGTTGGCCCCGATGGTGCCGAGTTCGCCCTCCACAGACAACCCGACGGCGTGCGCGGTCTCCACGACCTTCTTCGTGATCGCCACGTTCTCTTCGAACGGCTTCACCGACGCGTCGATCATCACGGACGTGTAGCCGTTCTGGATCGATGTGAGGACCTGCTCGTAGGTGCCGCCGTGGTCGAGGTGAATCGCCATCGGCACCGACGAGCGGTACGCGCGGGCCAGGATCGCCTTGATCATGTCCGGCCCGATGTGGTCGTACTCGTCCGGATGAATGGCGACGATCCACGGAGCCTGCAGTTCCTCACGCAGTTCCGCGATCCCGGCGAACATCGCGTAGTCACTGATATTGAAGGCCGGAACGGCGAAGCCCGCCTCGTTGGCGACCTTCAGAACGCCGTCACCGTTGGTAAGCATGTGGTTTCTCCTTGATTGTTTCTTGTGGGTGGGAATGTGGGCGATCAGTTCTTCACGGCGCCGGCGGTCATGCCGCCGATGAAGTAGCGCTGGAAGAACAGGAAGAGGAGCAGGATCGGGATGCAGCCGAGGATCGACATCGACATCATCTGGTTCCACTCGTACGAGTGCTGCCCCATCAGGAGCTGGATGCCGATCGGGACCGTCCGCATCTCCGGCGTCTTGGTGAGGGTCAGGGCGAAGAGGTACTCGTTCCACGCGATCATGAACGTGTAGATCCCGACCGAGACCATGCCCGGCACCGAGACGGGAACGAGGATCCGCCACAGCGCCGTCCAGGACGAGCCGCCGTCGACCTTCACGGCTTCGTCCAGCTCTCTGGGCAATGTGTTGAAGTAGCCGGTCATCATGATGATCGCGTAGGGCAGCGTGAACACCAGATAGGTCAGGATCAGGCCCTGGTAGGTGTTGTAGAGCCCGAGGAAGACGATCAGGCCGAAGTACGGGATCAGTAGCGTGATCGGCGGGACAGCCTGGACGCTGACGATCACCACGTTCAGCACCCGCTTGAGCGGGAACTCGTAACGGCTCAGGGCGAAGGCTGCCAGCACCGCGACGAGCAGGGTCAGCACCGTCACCGACAGGGAGACGAAATAGCTGTTCACGAAGAACCGCACCTTGGTCGGGTCGGTGAAGATCGCGGTGTAGGCGTCCCAGGTGAAGTGTGAGTGGCGGCATAATGTGTCCGGCCTGCCGCCGCCAGCGGGCGCTCCTCAGCCTTTAGGGTTGCTCGGGTGATCGAACGGACTGTGGTCGAGGTGGCATCGTGGAGGTTGGCTGCCTTGCTGGCTCGCCGGCATCCGAACCTCGTCGTCCGACGTGAGCATCCTGGTGGCGGCCAGTACGACGTGCTCGCGCTCCGCAACGGACGTGGCTGCGTCATCATGCTCAACCGCGAGGGCACCATCCAGGTCCATGGCCGCGACGATGGAGCGGAGATTCGCTGGGAGCCACTGCCGTGGGATGAGGTCGCTCGGCGCGACATGTGGAGCCTCGTCGAAGCCCTCGAGGATTCCGCTGGTCTCTCGCCGGTCGGGCGAGTATCAGCATCCACCCCGCGTGTGCTCGTGTACCGGATCCTTTCTGCGCTCGCAGGCCTGCACACGTTCGCGGATCCGGTGGAGATCACCATGGGAGCGCTGGATACCTCTGGCTACGGTGCCGGTCCTGCCGAGTGGCTTGAGGCCTATCCGGAGATCCGTGAGCGCGCCGCCAAGGCCGACAGTTCGCATGGTGAGCCGCGGTTCGCGTACTGGCGTGCAGCCGCACGCGACCTGGAGGTCGCGTTCGACACGAACACGGGCGACGTCTGGTCGATCAGCGGCAACCGAATCAACCTGGCGACCGCCTACGAGAAGGTAGGACGACGGCTGCCGCGGTTGCTCGCGGTCGTCCTCGAACTAGGAGGTCAGCCGTGAACTATCCCGACGAGCAGGATCTCCTCGACGCCGGATGTTGGTTCAACATCGACAAGGTCGGCGGCCTCGAGATGACCGCGTTCAGACGCGAGGCGCGCTGGCGCCAGCACCGGTGGGCTGTCGACGAGTTGTCGATCCAGTCCTTCGGCACGCACAAGGGCCGCCGAACCCACCCTGACATCCCGCCCGAGGACATTTCCAACGGGACCAAGCTCACCGGCGCCGACGCGAATGCTGGAGCCAACTTCCTTTCGCCGGCCATTCGTGAGGTCGCCGAGGCTCGGATGCGGGAGAAGCAGGACCACGAGACGCTGGATGGTGAACGACTGAGGCGCGACCTGCTCTCCTCGATGCCGATGGCGTTCAATCTGTTCGGGGAGGCATCACTCAAGGAGAACGAGGTCTCTCGCGTGAGGCTCGCCCAACTGTTCGGAGTTCCGGCTTCCGGATCGTCGGACATCATCTTCGAATGGTCCCCAGACAGACGCTCCGCCAAGTACACGCGCGACCGCACCGCATTCGACGTTGCGCTTCGCCTCGGGCAGGCCGGTTGTGCTCGCACGGTCGTCGGGATCGAAACGAAGTACCACGAGCATTCGGCAAAGGGGTCAGTCCCGAGCCCAGCCGATGCGGCTCGGTTCGCACGCTACCAAGAGCAGACGGAGTTTCTGGTCGCTATCGCTGAGGCTTCAGGCGTCTTCCGGGCCGGGTGGAAAGACGCAGTCCTCAGCACCGACCTTCGGCAAGTCTGGCGCGACCACCTGCTGGTGCTCTCGATGCGGACCCAGCCGGGCGAGTGGACGGCCCAGTCCCGCTACGTCTTGGTCTACCCCAGCCGCAACGTGAGTTTCGCTGACGCCGCCCGACGTTACGCCGATGTACTCGAGGACGAGGGGGCCTCGTTCCGCGCCTCTACCATCGAAGACGTCGTGGACGCCGCGTTCGCACATGCTGGCCCGACCAAGGAACGGTTCATCAAGCGCTATCTCTGGTGACGGTCTTTCGCCGGCCAAGGCCAGCCTGAATGACACAGCCGTGCGGCGCCGGCGAGCCGTGATGGAACGCTTGGCATCGACGACTTCCGCATCACGCGCCGGAATCGGGACCGGCCTGTAGCCGTCCTCGCTCCGGTTGAGGACCTCACTCCTGCACCCGTCCGTCAGTTCGCTCAACGTCCCCCATGCCTCGCTGCTCAACCATGTCCCAGCTACGGCGGTCGGCGCATCGAATCGGGCAGTTCATCCCGCCCGGCACGTCCTCGCTCGGGACAACCTTGATCACTGCTTCCCCTCTACTGGAAGGACCTCTGCGTTCTCGGCGGTGTTGCGAACCTCGCCTGTGACCACGTTGATCCGATCACCGCCCACATCATCAGTCCATGGACTACGAGTGGCGAGACCGACCGCTTCGACGTCCTCGATGGTGCGGAGGTTGCGGAGGGTGAAGCTCTCCTGGCTGACGTGACGTGCGTAGCGTGCCCGGGCGGGCCATGCCTGGTGGCGCTCTTCGCAGTGGGCTTTGATGCTCTTCTGCATGCGGTCGAGGAACCAGGGCACGCACACCCGGTGCCACTCTTCGAGGGCGCCGGAGTTGGGGCTGGTACCTGCCCGTCGGCGAGCGTCGGCCAGGACGGCGATCTCGTGGACGAGGTGAGGGTGGTCAGGCCAGCAGTCGGGGATGACCTGGCTGGTGTCCCACGCGTACTCGTGGTTGAACCACCGCACGACGTCTTCCAGCCAGCGCCACAGTTCCAGACGCTCCCCGCCGGTGCCGAGCGTGGCTGGATCCCAGGGGCGACCGGCGGGGCGCTCTCTGGCCTTGTCCTGCTCCAGCGGGGTGCCGTTCTCGACCGTCCACCAGTGCCGGTAGAGCCTGCGAATCACTGGGCCCGGTTGCGGGAACGGGAGGACCAGGAAACCTTCGGCGTTGCGGTTCTCGGTCATGGGCTACCTGTTTGCCAGGTTCCGACGGCTGGCTTCGGCGACGGCCGACGCTGCACGATCGGACGCAGAGGGCTGGGCGTTCCTTGTGGATGTGAGCTGCTCCCGCAGCGTCCGCTGTCCGTCAAGGAGCTTGCGTCCGGCCCGGCCGTCGATGCAGCGGTGGAGTTTGGCGATGACCGGTTTGCCGTTCTCGGCGACGACGAGGGCTTGGCGTTCGGGGAGTTGGCGGACTTCTTCGGGGCGGAGGACGGGGATGTCGTCGGCGGAGATGTTGCGTCCGCCGCGGGCGGTGTTCCAGCCGGAGCGGGCGACGCGGACGGTGCCGGTGAGTTCGGAGATGTCGCGGTTGAAGCCGACGTCCTTGGAGCCGCCGAAGACGACCATGACGTTGGTGAGCCCGAACAGGGCTTGGGCTTCGTCCTGGCCGAAGATCGAGGTCAGTTGGCGCCAGGTCTGGGCGGCGTAGACGAACGAGATCCCGAGCGCGCGTTCGTTGGCCATCCGGGTGCGCAGCGTCGGCAGTGGTGCGGTGGATGGAAGCTCGTCCAAGCAGGCGAGCATGGGTGGGCAGAGCCGGCCCCACTCCGACTGGTTTGCCAGGACGAGTGCGGTGTCGAGGATGTGCTCGGTGATCGCTGTCATGAGTGGGGAGGCGGAGGCGTAGGGGTCTTCGCGTCCGAGCAGGTAGAAGGTCCCGCGCTGCTTGATCACGTCGGCCACGTCGGTTGCGGGGCGGTCCTCGGAGGGGATGCAGCGGTCGCGGATGTCGGGTTGGAAGAACAGGGCGA
>DAIPJC010000060.1:0-1203 GCA_036770475.1 Propionicimonas sp. | reverse complement strand
CGGTCCTCGGAGGGGATGCAGCGGTCGCGGATGTCGGGTTGGAAGAACAGGGCGAGGGCCTGTTGGCAGGTGGTGATGGTGTTGCCCACGGTGCGGTGGTCGCCGTTCAGAGCGCCGTTGAGCAGTCCGGCCCAGAAGCGGGCGGCGTGCGGGTGCTCGCGCAGGATCTCGCCGGGTTCGGTGGTGCCGGTCGGGTGGGCAATCCACTCCAGAACATGCTCGATCGTGCGTCCGGTGAGCGCGGCGGCGTGGAAGAACGCCTGGATGACCTTGGCAGCCTCGGCGGCGTAGAACCTCGCAGCAGGATCGCTCTGCCCGGAGGCGATGGTGGCGCTGATCGTGCCGGCGGTGAACGCCTTCGCCCGACGCTCCGCCAGCAACGGGTCGATGCAGCCGACGATCGGGTCCCACACCAGTTCGGGCAGGCCGGGTGCGAGACTGAACGGGTCGAGCACAACACACGGTCGGCCGTCCGCTGTGCGGGCAGGCAGCGACAACAGCAGGTCGTCGGCCTTGGTCAGTGTCACGAGCGCAGCTCCGGGCGCGGCCAGCAAGGCGGGGATGAGCAGGTCGAGGGTCTTGCCGGAGCCTTGCGGGCCGACGACGCCGGCGGTGCGGTCCCACCGGCACCACAGTTCGCCGGCTCCGCGGGGTTCCTGGGCGTGGCCGATCGGCCAACCGACCTGACAGGGATCGCGCCGGTTCATTGCTTCGCCTTCCTGCCGTACAGGTCAGGTCGGATCACCTTCCCGGCGGTGTACAGCCGTTGGCGGCCAAGAAGTCGGCGGGCTTCATCCACGCTGGCGACCCCGAGCGTGCGGTTCGGACCCCAACGGTGAAGGCACAGCCAGATCAGCACGACGTAGGCGACCATGACGATCAGTTCGACCGCGAACACCCACGCGAGCAGCGCTTCCGGTGGGGCGAGCGGGGTGACGTCGTGGAGGCCGGCGCCCGGCTCCCCGTGGAGGACGCCGATCGCGCTGCTGAACAGCACGGTCGGGACGGGCCAGGCCCACCCGGCACCAGCCGCCAGGTTTGCCAGGCCGCGTCCGAGGTGGACGCCGAGGACGAGGGCCAGCAGTGACCCGGCGAAGACCGCTGCGGGGATCTCCCAGGTCAACGGGTAGGGATCGGCGCGGCGTTCGCGTTGGGAGACCATCGCGTCACCGTCCGATCGTCGGCCCGTGGTCGGGCGAGTAC
>DAIPJC010000059.1:0-18604 GCA_036770475.1 Propionicimonas sp. | reverse complement strand
CCGATGATCGCCGGCATCCACGACCTCGCCTGGGAGCGGCGGTCGCTGCTGCTGATGGTGAACACCACCCGCAACCCCAGCCGCCTTCGCGCCGCCGTCGACGACCTGCTCGATCGGCAGGTGGACGCGCTCATCTTCGCCGCGATGGGCACCCGCCAGGTGGAGTTCCCGGACGTCCCGCCGACCACACCGACGCTGCTGGTCAACGCGTTCACGGCCGACGGACGGCTGCCGGCCATTCTCCCCGACGAGATCGCCGGCGGACGCGCGGCCGTCGAGCACGTTCTGGCTATGGGCCACCGCCGGATCGCCTTCATCGCCGGACGCGACGCCGCCTGGGCCACGAAGATGCGGATCAAGGGCTTCCGGGAGGGCCTGGAGGCGGCCGGACTCGACCCGTCCCGCTGCCCGATCTACCTCGGCAACTACCGCGTCGACAGCGGCTACGAGATCGCCCGTCACGCGATGCGCGGCAAGAAGCCGCCGACCGCCCTGCTGATGGGCAACGACCAGATGGCCACCGGCGCCTATATCGCGCTCGGGCGGCTGGGTCTGCGGATCCCGGACGACGTCTCGATCGTCGGCTACGACGACGAGCCGCTCGCCGCCGACCTCTCCCCTGCGCTCACGACCGTGCGGATCCCCTTCTACGAGATGGGCCGGATCGCCGCCCAGCACACCCTCGACCGGACGGTGGGCAGCCTGCCCTCGCGCACCTACGAGCCGTGCACGATCATCCATCGCTCCTCAACGAACCCGCCGCCCGGGGAGTAACGGGACTCGCCACAGACGCTGCCGAAAAGCGCAGAAGCTGCCGAAATTTCGGCAGCGCGGACGAATTTCGGGAGCGTCTGCGGCGCTGGCCTGGCGGGTCGGTCAGCAGAAGAACCCCCTTGGGCTCCCGGCAGACCGCGGCTACGGTCGGCTGGCATGTGCCGCAACATCCACACCCTGCACAACTTCGAGCCTGCCGCGACCAGCGCGGAGGTCCATGCCGCCGCGCTGCAGTACGTCCGCAAGATCGCGGGGACGACGCGTCCGTCCCGGGCCAATCAGGAGGCGTTCGACGAAGCAGTGGACGAGATCGCGCACGCCACCCAGCACCTGCTCGACCACCTGGTGAGTTCCGCGCCGCCGAAGAACCGTGAGGTAGAGGCCGCCCGGGCGCGGGCGAGGGCCGCGTCCCGCTACCCGGTCAGCGCCTGACGCCATCGCCACACGAGCGGCGTCCGGGCAGCCGGGATTTCTGCACCAATGTAGCGGCGTAACTCGCGGGATCCCGGGTCAAGACCGGGACGACGGTGGTCGAGCTCGGGATGACACGCCCTTCGTCAAGCTCAGGGAGCACGCGGTGGGCTCAGGGAGCACGCGGTGGGCTCAGGGAGCATGCGGTGGGCTCAGGGAGCATGCGGTGGCGCAGAAGGCACGAACGCCACCACGTCGGCGGGACCAAGCGGTCCGCGCCGGCGGGTGGCGCGCTCGAGTCAGCGGCGCAGCGGATCAGGACCCGAGCCGGGATCCCGTCCGCCACGCTGCGGGCCAGGGTCCCGACGATCCCTAACCTGCGGCGGCGGCGAGCTTCTCCAGGGCCTTCTCCCACTTGCGGGTGAGCGCGGCCGAGTCGAAATAGGTGGGGATGTGCTCGTGCCGGATCTCGACCCGGGTGCCGTCATCGGCCGGGGCGAGGTCGACCTCGACGATCGTCTTCGGGGCCTCTTCAGCTGCGTGCCAGCTGAACCGGATCTGCTCCAGCGGATGGAAGGACCGGACGACGCCGAACGTGCCGTCCGACGCGTGCCAACTGTCGCCCTTGTCGCCGAGTTCGCCACCGGCCCCGAGAAGGGCCTCGGCACCCTCGCGAGTCGCCAGTAGCTTCCAGATTTCCTTGACAGGTTTGGACACCGACCGGCTCACAGTGACGGTGGTGTCCCCGGGGTTCACGAGCGTGTCGCCCTGGCTCTGTTCGATCATGAGTTACCTCGTTCCACTCAGTGGTTCGAACCACCCCGACGTTGGGGAGGTACTCGACACCCTACTCAGGATCCGGGGCCGGAACAGAGGGTTCGGAAAGCGTCTTGGGACGGCTTTTCCTCCGTCCCCGCGTGTCGCTACCGGGACGCGCGTGCCGCACCCACTAGACATGGAGTCAGGCCGGACCAGGTATGAGATGGTCCGGCTTTCATGTTGACGCGATCTGTTGCTAGTGCGCCAGGTGGGACGCCTGTTGAGCCTGTGACAAGCTCGGAAAAATCTGCTCCCGAACTTCCTCGAAACCGCTTGCGCGCCCCCCTCGCCGGGCGTAGAAATGTCCTACGCAGATCGCGGAGCCGGACCCGCAAGGGATCGGAAACCGGGTCAGCGGCCGGACGGCAATCGCGGTCCTTCATCCGGCGGAGCAATCCGCAGGAACCCCCGGGACGGGGGGTGGGCAGGCGCGCTGGACGGGTTCGGTGAGCGTCCCGCTCCGGACGAACTTGAAGGCCGGACCAACTCATACTTGGTCCGGCCTTCGCCTTGCCCCCAGGCGTTCATACGCCGGTAACGCTCGCCCGGTAAGGTAGGAAAACCCCCGGACGGAGGTACCCATGCCGATGGCCCTGATCGCCGCCCACCTGGGCCTGGCGGTCGTCGCGCCGTGGCTGGCCCGCCTCCTCGGGCAGCGAGCCTTCCTGCTCGCGGCGCTCGCACCCGCCGTCGGTTTCGGTTGGCTGCTCACGCTCGGCCCCGGAGTGCTCGCGGGGACGACGGTCGAGCAGTCGGTCCCGTGGATTCCGGGCCTCGGGGTCGGGCTCACCTTCCGCATCGGCCTCGTGCAGTGGGTGCTGGCCCTGGTCGTCACGGGCATCGGCGCCCTCGTGCTCGCCTACTGCCGCTGGTACTTCGCCGGAGATCCTCCACAGGCTCGAGTGGTCGGTCTGCTCACCGCCTTCTGCGCGGCGATGATCGGCCTGGTCACCGCGGACGATCTCGTGGCCATCTACGTCTTCTGGGAGCTGACCACCGTCTTCTCCTACCTGCTGATCGGTCACGACCCGACGCGGAGGGCCAACCGGTCCGCGGCGCTCACTGCCCTGATCGTGACCACCACCGGTGGCCTGGCGATGCTGGCCGGCTTCATCGCCCTCGCCCAGGTGGCGGGAACGTTCAGCCTGGCCGCGATCCTCGCCGCCCAGCCCTCCGGACCACTGGTGACGGTGGCCGCCCTGCTGATCCTGGTGGGCGCGCTGAGCAAGTCGGCGTTGGTGCCGTTCCACTTCTGGCTGCCCGGCGCGATGGCGGCGCCCACGCCGATCTCGGCCTATCTGCACGCGGCGGCCATGGTGAAAGCCGGCGTCTACCTGGTCGCGGTGCTCGCACCCGTGCTGGCCTCGGCGCCCGGCTGGCGACCTGCGGTCTGGGTGCTGGGCGCCGCCACCCTGTTCCTCGGCGGTTGGCGGGCCCTGCGGCAGGACGACCTCAAACTGCTCCTCGCGTACGGCACGGTCAGCCAGTTGGGCCTGCTGGTGCTGCTGCTGGGCACCGGCAGTCAGGCGGCCGCACTGGGCGGCCTGGCGATGGTCGTGGCGCACGCCCTGTTCAAGGCCACGCTCTTCCTCGTCGTCGGCGTCGTCGACCATTCCGCGGGCAGCCGGCTGATCAGTGGGCTCAGCGGCCTGGGCCGCAAGCTTCCCGTGACCGCGACCGTGGCCGCGCTCGCCGCGGCATCCATGGCCGGCCTGCCACCGACACTGGGCTTCATTGCCAAGGAGGCCGGGCTGGAGGGCATCGCCAACCTCGCGCTCGACGGCGATGGCACGGGAATGGGTCCACTGGCGGGCTGGGCCCTGGTCGGCGTGGTCGTGGCCGGGTCGGCGATCACCGTCGCCTATTCGCTGCGCTTCTGGTGGGGCGCCTTCTGGACCAGGACCGGGACGCCCACCTCCCTCGTCCAGCACCGTCCGGCGCCGGGGTTCGTCGCCGCTCCGGTCCTGCTGGGCGCGGCCAGCCTGGCCGGCGGCTTCTTCGGCACGCCCCTGACGAGCGCGCTCTCCGGCTACGCCGACACCCTGCCGGTCGGCAGGCACGGGCACGGCCTGACGCTGCTGCCCGAGCCCGGCGTCCCGCTCCTGCTGTCGGCCATCGCGATCCTCACCGGCGCGCTCCTGTTCTGGCAGCGCGACCGGATCACGGCCATCCAGCAGACGTTTCCCGCCGTACGGGGAGCGGTCGACTTCTATCGCGCCACGATGGCCGGCCTGGACCGCCTCGCGGTCGAGGTCACCGACCGCACCCAGAGCGGCTCACTGGCGCGCTACGTCGGCACCATCCTCCTCGTGCTCGTGGCCAGCGTCTTCTTCGCGCTCTCCCGGGTCGTCCACTGGCCGTCCGTCCGATTCGCGGACAACGCAGGGCAGGTGCTCGTCGGCCTCCTCATGGTCGTGGCGGCCGTCCTGGTCGCGTTCTCACGCGGCCGGCTCCGCGCGATCCTGCTGCTCGGGGTCACCGGCTACGGCACCGCGCTGCTGTTCCTGTTCCACGGCGCTCCAGACCTCGCGCTCACCCAGGTGCTCGTTGAGACCGTGGCGCTGCTGGTCTTCCTGCTCGTCCTGCGCAAGCTGCCGAAGTTCTTCACCGAACGCCCGCTGCAGTCCGCCCGCTGGTGGCGGGTGCTGATCGCGGCGGCGCTGGGGCTCGGCGTGACCCTCGTGTCGCTCCTGATGCTCGGCTCGCGGACCGCCGCCCCGGTCTCGATCGACTATCCCGAGGTGGCGAAGTCGTTCGGCTACGGCAACAACATCGTGAACGTCGTCCTGGTCGACACCAGGGCGTGGGACACCATCGGCGAGATCTCCGTACTGGGGATCGCGGCGACCGGGGTGGCCAGCCTGATCTTCCTGCGCGGACGCAACTCCCGCCTGCAGCGGGCCGAACCGTCACCGAAGGGCGTCGGCCGCGGCTGGTTGCAGGGCAGCAGGTCCTTGCCAGCACACGAGCGTTCGCTGATCTTCGAGGTGGTCACCCGACTGCTGTTCCCGGTGATGGTCGTGGTCTCGGTCTACCTGCTGGTGGCCGGCCACAACCTGCCCGGCGGAGGCTTCGCCGGTGGCCTGGTTGCGGGAACGGCCCTGCTGATCCGCTATCTCGCCGGCGGCAGCCAGGAGCTGGACGAGGCCATGCCGGTTCCCGCAGGGGCGCTGATCGGCGGCGGCCTCGTGGTCGCCGTCCTCGCCGCGATCTCGCCGCTCGCCGTCGGCGGCGTGATCTTCCAGAGCTACGACCTGCACGTCCACGTGCCCGGCTGGGACCACCTTGCCACGCCCTGGGGCGACTGGACGCTGCTGGGCGACATCCACCTCGTCTCGTCCACGGTCTTCGACATCGGGGTGTACCTGGTCGTGCTCGGCATGATGCTCGACCTGGGTCGCAGCCTCGGCAGCGGGATCGACGCGCAGGCCAGGGACGAGCTGACGCCTGCGCCGGAGCCGGAGTCCACCCATGCCATCCCCGGCAGGAAGTGGGCGCAATGACGGCGAACCTGGTGCTCGCGGTGGTCGCCGGCGTGTTGATCGCCTGCGGCTTCTACCTCATCACGGAACGGTCGCTCTCCCGGATCCTCGTCGGTGTGGTGCTGGCCAGCAACGGGGTGAACATCCTGTTCCTCGTGGCCTCCGGACCGGCGCGCGGGGCACCGATCATCGGACTCACCCCTGCGGAGCTGATGAGCGATCCGTTGCCCCAGGCGATGGTGCTGACCGCGATCGTGATCACGCTCGCCGTGGCTGCCTTCGTGATGACGATGGCGTACCGGAGCTTCCAGATCAACGGTGACGACGAGGTGGCCGACGACGTCGAGGACGCCCGGATCGCCGCTCGGGCGAAGGCCGACCAGACGTCGGGCAGCTACGAGGAACTCGGGTTCTCCGACTCCGGCGAGGACGCGGTGAGCGAATGAACAACCTGCTCGCCGTGCCCGTCCTGATCTGCCTCTTTGGCGCGGGCGCCACCTTCCTGACCGGACGCCATCCACGGGTACAGCGCGCGATCTCGGTGAGCGCCGTGGCGGCCGTCTGCGTCGTGGCGGGAGTCCTGGTCTGGATCACCGACACCGCAACGCTGGTGCTGTGGGTGGGCGACTGGCCGTGGCCGCTGGGAATCGTCCTGGTCGCCGACCGCCTCGCCGCGCTCATGCTGCTCGTGGCCGCGCTGGTCTCGCTGGCGGTTCTGGTGTACTCCACCGGGCAGGACTACGACGAGGTGCAGCGGGAGACCCCCGTGTCGATCTTCCACCCCACCTTCCTGCTGCTCGTCGCCGGGGTGTCGAACGCCTTCCTCGCCGGCGACCTGTTCAACCTGTTCGTCAGCTTCGAGCTGCTGCTCTTCGCCTCCTACGTGCTGCTGACCATGGGCGGCACCAGGGACCGGATCCGGGCCGGCAGCGTGTACGTGGTGGTGAACCTGGTCTCGTCCTCGATCTTCCTCGTGGCGCTGGCCAGCACCTACGCGGCCACCGGCACGGTCAACCTCGCCCAGCTCGCCGTCCGGCTGGGCGAGTTGCCGCCCGAGGTCCGCGGCGTCCTGCAGGCGATGCTGCTGGTGGTCTTCGCGATCAAGGCGGCGGTGTTCCCGCTGTCGGCGTGGCTGCCGCACTCCTACCCCACCGCGCCCGCCCCCGTCACTGCGGTCTTCGCAGGCCTGCTGACCAAGGTCGGCGTCTACGCGATCATCCGGACGCAGACCCTGCTGTTCCCCAGCGACCCGCTGAACGTGCTGCTCGGCGTCGTCGGCGTGGCCACGATGCTGGTCGGCATCCTGGGCGCGGTGGCCCAGTCCGAGATCAAGCGCATCCTGTCGTTCACCCTGGTCAGTCACATCGGGTACATGGTGTTCGGCATCTCGCTCGGCACGACCGGCGGCCTGGCCGGCGCGATCTTCTACGCCGCCCACCACATCACGATCCAGGGCACGCTCTTCCTGGTCGCCGGGCTCATCCAGCGCGTGGGAGGGTCGACGTCCCTGGATGCGCTGGGCGGCCTCAGCCGGGTCTCCCCGCTGCTGGGAGCACTGTTCATCGTCCCGGCGATGAACCTGGCCGGGATTCCGCCGCTGTCGGGCTTCGTCGCCAAGCTGGCGCTCGTCCAGGCCGGAGTCGCGCAGGGCAGCCCGATGTCCTGGAGCCTGGTCGGAGCGGGCCTGGCCACCTCGCTGCTCACCCTCTACGCCATGGCGAAGGTGTGGAACCGGGCGTTCTGGGGAGTGCCGACGGACGCGACCTACGCGCGGCTCGAGTACTACCGGCGTCCGGGGACCGGGCGCCTGCTGCCCCGGCTGATGGTCGGCTCGACCCTCGGCCTGGTGGCGCTGGCGCTGGTGTTCACCGTCGCCGCGGGGCCGATGTTCGACTACGTCGCCCGCTCCGCTGAGGCCCTGATCGACCGGAGCTACATCACGGCCGTGCTGACGGGAGTCTCGCCATGATCACGCCCCATCGGAAGCTCCGGTTCCGGTTCCAGGGCCGGGCGGTCGTGCTGCTCGCGGCGGTCTGGGTGCTGCTGTGGGGTGAGCCGTCCCTGCTGAACATCCTCTTCGGGCTGGCGTTGGGCTGGCTGGTCACCGTCGTGTTCTGGCTCCCCCCGATCCGGTACTACGGCCGCATCCACCCGTGGTGGGTCGTGGTGCTGGTGGTGCTCCAGATCAGGGATCTGGCGGTCGCGTCCGTGCATCTGGCCGCGGTCGCCTTCCGGCGTCGGCCCGAGATCAGGCCAGGGGTGATCAGGGTGGAACTGCGCACCAACAACGACCTGTACCAGGTGGCCGTCGCTCAGCTGGTCTCGATCGTTCCGGGCACCCTGGTGGTCGAGACCCGGCGACATCCCCGCCTGCTGTACCTGCACGTGTTCGACCTGCCGGACGAATCAGCGATCGAACACCAGCGCGAGCATGCCCTCGCGCTCGAACGTCGCTTTGTCAGGGCGTTCGGCGGCCGGGCCGACATCGAGGCGGTGGAGACATGACGATCGTGCTCGCCGTGGCCGTCGCCCTGCTGGCGACGGCGGCGGCCCTGACCCTCTGGCGCATGGTCACCGGCCCCACGTCCATGGACCGGATCATCGCCTCGGATGTGATGGTGGCGATCGTGATCGCCTCGGTCTGCGTCTACTCGGCCTTCGCGGGCAACGCGACCGGTCTGCCGATCCTGCTCGGCCTGTCGTTGATCGGCTTCACCGGGGCCGTCGGCGTGGCCCGCCTGATCGCCTCGTCCGAAGGCGTGCGCCGGCTGTTCGACCGCCGGCAGGCCATGCGGTCGGAGGATGCGGATGACTGAGGTCCTCGACGTCCTCGGCGCGCTGGCGCTGGCCGCCGGCGCCCTGTTCTGCCTCGCCGCCGCGCTGGGGCTGGCCCGCTTCCCCGACTCGCTCACCCGGATGCACGCCGCAACCAAGCCGTCCGTGTTCGGCCTCCTGCTCGTGCTGGCCGGAGCCACGCTCATCCTGCGGGACGCGAAGGTGTTCACCATGCTCGGCCTCGCCGTGCTGATGCAGGTGATGACCGCCCCGGTGTCAGGCCACCTGGTCTCCCGGACCGCCCATCGCAGCGGCCAGTGGGACGCCGAACACGCCGTCATCGACCAACTGGTCGAGGACGAGGCCGCCGGCGAGCCACGACCGGCGTCCCTGGCCGACGAGCACGGAGCGGACGGCCCCACCGCCACTCTCCCGCCACCGGACGAAGACGCACCGAACTGAGCGGTAGGAGCAACGGTCGGCGGTGACGCCACCCGGAGCCGCCCGGCGACGGGTCACCAGTCGTGGCGTCCCGGGACGATCCGGGGGCTGCGCCGATACGCAGACACCGTTGGGTCGCCGTCCGCCCAGAACCGCCAGGGGCGGCCGTGCGCCACGCTCACGCCGACCCTCGGACCGGCGAGCACCGCGCCCGGAGCGGCTCCGGGCGACAGGCCCAGCCCGTCCGTCCCGAACCTGCGACCCGAGTCCGCCAGCGTCCAGCCGAGGGTGCGGCCGAGGTTCCCCGGCCCGCGGGCGAGGCCCACGTCGCCGACGCCGGGGCGACGCGCGCGGGCGAGGTCCAGCCCGTCCACCACCCGGCCGGCCCGCAACAGGATCGCGGAGCCGAAGCCGGTCGTCCCGCAGACCACATTGCCGCAGATGTGCAGGCCGTGGGACAGGTAGCAGTAGAGCGTGCCGGGCGGGCCGAACAGGTCGCGGGTACGGGGACGCGGCCCTGGGTAGGCGTGCGCAGCCGGGTCCTCGGCGCCAGCGTAGGCCTCCACCTCGGTGAGCTGGATGGTGACTCCGCGATTGCTCACCAGGGCCCCGACCAGCAGCGGCGCGAGGACGTCCGAAGGCAGCGTGAGGTCGTACACGGGTCAAGTCTGCCCATTCCTGGCCGTCGCGCTACCCTCGACGGGTGACCACCCACCCGCTGCGGCTGCTCCTCGTGGGCTGGCTGTGCGGGTTCCTGCTCGCGGGCTGCGGTTCTCCTTCCTCGTCCGCCACCCCGTCCCCCACACCGACGGCGCTCGACTTCACCAAACCCGGTGCGGCGGTCGCCATGGTCGACCGGCTGCTGGCGCAGGCCGGCAGCACGCGCGCGGTGACCGTGGAGGTCACGAAGAACACGGTCACGGTCACCGTTCTGGACACGGACCGCAAGCCGGTGGCCTGGGCCTACCGGGACGGAGAGATCGGCCAGGTGGTCACCGATCAGCAGTACGTCGACCAGTCGACCTTCGATGTGTCGCGGTTCAACTTCTCCGACGTGGGAGCCCTGTTCCGTGCTGCCGAGAGCCAGTCGGGCTCAGCGGACAACCAGACGCTCACGATCGTCGACTACTCCGGCGGCGAAGTGGTGATGTCGGTGGCGACCGTGCCGGAGTCGCGGACGGTGTTCTTCACTTCCAGCGGCGCACTGCTCCCCGTGCTGGACTTCGACACCGAGGGCGGCGTGGCGGAAGGCATCAGGGACGCTCTCGGCACCCGGACGACCGTCTACTCGATCACCGTCGACTCCACCCAGGGCGTCTGGGTGGACTACCCCGGCGAGACCGGCACGACAGTCCGGCGCACCCGGACGTCGAGGGTGCCGGTGACCACGAACGTGGCCGTCCCCAAGGTCGACCTGCCGCTGTTCCTCGCGTCCAGAGTGAGCGCCGACTCCATCTGGAAGGTGGTGGACGAGGTGCGCAGCTCCGGTGCAGTGTCGCAGGAGGCCGCGTGGAGCGTGGTGATCGACGACCGGCGAAACCTCGGCACGCCGCGGTTCTACTTCAGCATCGGCTCCAAGGTCATCGTCACCGACCCCGCGGGCAACGAGGTCATCGGCTGAGCCCGAACGACAGCTGAGCCCGAACGACAGCTGAGCCCGAACGATGGCTGAGCTTGACGAAGCCCGCCGGCCCTTCGTCAAGCTCAGGGAGCATCGTCAGCCGAGGGCGTCCGCGGCGAATGTGTTGCATTTGGACGGGTCGCCCGAGTTGAAGCCGACGGCCAGCCACTTCTGACGCATCGCCGACGACCCGTGCGTCCACGACTCGGGTGAGACCGAGCCGGTCGACTTCAGCTGGATGCGGTCGTCACCGACGGCCAGCGCGGCGTCCACCGCGCGGTTGGCGTCGTCCACAGTGATGGCCTTGATCGGTGAGTTGGGGTCCGCGGCGGCGTTGGCCAGCCACGCCCCGGCGTAGCAGTCTGCCTGCAGTTCGAGGCGCACCTGGGCCGACTTCGGGCCGGTGCGGTTGCCGGACGCCTGCGCCTTCGCGAGCACGCCGGTGAGGTCGGAGATGTGGTGGCCGTACTCGTGGGCGATCACGTAGGCCTCAGCCGCGTCCCCACCCTTCGCACCCAACTGGCCCTCGAGCATGTCGTCGAAGAAGCTGTCGTCCAGGTAGACGATCTTGTCGGCCGGACAGTAGAACGGCCCGATGTCCGCGGTGGCCGTACCGCAGCCCGTGGGCTCCTGCCCGCTGAAGATCACCGTCCGGGTCTGCTGGTAGCCGGAGTACACCTTCGCCCAGTACGCCTGGATCGAGTTGGTGTAGGCGACGAAGCGGCAGTCGCGGTCCTTCGCGATGTCGGCGCCGGACGTGCACTGCGCGTAGGGGTTGGTGCCGGTCTGGTCGGGAGCGGACGTCGCGCCGCCACCGAGAATGTCCCCCGGGTTGATGCCGAACAGCAGGGCGATGATCACCACCAGTAGCCCGCCCCCACCGAGCGCGACCGTCGTACCCCTGCGGCCGCCACCGCCCGAACTCACCTGGGACGGATCGAGCTTCGCGTTCTCGTTGTACTGCACGACGCACCTCCTCGGGCAGGCCAGCACAGCGAGCATATCGGCCGGAGGTCGCTCGCACGCGGGGCTGCGGCTTGGTTCGGCCCCGAGTGGGGGTCATGATGGACGGATGCGGATCATCGGTGTGGAGGTGGCCGGGGGTCCCCCGGTCTTCACCGGATCGCTGCCGCACGGGGCAGACCCGCACCGACTCGCCTGGGAACTGGGCTACCGGATCGTCCGCCCGCTCTCGGCGACGGGCAGGGCGCCGAACCTGACCCTCACCGTCCAGGTCGGACGGCACGGCCGCAGCAATGAGGTCCAGGCGCCGAAGACGCGCTCGATAGACCCCGACCTCGACCTCTCGACCGCGCCCGAGCCCGTCGTCCGGCAACGCCTCGCCGCGTACGGCATCGTCCTGTCCGCGCGCGGCCTGCTGGCCACCCAGTTCTCCGACCGGACGGCCGTCCCGGGGCTGTGGGGACTGCCGGGCGGAGGCATCGACGCCGGCGAAAGCCCTAGTCAAGCGCTGATCCGCGAGATCGCCGAGGAGACCGGGCAGGTGCCGGAGATCTCCCAGTTGCTGGACGTGCAGACCGACCACTGGATCGGACGTTCGCCGTCCCGGGTGGTGGAGGACTTCCACGCGGTCCGGATCATCTACGCCGCGCGATGCCCGGCGCCGTCCGAGCCTGTCGTGTACGACCGGGGCGGGACGACGGCTGCGGCCACCTGGGTGCCACTGGACCACTGGACGCGTGTCGCCTGGTCGTCCGGGGCACGGGCGCTGCTCGAGCGCCACCTGCGCGACCTCACCCGCTCGGCAAGACTCAGGCACTGACCTGCCGCGGACCCGATGGGGTCCCCACGAAAGCTGACCTGGCTCGATATCCCTTCAGCTATTATTAGACCGCCAGACGGTTTATTTAAGGAGGACTCATGACCCGTCAGTTCGTCGAGATCCTGATCACTGTTGTCACGGCGGTGGAAGCGGGACTACTGCTGTTCATCGCCGAGGTCGTCCAGAAGTTGATGAACGAGCTGGAGCCGGAGCGGTTCCGATGGTTCCTCGGTCGGCTGGAATTCCACGCCATGCGCTCCCCCACCGCGCTGGCCGGCTCGCTGCTGACCACCGTGGCATGCATCCCGTACTTCATCCTGTTCGGATTTGGCAATGGCTGGTTCACCGCCGGGATCGTGCTGTGGCTCGCCGGGGCGGTCGGGTCGAAGCTGTTCAACACACCGATCTACCGCCGCGTGGCCGCCCTGGGTGACACTGACACCGTGGAACTGGGCGAGCAGCGCAGGCGACTGGGCGTCGCCAACCTGTTCCGCAGCCTGACCACCCTGGCCGCCGTCGTTCTGATGCTCGTCGGCCTCGCGTAGGAAGCCGAGGAACAGCGATGGCGCGCACTGTGAAAGTGGACGAATACAAGGCCAAACGCGAGCAGATCCTCGACGCGGCACTCGCGTTGATCCACTCAAGGGGCTACGAGCAGATGACGATCCAGGGTCTCCTCGATGAGCTCACGATCTCCAGAGGAGCGTTCTACCACTACTTCGACACCAAGCAGTCGGTGCTGGACGCCCTGGTCGACCGGATGAGCGCCCAGGGGCTGGACGTCATGCTGCCGATCGTCGAAGATCCCGATCTGTCGGCCCTCGACAAGCTGCGCCGCTACATCCAGGCCTCGGTCGCGGTGAAGACGACGAATCGGGGCGCCGTCGAAGCGATCGCCGAAGGCTGGTACAGCGACGGCAACGCACTGCTCCGGCAGAAGCTGATCTCCGGAATGACGGACATCACCGGCCCGCAGATCATCGAGCCGATCCTTCGGCAGGGCGTGCGGGAGGGCACCTTCTCCGTCCGCCATCCGGAGCTGACGGCCCGAATCATCATGAGTCTCGCACTCTCCCTCGGTGACGACATCGCCCAGCTGCCGAACAGCGGCGCCGACGGGGATTCGCGGCTGGACGCGCTGTTCGAGGCCTGGTTCGAAGCGGTGGAGGGAATCCTCCGCGCACCTGCGGGTTCGGTCACGGGAATGGCCCCCGCGGCGATCGAGGCATGGCGGCGCACGGACAACTGACGCAGACACAGCTCAAGGGCTGCCGACCAGACCCGCGTCCACACCCTACTTCAACCAACGGAGCGGGCGGGGTCGGCAGAGGCCGGGTTGGGTGGTTCCGGCGGGGTGGCCGGCCACCCTAGGCTGACGGAGGTGACCACGAACCCATCGCCACCGCCCCCTCAGGCGTCGCCGACGGGACCCGAGCGGGTCACACGGTGGCTCAAGAAGTACTGGACGTGGCTCGCCGCTCTCCTCGCGTCGGTCGCCGGCCTGGTCTGGCTGATCGGATTCCCTCCCCTGGTCTGCGGCAGCCAGCTCGGCGGCAAGGACACCGACACAGCGATACAGATCTGCAGGCCCGTTCAGCTCACCGACCCTGTCGTCATCGCATGGGCGGTGATCGTGCTCCTGCTGCTGTGGGGAAGCCTCTCCGAGGGCAGCATCGCCGGTCTGTTCAGCTTCAAGAGGCAGGTCGACCAGGCCGTCTCGGACAGCAAGCAGGCGAAGGAGACCGCGGAGCGGGCCCTGCTGCAGGTCAGCCAGTCCAACACCACGACCGTGAACGTCAGCAGCGGTGTTCCCGGCCCGGAGTGGCGGGACGAGGACACGGCGCCGGCGGGCACCACGGGAGCACGCGCTTCAGCCAGCCCCGAGAACCGGGTCCTGCGAAAGCTGGCCGAGTTGGCCATCAGCACCATTCTGCGGCACCTGATCGAAGCCGCCGGCCTCGACCCGCACACGACCTCGGCACACATCTACACCTACGCCGTGGGACAACTGACCCGCGCCGACACCCCCATCGAGACCCGCAGCCGCGCGTGGCCGGTGGGCAGCGGCGCTGTGGGCAAGGCCTGGGAACAGCGTGGCTACGCCGTCCAGACTCGCGGCGAGCCCGATTTCATCGACAACCCCGACTACTTCATCAGCGCCGTTGCCGCGATACCCGTCCTCAACGCTGCCGGCCGGCCGATCGGCGTGATCAGCCTGCACTCCCGGGCGCAAGACCCACCGGACCTCAACTCCGACCAGGTGTTCGGGGCAATGGTCGACGCCGCCGAACTGATGGGCCGCGTGTACGTCAACCTGGCAACATGGGAAACCGACTCAGCCACCGCAGCGGATGGCTAGGCCCCGTCAGAGCCGCCGTGCATACTTGAGGCATGACCATGCGAGCTATCACCAAGGCTGACCGGGACGCGGCCGTTGACCGACTCGCCAAGTCGATCAACACAGTAAGCCTCACCGAGAGCCAGATCGCGGCCATCCAGAAGGCCACCGGGCAGAACGCCGGAGTCAGGTACTCCGCCGTCGTCGCCTGATCCACGGCCTCGCCACCACCGCTGGACGGTGGGCGCACAAAGGACGACGAAGGGCCCCGGCATTCCGCCGGGGCCCTTCGTACTGTCTGATGGCTACCGCCGGAAGTAGGACAGCAGGCGGAGCAGCTCGACGTAGAGCCAGACCATGGTGACAGTGAGGCCGAACGCGCCCCGCCAGGACTCGGACGCAGGAGCGCCCAGCGCGACGCCCTGCTCGATGAAGTCGAAGTCGAGGATCAGGTTGAAGACGGCGAGCCCCACGCCGATCGCGGACGCGATGAGCCCGAACACAGTCAGGCTGCCGGCACTGATGAACGCCAGGCCGAAGAACGAGAGGATGAAGTTCACCAGCAGGACGCCGGCGTAGGCCATCGTCCCGATGATGACCATCTTGCGGAACTTGCTGGTCACCTTGATCCGGAAGAACTTGTAGGCGGCGAGCGTCATGCCTGCGGCCACGAACGTGCCGGCGACCGCGGGCAGCACGATGCCGGGCCACGAGTACTCGAAGACACGGCTCACCGCGCCGATGAACACGCCCTCGATCGCCGCGTAGGCGAGCACGAACGCCGGGTTCACCTTGCGCCGGAAGCTGACCAGCATGACCGTCCCGAAGGCGACGAGCCCGGTGACGATCCAGACCGGCATCAGCAACTGGATCGGCAGGAACATGAAGGTGAGCGCTGCGACGATCACCAGTGTCCCCATGGTGATCACGCTCTTGGTGATCACGTCGTCGATGGTCATCCGTCCCGCGACCTGGCCTGGCTGCGAGAACTGCTGCGCGTTGGCGTCCGTGTAGCCGTACGGCGGCTGGGCCTGGTACTGGCCGGGCTGGCCCGGGTACTGCTGGTAGGCGCCCGGGTACTGCTGGCCGGTGGCCTGCGGGGCCGAGTCGACCTGCCAGGCGTCGGGCCGGGACAGGACCGGGTTGCTGCTGGGCATCTGCTCCTCCTTGGACGGGCGACGAGTTCGCCGTCGTCGGCCTCCATGGTAGGCAATCACCTTGTGAAGTAGCTGTGTTCGACCCTGATCCGTCCCTGATCCGCTGGCCCGATTCGAGCGACCGGGTCACTGCGGCTCCGGGTTCGCGGGACGATGGGTGCGTGTCGAGCCTGCCGCCGGAGCAGACACAGAGAGTATGAGGATGCTTACGATCCTGCCCATCAGATACGTCGCCGATGTCGAAGTGACCCGGCGGTTCTATGCCGGCCTCGGGCTGCGCATCGATCCCATGGCGAGTCTGGAGGTCTTCGCCTACCTGCACGCGGACGCCGGTGGTCTCGGCGTTCACGACGCCGGCGCCTCCAAGGGCCGCCCACCGGGGACCGTCGAACTCGGCTTCACCACGGACGAGAAGCTCGAGGACCTGGCCGATCGGCTCACGGTGGACGGGTATGCGCCGGAGCTCGTCGAGGAGAACTTCGGCCACAGCATTCGCGTCACGGACCCCGACGGCGTCGTCATCCAGATCCAGGAGATCGACATCGAGACCGCGCGGCGCACGCAGGACGAACTGCGGCACTGATCACCGCGACGACGCAGTACGGGCGACGCCTCGTCAGGCGATCCGGCGCCGGTAGACGGCCATGGCGGCGAAGTACGCGACGACGAGGATGCCCACGCACCAGGCGAGGGCGATCCAGAGGTCGCCACCGACAGGCTGCCCGGCGAACAGGTCCCGGATCGAGTCGACGATGGACGTCACAGGCTGGTTCTCGGCGAACCAGCGGACGGGGCCGGGCATGGTGTCGGTCGGCACGAACGCCGAGCTGATGAACGGCAGGAAGATCAACGGGTAGGCGAACGCGCTCGCCCCGTCCACGGTCTTCGCGGTCAGGCCGGGGATGACCGCCAGCCACGTCAGCGCGAGGGTGAACAGGACGAGGATGCCGGTGGCGGCGAGCCAGGCCAGCACGCCTGCTCCCGAGCGGAACCCCATCAGCAACGCCACGGCGACGACGACCACGAGGGAGATCACGTTCGCGACGACGGAGGTCAGCACATGCGCCCACAGCACGGACGACCGCGCGATCGGCATGGAGTGGAAGCGCTCGAAGATGCCGCTCTGCAGGTCCATGAAGAGCCGGAACGCCGTGTAGGCGATGCCAGAGGCGATCGTGATCAGCAGAATGCCGGGCAGCAGGTAGTTCACGTAGTTGTCGGTGCCGGCCTGGATGGCGCCGCCGAGCACGTAGACGAACAGCAGCATCAGGCCGATCGGGGTGATCACGGTCGTGATGATGGTGTCGAGGCTGCGGGTGATGTGGCGCAGCGAGCGTCCGGTGAGGACGGCGGTGTCGCCGAAGAAGTGGGTGGTCATGCCGGTTCCTTACCGGCCGTATCGGAGCCGCGGTCGGCGTCGCCGACGAGGGCGAGGAAGACATCCTCAAGGGTGGGCTGCTTCTCGACGTACGTGACCTCTGCCGGCGGGAGCAACTGCTTGAGCTCGGCGAGGGTGCCGTTCTCGATGATGCGTCCGTCGTGGAGGATCGCGATCCGGTCGGCGAGTTGCTCGGCCTCGTCCAGGTACTGGGTGGTCAGCAGCACCGTGGTGCCGCTCGCGGCGAGTTCGCGGACGGCCTGCCAGACCTCGAGCCGGGCCTGCGGATCGAGCCCGGTGGTCGGCTCGTCGAGAAAGATCACCGGCGGGCTGCCGATCAGGCTCATCGCGATGTCGAGGCGGCGACGCATCCCACCCGAATAGGTGGACACCCGCCGGTCCGCCGCGTCGGTGAGCTGGAAGCGGGCGAGCAGGTCGTTCGCGATCCGGCCGGCGTCGGACAGGTGGCGCAGCCGGGCCACCAGGACGAGGTTCTCCCGTCCGCTGAGGATCTCGTCGACGGCGGCGAACTGACCGGTGAGGCTGATGGACCGGCGCACGTCCGCGGACTGTGCCGTCGCGTCGAAGCCGTTGACGACGGCCTTCCCTGCGTCGGGCTCGAGCAGCGTGCACAGGATCCTCACCACCGTGGTCTTGCCCGCCCCGTTGGAGCCGAGCAGGGCGAAGATGCTTCCCCGGGCCACGTCGAAGTCCACACCTCGCAGCACCTGTAGTTCCTTGTACGACTTCTCCAGGTCCTGGACGTGGATCGCGGCTTCCGCGCTCACTTCTGCTCGCCTCGTTCCGCGTCCTCGATGGCCCTGGCCAGACGGGTGCGTTCCTTGCTGATCCATGAGCCGTCGGAGTAGTTCGCGACGAACGTCTCGACGAACTCGACCGGGTCGTCCCCGACGATCTCGCGGATCGGGGTCTCGTTCGCAGCGCTCTCCTCAAACAGGTCGACGAGGTCGCCGTACATCCGGATCAGCACATCGCCCTTGGCGATCCCCCCGGCGTACATCAGGTACCGCTCGACCGCCTCGGCGGCGGCACGGTAGTTCGCGGGAAGCTCCTTGAGCCTCGCCTTGTACTGGCGGTACTGCTTCTTCTCCTCGAGCGAGCCGGTGACCAACTCGATCCACTTCGCTGCCATATCACTTGCCTCCCCGGTGGAGCTGTTCGAGCCGTTCTGCGAGGAAGCTCCACATCCTCCAGAACTCTTCGAGGTCAGCGCGGCCCTGTGCGTTGAGGGAGTAGACCTTGCGCGGCGGGCCCTTCTCGGACGGCACTTTCTCGACGTCCACAAGGCCCTTCTGCTCGATCCTGACCAGCACCGCGTAGACGGTGCCTTCGACGATGTCGGAGAAGCCCTGATCGCGGAGCCACGCGGTGATCTCGTAGCCGTATGCCGACCGCCCGGCCAGGAAGGCCAGGACGATGCCCTCCAGCGTGCCCTTGAGCATCTCGGTCTGCTTGCCCACGGATCCCCTCCTCAACTACTCAGCGTTACTGACTACCAGTAGATAGTAGCACTGAGTAGCGGGAAAGGGCAGGGGCATGACGAAGTGCTCCGACCACCCCTGCGTGGTCGGGAAGTCTGTGACGGTCTCAGCGGAGGTCCGTCG
>DAIPJC010000058.1:0-18809 GCA_036770475.1 Propionicimonas sp. | reverse complement strand
GCCGACTACTACCGCCAGACCTACGCCAACCTCCCCGACTGGCAACGACTGGACGTGTGATGCTGCTCACCGCTGACCGGATCCTGTTCCCGGACGCCGACGCCCCGGTCGCCGGCTTCGTCGAGATCGACGGCGAGCGGATCGTCGCCACGGGCGCGGGGACCTCCCCGCGCCCGGCGGACGAGCACCTGGCCGGGACCGTCATCCCCGGCTACGTGGACGTGCACAGCCACGGCGGCGGCGGGGCGTCCTTCGTCACGGAGGACCCCGATGTCGCCCGGCAGGCCCTGGCCGCGCACCGGCGGCTGGGCGTCACGACGATGGTGGCGTCCCTGGTCACCGGGTCGCTGCCGGACCTGAAGCGCCAGACCGCCTGCCTGGCCGGTCTGGTCGAGTCCGGTGAGCTCGCGGGCATCCACCTCGAGGGTCCCTGGCTGGCCCTGAAGTACAAGGGTGCGCACCCGCCGCAGTTGCTGACCGACCCGCAGCCTGCCGAGGTGGCCGAGCTGCTGGACGCCGGCCGTGGCACGGTCAAGATGGTCACGATCGCTCCGGAGCGCGCCGGGGCGATGGAATCGATCCGGCTGATGACCTCGCGCGGGGTGGTCGCGGCGGTCGGACACACCGACGCCGACTTCGACACCTCCCGCGAGGCGATCGAGGCCGGCGCCATCGGCGCCACGCACCTGTTCAACGCGATGGCGCCCCTGCGCCACCGCGACCCCGGACCGGTGCTGGCTCTGTGGGAGGATCCGCGGGTCTACCTCGAACTGATCATGGACGGGGTGCACGTGCGTCCCGAGCTGGTCTCGTTCGTCGCCTCCACCGCCCCCGATCGCGTGGTGTTCGTCACCGATGCGATGGCGGCGGCAGCGGCCGAGGACGGGGACTACGTGCTCGGCGAGCTCCCCGTTGAGGTGCGCGGCGGTGTCGCACGCATCGCCGGCACCGACACGATCGCCGGGTCCACGCTGACCCTCGACCGCGCCGTCCGCAACGCTGTGGCCGCCGGCGTGCCGTTCGTGCAGGCCGTCCGCTCCGCCACCGCGCTGCCCGCGGACTACCTGTCGCTGCCCGACGTGGGCCGGCTGGCTCCGGGCAAGCGGGCCGACCTCGTCGTCCTCGACTCGGGCCTGTTCGCGACCAGGGTCATGCAGCGGGGCGCGTGGGTCTGAGCACTGAACCGGAACACGTCGCGAAGGGCGTTGCCAGTTGGGCTGCGGGGATCCCGGCATTCGCCGCGATGACATGGGGGAGCCGGATCGCGGTTCTGTCGGGCGCGGCGGCTACGGTTGGCTCTTGTGAGTGAAGCCGAGGTGCAGGTACGGGCCAAGCCGAAGGTCCGCTGGAGACGCGTGGCCCTGTTCTACGCGCTGGCGTTCGGCTGGGTGTGCCTGGTGGCGGCGGGCCTCTACCTCGTACACACCAACCTCGCCGGCAGCCAGGGCCCGTCCCTCGCGACCATCGTGCTCGCCTTCCTCTACATGCCGGCGCCGCTGGTCGCCGCGCTCATCGTGGGCCGGCTGGACCAGCGTCCGGCGTTGATCCGGACGACCTTCGTCGGATTCTGGCGCAAGCTCCCACGGCTCGCGCTGGTCGCCGTGACGGTGGTCGCGGCGCTGATCCTGGCGATGCTCGGGCTCAGCTGGCTGCTGGGGAACGTGCTTGACCTGAGCGGCCCCGGCCGCGTCCTGTCCAGCCAGGCCGACCTGCTGGCCAACACCCTCCTGCTCACCGGCAGCATGGACGCCGCCCAGGTCGCGCAGCTCAACACCGCCGTGCCGTCGCTGTGGCCGCTGCTCGGCCTAGCCTACGGAGGGGCGCTGCTCGCCGGCTTCACAGTGAACGGGTTGTTCGCGTTCGGTGAGGAGTACGGCTGGCGCGGGTGGCTGGCCGACGAGCTGCGTCCGCTGGGCGCTTTCTGGGCGAACGTGATCACCGGCGTGCTGTGGGGAGTGTGGCATGCGCCCCTGATCCTGATGGGGTTCAACTACGGCAGCTACGGAAGGATCGGCACCGCGTTCATGGTGGCGTGGTGCATCCCGCTGTCGTTCCTGCTCTGGCGTGCTCGCGAAGTGACCGGTTCGCTGCTCGCGCCTGCCGTGCTGCACGGCGCCCTGAACGGGTTCGCCGGCGCGTTCACGATCATCCTCGTCGACGCCAACCCAGTGGTCGCCGCTCCCGCAGGGCTGGTCGGCGCGGTGGCCGTCGCCGTGGTGGCGGCACTGTTCTGGTGGCTCACGAGGAAGCGGGTCGGTCGCACCGGATGAGTGCCACGAAGTACCCCGACTGGGTGCACCAGCTGAGTGAGCGGCGGCTGGTCGAGCTCTTTGGTGAGGTGACGCTGGCCCGCGGCCAGGAGTACGTCCGGCAGGCGCGGGTCGGCCACATAGCGACCGGTTCTGGCACCGGCGGAAGCCTGGTCCAGGCTCAGGTGCGGGGCGCCAGCTACCACTCGTACCAGACCGTGGCGCGGTACAACGCGGCCACGGGCGCGATCAGCACGTCCTGCTCCTGCCCGGTGGGTTTCAACTGCAAGCACGGTGCGGCTCTGCTCTGGCACATGCGCACGGTGAACCTGCGCGCGCTCACCCCCGCCTGGCAGCGCGCCCTCTCGGACATCGCTGCGGAGGCCCGCACGGGTTCCCGCGGCCAGCCGCTGGCGATCCAGGTCACGCGATCTCCGGGCGGCACCTTGCAGTTGCGCCCGCTGGTCTGGGGACGATCGGGACGCTGGGTGCGCAGCGGCATCACATGGGAGAGCGTCGGCTACCCATGGGGCGGCGAGTTCGCCGAGGAACACCGCGCCGCCCTCGCCGGGCTTGCCCGCACCCGCGACCAGCGCTCCGGCTACGCTTATTACTCGCGCAGGGCCGACGTGATGGAGCTGTCCGAGCTCGGCGCGGCGAGCTGGTACTGGCTGCGCCAGGCACTCACCACCGGAGTGGAGCTGGTCTCTGGGCAGGGCACGCCTCCGGTGCGCCTGGCCGACGAATCGGCGCGGATCGCGAGCCGGCTGACCCGCACCCCGACCGGCCTCGAACTGCACACCTTCGTCACTGCGGGCTCCCGCGAGTGGCCCGTGCTGGCCAGCGGCCTGGTGGGCTCGCCGCCGCACGGATTCGTCGCGGCCGAGGACGGCGAGTTGCTGCTCGTCCCGTTCGCCGACCCGCTCAGCCATGGCCAGCAGGCCCTGCTCCTGCAGCATGCACGGCTGGAAATCCCCGACAGCGACGTCCCCACGTTCGCCACGGACTTCTATCCGGTGCTGCGCCGCCTGGTCGATGTCGAGCTCGACCCGGACGTCGAGTTGCCGCAGGCCTCGCCGCCACGGCTCCTTTTGCGCGTCGGGTTCGCGTCCGACCACGTCACCCACCTGAGGTGGGCGTTCCGCTATCAGGTCGGTGCCCAGGAGATCGACGCCGAGCTCTATCCGTTCGGCGACCCGCCGGGCTACCGCGACCCGGACGCGGAGCGCGGCCTTCTCGAGGGCCTGCCGGACGGTCCGTGGCCGGCGAGCGGAGACCGGGCAGGCCGGCGGGTGGCGGAGACTGCCACGTTGACCGGCCCGGCGACGGCGGACTTCGTGACCAACTGGCTCGACCGGTTGCCTGCTCTGGGGGTGATCGTCGAGGTGACGGGCCAGCCGCAGCGGTACCGGCTCGCGTCCGAGGCGCCGCAGGTGAGCCTGTCCGTGACCGACCCGAACGAGGGCACCGACTGGTTCAACCTGTCCGTGACCGTCACGATCGAAGGCGAGCCGGTCGAGTACCGCGAGCTGTTCACCGCGCTGGCCACCGGAGAGACGCACCTGATCCTCCCGTCCGGCACGTGGTTCAGCCTGGAGCGACCGGAGCTCGACCACCTGCGCGCGCTGATCGAGGAGGCCGGCGAACTCCAGCCCCGTGAGGGTGAGGGGCTGCGGCTGCGGGCCGAGCACGCCGGTCTGTGGGAGGAACTGGTCAGCATCGGAGTGGTGGCAGACCAGTCCCGCGCATGGTCGTCGGCGGTGTCGGCGCTGCTGCAGACCGAGTCCCTGCCCGAGGTGCCGGTGCCGGCCGGGATGCGAGCGACGCTGCGTCCGTACCAGGAGCTGGGGTTCCGGTGGCTGCACTTCCTGCACGGCGCCCGCCTGGGCGGGATCCTCGCGGACGACATGGGGCTCGGCAAGACGTTGCAGGCACTCTCGCTCGCCTGTTCGCTGGCCGAGGCGGGCCGGCTGGAGCGTCCGCTGCTGGTGGTCGCGCCGACGTCCGTTCTGGGGACGTGGGCCGCGGAGGCCGCACGGTTCGCGCCGGACCTGCGGGTGCGGGTGATCGAGGGCACGGCGAAACGGCGGACGCAGGCCCTCGCGGACCTCGCAGCGGACGCCGACCTGGTGGTGACCTCGTACACGCTGCTGAGGCTCGACGAGGCGGAGTATGCGGAGCTGCCGTGGACGGCGGTGTTCCTGG
Organism: Propionicimonas sp.; assembly: GCA_036770475.1. Lineage (GTDB taxonomy): Bacteria > Actinomycetota > Actinomycetes > Propionibacteriales > Propionibacteriaceae > Propionicimonas. Next base: position 14,355 of record DAIPJC010000058.1, on the reverse strand, counting down.
ACGAGGCGCAGTTCGTGAAGAACCGCCAGGCGCGGGTGTACCAGGCCGTCCGCAAGCTGCGGGCGCAGGCGAAGTTCGCCATGACCGGCACACCGCTGGAGAACAACCTGATGGACCTCTGGTCGCTGCTGTCGATCGTCGCGCCCGGGCTGTTCGCGGATCCGGCGGCGTTCACCGAGCGCTACCGGCGTCCGATCGAGTCGGGTGGCGACCCTGAAGCGCTGGGACGGCTGCACCGGCGGGTGCGTCCGCTGATGCTGCGGCGGACGAAGGAGTCGGTGGCCGCCGAGCTGCCGCCGAAGCAGGAGCAGGTGCTGCCCGTCCCGCTGACGCCCGGGCACCGGCGGCTCTACGACAAGCAGCTGGCGGCCGAGCGCAAGAAGGTGCTGGGCCTGGTGGACGACCTGCGCCGCAACCGGATCACGATCCTCGCTTCGCTCACCCTGCTGCGGCAGCTCGCGCTGTCGCCCGCGCTGGTGCTGCCGGGCGAGGCTGCGGTCTCGGCGAAGATCGACACGCTGGTGGAGCTGGTCACGGAGCTCGCGTCCGAGGGGCACCGGGCGCTGGTCTTCAGCCAGTTCACCACCTATCTCGGGATGGTCCGCGACCGGCTGGCGCACGAGGGCATCGGGGCCAGCTACTTGGACGGACGCACGCGCGATCGCGCCGCCCGGATCGAGGGGTTCCGGTCGGGCACGGACCCGGTGTTCCTGATCAGCCTGAAGGCCGGCGGGTTCGGGCTCACGCTCACCGAGGCCGACTACGTGTTCATCCTCGACCCGTGGTGGAACCCTGCGGCCGAGCTGCAGGCCATCGACCGCACTCACCGGATCGGTCAGGACAAGCCCGTCATGGTCTATCGGCTGGTCAGCGAGGACACGATCGAGGAGAAGGTGGTCGCCCTCCAGGAACGCAAGCGCGACCTCTTCGCCAAGGTCGTGGGTGAGGCCGGCGACCTCGCCGCACCCCTGTCGGCGGACGATATCCGCAGCTTGTTGGAGCCGTTCGAGCCCAGGGAGAAGCAGAGATGACCGTGGCCAGGCAGGCGCGACTGTGGCAGTGGGCGGCCGTCGTCTACGGCGTCTGCGCTGTGCTGTTCATCGCCTACTTTCCGACCGTGGTGGTCCAGGGTCAGCAAGCCTCGATGATCCAGTTGTGGGGGCCGTCCGTGCTGGTGCCGGTGTCGATCCCGGTGCTCGTGACCGCGGTGCCGGCACTCGTGCCGTGGCGGAAGTCCCTGTTGGCCTGGATCGTGGCCGGGTTGCTGGGCGTATTCATCGTCGTCACCGCACTGTCCTTCGGGCTGCTGTACATCCCGTCCGCTGTGTTCAGTGCCGTCGCGGGCTACCTGCACCGTCGCGCGCCGGTCGAGGACGCCCCGCCGCCGCCCGACAACTGGCCCGGCACTGTCAGACACGGCCCGTCCTGAGCCGCCGTGGGCTGGTCGAGCTTGTCGAGACCTCTTTCGGTCCCTGAGGAGTGCTGTCGGTGAGGAACGAGCCGGCTGCGCGTCACGAAGGGCGGCTGAGGGCAGGCGCCGTCGGCTGGTCGAGCTTGTCGAGACCTCTTCCGGTCCCTGAGGAGTGCTGTCGGTGAGGAACGAGCCGGCTGCGCGTCACGAAGGGCGGCGGCGACGCGTGCGCGAACTTGCGACCGTCGGGTTGACCGGGACAGATTTGCCGCATGAGCCAGGAGACGATGCCAGAGTTCATCCTGTACGTGGCTGACCAGGCGCGAGCCAGGAGCTTCTATGCGGCTGTGCTCGGGCAGGAGCCCGTCCTCGATGTGCTCGGCATGACCGAGTTCGACCTTGGCGGCGCGCTGCTCGGGTTGATGCCTGCGGTCGACATCACTGCGCTGCTGGGCGAGGCGGTGCGGGTGGGAGAGGGACAGCGCTGCGAGCTCTACCTGCGGCGTCCGGACGCCGCCGAGGCACTCGCCCGCGTGGCGAGTGCGGGCGGACGCGTGGTCAGAGACCTCGCCCTGCGTCCCTGGGGTGAGACGGCTGGTTACGCCCTCGATCCCGACGGCCACGTCCTGGCGTTCGCATTGCCGAACTCCTGATCACCAAAGCGGTCCCGGAGGAGCGTTCGTGAGAAGCGAGCGGACGCGTTGCGAAGGGCCGTCGACAGTCCGTCCATCGGCTGGTCGAGCGTGTCGAGACCGAGGTCGACCGGTGTGGATCGTGTGATCAGGAGCAGCGAACGCGTGTTGACGCCGACGGCGTTGCCTAGCCGCAAGCGCCCTTGCCGATGGCTACCCGGAAGCGTTCGACCTCGGGGTGGAGGTTGCTGCGGATGCCGAGGGTGATGCAGGCACGGGCTGTGGGGGTGAGGATGCCGCCGAGGAAGCCGGTGTAGGACCGGTCGCACGATTCGAAGCGGGCAGTGGGGGCCTCGTACGTCCTTCCGGACGCCCTCTGTAGTCCCATCCATACTCCGGCGGGCACCCAGGCGAAGGTCACGTCGCCCTTGATCGCTGTGAGTTCGGCCCAGGTCACGCCGTGGTCGAGATAGAGGGGGGCCTTCGAGAAGAAGCCGCCGGACGCCTGCCACGGCAGTGAGGCACCGCGGGCCGGGATCGGGTCGAAGCCGGTCCTGCTCAACGACTCGAAACCGACGCCTGAGGCCGTGAACGGTGGCCTACCTCCGCGCGGCTCGATCGTGTAGGCGTCGGCACAGAAAAACTGACCTGGCTGCGCGTTTGGGGAGTTAGCCACGCTTGCCACCGGAGCGACAGGGGGAGCGGCCACGCTCGTGGGCGAGCTGGGGGATGCCGTCGTGGTGCAGGCGATCAGGGGGAGTGCGACGGCGATCAGAGGCAGGATCGCAAGACGCCGCAGAACTGTGCCGCGGGCCGCATCTGCGGACCCTCGACAGCTTGTGTCCGGGTTGCCGCTTGATCTCATCCCTTCTCCCGTCCGCGCATCAACGTACCCGCCGGTCGAGCTTGCGGAACCGGCCCCAACGGTCCCTGAGGAGTGGGACTGGCGAGGGACGAGCCTGTCCCGCGTCACGAAGGGTCGTGCAAAGGTCGGGTCGAGGCTATCGTCCAGGTGTTCGGTTTCTTTGGTTGATTCTCAGGTTTACAGGGTGGTTCTGACCGGGTTCTGGGCGGGAATTGTCAGTGGGGACGTCTAGCGTGTGGTGCATGGACGAGGGCATGACGGTCACCGGCGGGACGCTGGTTGATCCGTGCCCGGACTTCTTCGCCGCTTGGCATGAGGCGATCGAGAGCGGCTGGCTGCTGGTGGGCGAGGACGATCCGAGCGAGGCGGTGCCGCAGCCGCTGGAGCCGTGGCAGTACAGCGACAGGGATCTGCTGGCTGAACTTGACGCTGTCCAGGCCAAGCTCTCCGGACTACAGGGTCGTTGGTTGTCGTTGTTGGCCGAAGCGGAGAAGCGGGAGGCGACCCTGAAAGTGGCGGGGTTGCCGACGGTGTCGTGGTTGGCTGACCGGAACACGTATTCGGCTCGTGCGGCGCGGGATGAGGTGCGGTTGGCGGTGCAGCTTGGCCAGCAGCCGGTCGTGGCCGACGGGCTGGCTTCGGGCGACCTGTCGATCGAGCAGGCGCGGGTGATCGCGCACGGGTTGGACCGGCTGCCGGCTGGGCTGGACTGCGGGCAGCGCCGGACAGTGGCTGAGCAGCTGGTGCAACTGGGCTGTGAGTTCGGGCCGTACGGGCTGGCCCGGTTGGTGAACCGGGCGGTGGAAGTCGTGGCACCACAGGTGGTCGAGGATGCCGACCGCAGAGCGGTCGAGCGGGCGGAACGCGAGCAGCAGCGCGAGCGCTATCTGACGTGGCGTAAGGACCTCGACGGCAGCCTGGTGTTTTCCGGCCGGCTCGGCGTGGTATCCGGGGAGAAGTTGGTCGGGGTGTTGACCGCGGTTGGTGCGAACATTCGCAAGACTGCGGCCCTGGCCGGGGTGGAGCTCACCCGGGCCCAAGCGCACGCGGATGCGCTGGAACGGCTGCTGGATCACTATGCGGGGTGCACGAAGCTCCCACGGCGTGGCGCGGACCGGCCCCGGATCCTGGTCAGCATCGACCACCACACCCTGTGCGGCCAGGCCGGCACCGGCACCTTGCTGAACACCGGCGAGCAGGTCTCCGCTCAGCAGGCCCGGCTGTTGGCCTGTGATGCCGGGATCCTGCCGATGGTCATGGGCGGGGACAGTGTGCCGCTGGATGTGGGCCGCGAACGTCGCCTGTTCACCGGACATTTGCGCGCCCTGCTGATCGCCAGAGACCAGGGCTGCGCGTTCCCCGGCTGCGACGCCGGCCCGGCCGAGTGCGACGGCCACCATCGCACCCCCTGGTGGGCCGGCGGGAGCACGTCGCTGTCCAACGGGGTAATGGTCTGCACCTTCCACCACCACCTGGTCGAACCCGTCCCCGGCGCCCCACCCCACACCCAATGGCACATCCGCCTCGACCGCCGCGGCTACCCCGAGTTCGGTCCGCCCGAAGGCGTCGGCGCGCCACCCGGCCAACGCCACTGGCGCCAACACCACCGCTACCACACCCTGCGCTGACCAACCGGGTGCGACCGCGGCCCTTCGTGACGCCCCGGCTCGTTCCTCACCGGGGCTCCTCAGGGACCGTCTTGGGCGGTCTCGACAAGCTCGACCAGCCGATGGCGGCGGCCCTTCGTGACGCCCCGGCTCGTTCCTCACCGGGGCTCCTCAGGGACCGTCTTGGGCGGTCTCGACACGCTCGACCAGCCGATGGCGGCGGCCCTTCCTAGGGGCTTGCTCGTACGTCCCGAGCCCGTAATGGCCGTGAAGGCAGGCTCAGGGACGGACGCGGTCGGCGAGCCGGCTCAGAGCGTCGGTCCAGGCGGCGACCATCTTCGGCCCGCCGTGGCCCTCGTCCGGGACGATCACGAGTTCGCTGGCCGGCCAGCGGCGATGCACCTCCCAGGCAGTCCTGGCGGGTCCGCTGACGTCGGCCCGGCCGTGGATGAGGACGGCGGGAAGGTGGCCGATCCGGTCCATGCCGTCCAGCAGGGGAGGGTCGAGGAATCCGTTGTGCGACCAGTAGTGCGTGGTCAGGGTGACGAAGGGCAGCCGGTAGTCATCGTCAGCCCAGTGGGGATCCGCGCGGGGCTCGGGCAGGCCCAGCGAGACGTGGACGTCCTCCCAGCGCGCCCAGGCCCGGGACGCGGCGTCCCGTACGGCCGGGTCGGGATCGCGCAGGAGCCGGGCGTAGGCGTCCACCAGTCGCCCGTGTCCGCGGCGATAGCCGATCCCGGCCTGCTCGGCATGAGCCGCGAACCGGTCCCACTCTTCAGGGAAGATCGCCCCCACCGTCTCGGTGATCCACTCGACCTCTGCCGCCGATGTCGTCGTCACAGCAACCAGCACCACTCCCAGCACCCGGCCGGAGTGGGCCTGCGCGTACGCGATCGCCAGCGTCGAACCCCAGGACACGCCGTTGATGAGCCACGCCTCGACACCCAACTGTCGGCGCAGCGTCTCGATGTCCTCGACGAGTTGCCCTGTGGTGTTCGCCCCGAGATCGTGCGAAGACTCGAACGCCAAGGGAGTTGATCGTCCACACCCCCGCTGCTCGGCGCCGATCAGCCGGAAGAGCTCGGGGTCGAACTTCGTCCGGTAGCCCCCGGTACCCAGCCCGCCACCGGGCCCGCCGTGCAGGTAGAGGGCTGCGATGCCCGCGGGATTGCCCGATTCCTCCCAGTACATCTGCTGGCCACCGCCGACGTCCAGGAGCCCTGTACGTCGGGGCACACCGCGGGGAAACACCATTTTGCGAGCCTAAACCCCTTGGTGGATCTTCTTTCCCGGCGTAGTTCTCACCCGGGCCAGATGTGCCCTGGGTGGCCGCATTGTTCACAACTGCTGTTGGACGAACAATTCATTTGATCCTCGTGCTCATCCTTGGGCTCGAGCGGCAAGGGACGGAGCTTGTCCTTTGTTCGGCTCGGACCCAGCCGGGCACTCTCCGCGGATCTCAACGCCTGATTTGAGTCCAAGGTGCGCGGAGACCCACCTTGGACGTGGGAGGAGCATCACAAATGAGTGAGACCACGGTCTCGGCCCGGCCGGAACAACGGAACCGGGTGCAGGATGGCAGTGGACTCAAGCGACTCGGCGGGCTCTGGGGGGAGCTTCTGGCCGAGTTCCTGGGCACTTTCGTGCTGATCTGTTTCGGTGACGGTGTCGTCGCCATGGCGGTGGCCGCTCTGCCGGGCTCCGGCCGCGCGGCCACCTCGACCACCATCTTCCAGGCGGCCGGCGACTGGCTTCTGATCACCTGGGGCTGGGCGCTCGCGGTGGCGATGGCCGTCTACGTCGCCGGCGGTGTGAGTGGAGCACACCTCAACCCGGCCGTCACCCTCGCTCTGGCCGTCCGGCGCAAGTTCGAATGGGCGAAAGTGGTGCCGTACTGGATCGCCCAGGTGGTGGGCGCGTTCATGGGTGCGGCGCTGGTCTACCTCGTCTACTTCAACGCGATCGACGCGTTCAACGCCGCGTCGAACACCACGCGCGACGCCCCCGGCGGCCTGGCCACCTACTCGATCTTCGCTACCTTCCCTGCGCCGTACTTCAACGGCAGCAGCGTCGGGCCCCTGATCGACCAGATCGTCGGCACGGCCTTCCTGCTGATGCTGATCATGGCCATCGGCGACCTGCGCAACACCGCGGTGAAGGCCAATCTGGGCCCTCTGATGGTCGGCTTCGCCGTCGCGGCCATCGGCATGTCGTTCGGTGCGAACGCCGGCTACGCGATCAACCCCGCCCGTGACTTCGGGCCGCGCCTGTTCGCCTGGCTGGCCGGCTGGGGCCAGACGGCCTTGCCCGGCACTGTGCCGGACAAGTTCAGCTGGTACTTCTGGGTGCCGATCGTGGGGCCGCTGATCGGTGGCGTGGTCGGCGTGCTCATCTACGACTGGTTCATCGGCAACGTCCTGAACGCCCGGGAGCGGCTCGCGGAGTTGCCCGAGGTCGGACGGCTGCCCGAGGACAACGCGCCCGGCGCGGACGAGTAACCGCTCTCAATGGCTCGGGGCGTATGACCCCAGCGCCTCGAGCATGGGGAGCAGCTTGGCTTCCGTCTCGGCGAACTCCTCCGCCGGGTCCGATTCAGCCACGATCCCGCAACCGGCGTAGATCGTGATCGATCGTCGGTCCTCAGGGTCGACCAGGCCGCAGCGCAGCGCGATCGCGAACTCGCCGTCGCCTGTCGAGTCGAGCCAGCCGACCGGGCCCGAGTAGCGACCCCGGTCGAGGTGTTCGAGTTCCGCGATCGTCTTCCGGGCGATTGGGGTCGGCGTCCCGCACACGGCGGCGGACGGGTGCAGTTCTCCGGCCAGCCGCAGCACGCTCACGTCCGGGTGCACGACGGCGGTCACGTCGGAGGCGAGATGCAGGACGTTCGGAAGCTCCAGCACATAGGGCGCGTCCGGCACGTTCATGCCCGAGCAGAACGGCTCCAACGCGCGGGCCACCGACTCCACTGCGAGCTCGTGCTCGATCAGGTTCTTTCCCGACCGCGCCAGCGCATGTGCGAGTTTGAGGTCGAGTTCTTCGCCACCATTGCGGCGGATCGTCCCGGCCAACACCCGGGACGTGGCCAGGCCGCCCTCCCGCCGGATCAGCATCTCGGGGGACGCGCCCACCAGCCCGTCCACGTGGTAGGTCCAGCAGCTCTGGTAGCGCTCGGCCAGCCGGTTGACCAATGACCGCGGGTCCAGCGGCGCAGTGGCACGGAGCGTCACTCCGCGGGCGAGCACCACCTTGTCCAGCAGCCCCCTGCCGATCCGGCTCACCGCTTCCTCGACGATCTGCTGCCACGCCGCGCGGGTGAGGCTCACGTCCGTCTGTTCGACGCCGAGGGGCGCCGGCGGCGTGCCGTGGACGGGCGGCATCCCCGGCACCTCGCCCTCCGCGTTGCCGATCGCAGTGAGCCAGCTGACCCCCTTGCGGCGTCCGATGACCAGACGGGGGACGATGACGACCGACCGCCGGCCGGTGTGACCGGCGTCGAAGACGAAGGACGCGAACGCGACCGGCCCGGTGCCTCCCGAGCCCGGCAGTTCGGTCTCCTGCTCGATCCGCGAGCACACGTCCTGCCACCACTCGTCGGCCTCCGCCGCCGTTCCGCCTTCGAACCGCGCGACCTCGCCGATCCCGACCATGCCGTCGCCGCGGCGCAGCCAGGCGTGGCCGCCGGACGGGGGAAGGTACGCCGCCAGGTCACCGGGATCTTCGATCGCCACGGTCGTCGCGCGCCACTGGGGGCCCGGCGGGTGATGGATCACGTTGGCAGGATAGCCGCTCGGGCCAGCCGCGCCGGCGGGGCGCCAAATGGCTCCTGCAGGACGTTTTGCCTAGACTGGCCGGAGTCCCCAATGCAGTCTCAGGAGTGCCCATGCGCGAGCCGAAGCCGGCAGACCCGGCCACAGGCTCAGTCGCCGAAGCCGACGTGATCGTCGTCGGTGCCGGTCCCGGCGGCTCCACCGCCGCTGCCCACCTCGCCGAACGCGGCCTCGACGTCGTGCTGCTGGAGAAGGCGAAGTTCCCCAGGGAGAAGGTCTGCGGGGACGGGCTCACCCCGCGCGCCGTGAAGCAGTTGATCAAGCTCGGTATCGACACCAGCGAGGACGCCGGCTGGGTGCGCAACAAGGGTCTGCGGGTCTACGGCGGACGCACGGAGCCGTTCGAGCTGCCGTGGCCCGAACTGGCCGAGTTCCCTCCCTACGGCCTGGTCCGGGCACGAGCGGAGTTCGACAAGATCCTCGCTGACCACGCGGTGGCCACCGGCGCCCGCCTGTTCGAGGAGACCAACGTCACCGCGCCGATCGTGGACGAGCGCACCGACCGGATCGTCGGCGTCACCACCAAGGACGGACGCGCCTTCCGCGCCCCCGTCGTCGTCGAGGCGGACGGGAACTCCGCGCGCCTGGCGCTGGCGATGGGGCTGGCCAAGCGCACCGATCGGCCGATGGGTGTCGCCGTCCGGGCGTATTTCACCAGCCCGCGCACGAACGACGACTACATGGAGTCCTGGCTGGAGCTCTGGGACGGCAAGCCGGGGGAGTCGAACCTGCTGCCCGGCTACGGCTGGGTGTTCGGCATGGGGGACGGCACCGTCAACGTCGGTCTGGGTACGGTCGGGTCCAGTTCGGAGCCGGCGAAGCTGAACTACCGAGAGATGTTCGCCCGCTGGCTGGCGAACACGCCCGAAGAGTGGGGCTTCCGTCCGCAGCACCAGGTCGGAGCGACCCTGGGCGCCGCGCTCCCGATGAGCTTCAACCGCCAGCCGGCCTACACCAGGGGCCTGCTGCTGGTCGGTGACGCCGGCGGCATGGTCTCGCCGTTCAACGGCGAGGGCATCTCGTACGCGATGGAGGCGGCGGAGATGGCTGCCGACGCGATCGCCGACGCCCGGTTCCGCGGTTTCGGCACCCCGAGCGCGGAGCGGGCCCTGCGCGGCTACCCGGCCCGGCTGAAGTCCGAGTGGGGCGGGTACTTCCGCCTCGGGCAGGTCTTCGTCTCCCTGATCGAACACCCGCAGGTGATGCACATCTGCACCCGCTACGGTCTTCCGCGGCCCACGCTGATGCGGTTCACGATGAAACTGCTGGCGCACCTCTACGACACCCGGGATGGTGATTGGATGGACAAAGTCATCAGCACCCTCGCAAAGGTGGCACCCTCAGCATGACAACTCCTGTGCTCCGCTCGCTGCAGAAGGGAACCGCTTCACGATGAGCCCCTACATTCCGCTGCTGGGCATCATGGCCCTGGCCGCGTTCTTCCTGGCGGTCTCGATCACACTGAGTTCGTTCCTGGGGCCGCGGCGCTGGAACAAGATCAAGTACAGCTCGTACGAGTGCGGAATCGAGCCCACCCCCCAGCCGATGGGCGGCGGCCGGTTCCCGATCAAGTACTACATCACGGCGATGCTGTTCATCGTCTTCGACATCGAGACCATCTTCCTCTACCCGTGGGCGGTCACCTTCAAGCAGCTGGGCCTGTTCGCCCTGGCCGAGATGGTGCTGTTCATGGCGACGGTGTTCGTCGCGTACGCCTATGTGTGGCGTCGCGGCGGCCTGGAGTGGGACTGACGGGAGTAACCGGATATGGGCATTGAGGACAAGATCCCCCAGGGCGTGGTGCTGACCACGCTGGAGGGCGTTTTCGGCTGGATGCGGCAGGCGTCGCTGTGGCCGGCCACCTTCGGCCTGGCCTGCTGCGCCATCGAGATGATGACCTACGGCGCGCCCCGCTTCGACGCCGGACGCTGGGGTCAGGAGGTCTTCCGCGCCTCCCCGCGCCAGGCCGACCTGATGATCATCTCCGGCCGGATCAGCCAGAAGATGGCGCCCGTGCTGCGCCAGGTCTACGACCAGATGCCCAACCCCAAGTGGGTGCTGGCGATGGGCGTGTGCGCGTCCAGCGGCGGCATGTTCAACAACTACGCGATCGTGCAGGGTGGCGACCACCTGGTCCCGGTGGACGTGTACGTGCCCGGCTGCCCGCCCCGTCCCGACATGCTGATCGACGCGATGTTCAAGCTGAAGAAGGACATCGTCGCCAAGCGTCCGATGGCCAAGAACGAGATCGAGGCCTGGGAGGCCGCGGAGCGGGCAGCGTTGGTCGCCCCGGCTACCCACGAGATGAAGGGCCTGCTGCGATGAGCGACGAGCAGTCCGACCTCACACCGGCCGTCCCCGAGCCGCCGAAGCCGGTCGCCACGCGCCGGGGCATGTGGAGTTCGGGCACCGGCGACACCTCCGGCTACAGCCGGATCGTGCGCGCCGTGGACTGGCCGGCCGCCAGTGAGCCCCCCTTCGGCTCCTGGTATGACGATGCCTACAACCGGCTGCTGGCCCTGGTCGACGACCCGTTCATCAAGGTCGTCCTCGACCGCGGGGAGCTCACCTTCTTCGTGCCGCGCGAGAAGGTGGTCGAGGTGATGCAGGCGCTGCGTGACGACGCCCTGCTGCGCTTCGAGTTCTGCGCGTCGGTCTCCGGTGTGCACTACCCCGACGATGCGGGCAACGAGCTGCACGTGGTGTACCACCTGCAGTCGATGACCCACAATCGCCGGCTGCGCGTGGAGACCGCCTGCCCGGACGCGGACCCGCACGTGCCGAGCGTGGTGGCGACCTACCCGGCGGCCGACTGGCACGAGCGCGAGACCTGGGACATGTTCGGGATCATCTTCGACGGGCACCCGCACCTGACCCGGATCCTGATGCCGGACGACTGGGTCGGCCACCCGCAGCGCAAGGACTACCCGCTCGGCGGGATCCCGATCGAGTACAAGGGCACCACCGTGCCGCCGGTTGACGCGCGGAGGAACTATCGATGAGCGCCGAGCACAACGACTTCTACGCTGCTCCCGGCGAGGAGGCTGAGGGCACCGTCTACACCGCCATGGGTGGTGGTGACTGGGCCGACATCGCCAGCGCGCAGGCCGAGCGGGGCGACGAGACCCTCGTGATCAACATGGGGCCGCAGCACCCCTCGACCCACGGCGTGCTCCGGCTGATGGTCGAGTGCGACGGGGAAACCGTGCAGTCGATCCGCCCCGGGATCGGCTTCCTGCACACCGGTATCGAGAAGAACATGGAGTACCGGAGCTGGACGCAGGGCACGACCTTCGTGACCCGGATGGACTACGTCGCCCCGCTGTTCAACGAGGCCGCCTACTGCTTCTCTGTGGAGCGGCTGCTCGGCATCGAGGACCAGATCCCGCAGCGCGCGCAGGACATTCGCGTGCTGATGATGGAGCTGTGCCGGATCGCGTCCCACCTGGTCGCGATCGGCACCGGCGGCATGGAGATCGGCGCGCTCACCGTGATGACGATCGGCTTCCGCGAGCGCGAGATGATCCTCGACTTCTTCGAGGCGGTCACCGGCCTGCGGATGAACCACGCCTACATTCGCCCCGGCGGCGTGGCGCTCGACCTGCCCGAGACCGGCATCGCCCAGCTGCGCGACCTGATCAGCTGGCTGGAGAAGCACCTGCCCGAGTACGCGGCGTTCTGCAACGAGAACCCGATCTTCAAGGGCCGGATGTGCGGCATCGGCTACCAGGACCTGTCGGCCTGCTTCGCGCTCGGCGTCACCGGTCCGGTGCTGCGGTCCACCGGCTACGCCTGGGACCTGCGCAAGCAGCAGCCCTACTGCGGGTACGAGACCTACGACTTCGACGTGATCACCTGGGACACCTCGGACGCCTACGGCCGGTTCCGCGTCCGCCTCGACGAGATGTGGGAGAGCCTGAAGATCGTCAAGCAGGCCACCGATCGGCTGGAGGCGTCCACCGGGCAGCCGGTGATGATGGACGACCCGAAGATCGCCTGGCCCGCGACGCTCGCGGTCGGCCCGGACGGCCAGGGCAACTCCCACGAGCACATCAAGCACATCATGGGCGAGTCCATGGAGGCGCTGATCCACCACTTCAAGCTGGTCACCGAGGGCTTCCGGGTGCCGCCGGGCCAGGCCTACGTGCCGATCGAGAGCCCCAAGGGCGAGCTGGGCTGCCACGTCGTCTCCGACGGCGGCACCCGTCCCTACCGCGCCCACATGCGCGACCCAGGGTTCAACCACCTGCAGTCCGTACCGATCCAGTGCGAGGGCGGCATGCTCGCCGACATCGTGGTGGCGATCGGTTCCCTCGACCCCGTGATGGGAGGCGTCGACCGATGACCCAAGCCCTGCTGGCTGAGCGTGACGAAGCCCGCCCGGGAACGCTGGCTGAGCGTGACGAAGCCGCGGCGGCCCTTCGTCAAGCTCAGGGATCACTACGTCAAGCTCAGGGAGCCCTTCGTCAAGCTCAGGGATCATTTGGAGGAGACCGATGAGCGGTCACGAGTTCCAGTCCTTCTTCCCCGAGTCGGGGGAGGTGGACATGACCGACACCACGACGTTCATCGACGACACGACGATGGCCGAGCTGCGCGAGCTCGCGTCCCGCTACCCGCAACCGCGCTCGGCCCTGTTGCCGATGCTGCACCTCGTGCAGAGCGTGGACGGCCGGATCTCTCCGGCCGGCATCGAGGCGTGCGCTGAGGTGCTGGGCATCACGACCGCCCAGGTGTCAGGTGTGGCGACGTTCTACACGATGTACCGGCGCCGTCCGGGCGGGAAGCACCACGTCGGCGTCTGCACGACGGCCCTGTGCGCGGTGATGGGCGGGGACGCCCTGCTGGACTGCGTGTCCGAGAAGCTGGGCATCGGCCCGGACGAGACCACAGCCGACGGCACGTTCAGCCTCGAACGGATCGAGTGCAACGCGGCCTGCGATTTCGCGCCGGTGATGATGGTCAACTGGGAATTCATGGACAACATGACCCCGGAGAAGGCCGAACACCTGCTCGACGACCTGGCGGCCGGCCGCGAGGTCCACTCCACCCGGGGCGCCACGATCACCAGCTGGCGAGAGGCCGAGCGCGTGCTCGCCGGCTACCCGGACGGACGGGCGGACGAAGGTCCCAGCGCGGGTGAGGCGTCCCTGCTCGGCAAGTCGATCGCGGACGCCAACTCCTGGCACGCGCCGAAGCCGGAGGAGCTCGCATGACCGACACGCTCACCCCGGTCCTCTCCGCCAACTGGGGCACCGAGGCGTCCTGGACGCTGGACGCCTACCGGGCGACCGGCGGCTACCAGGCCGTGGGGAAGGCACTGAAGCTGACCCCGGCCGAGGTCACCGACCTGGTCAAGGACTCCGGTCTCCGCGGACGCGGCGGCGCGGGCTTCCCGACCGGCATGAAGTGGAGCTTCGTGCCGAAGGACAACCCGAACCCGAAGTACCTCGTGGTCAACGCGGACGAGTCCGAGCCCGGCACCTGCAAGGACATGCCGCTGCTGCTGGCCAGCCCGCACACGCTGGTGGAGGGCATGATCATCGCCTCGTACGCGATCGACTGCCATACCGCGTTCGTCTACATCCGCGGTGAGGTGCTGCACGTGATCCGGCGCATGCAGCAGGCGGTCCAGCAGGCCTACGCCGCGGGCTACCTCGGCACCAACATCCTCGGCTCGGGCTACGACCTCGACATCGTCGTGCACGCGGGCGCCGGCGCCTACATCTGCGGCGAGGAGACCGCGCTGCTCGACTCGCTCGAGGGCCGGCGCGGGCAGCCCCGGCTGCGGCCGCCGTTCCCCGCGGTGGCGGGCCTGTACGCGTCGCCGACGGTGATCAACAACGTCGAGTCGATCGCCAGCGTCCCCTCGATCGTCGCCAACGGCGCGGCGTGGTTCGGCTCCATGGGCACGGAGAAGTCCAAGGGCATGACGATCTACTCGCTGTCCGGGCATGTGAACCGTCCCGGCCAGTTCGAGGCGCCGCTGGGCATCACGCTGCGCCAGCTGCTG
>DAIPJC010000057.1:0-19023 GCA_036770475.1 Propionicimonas sp. | reverse complement strand
TGATGGTCGGGGCGCCCCACTTCTTGTCCAGGACGACGTAGCGTCCCTTGGGCCCCAGGGTCACCTTCACGGTGTTGGCGAGGGTGTCGACACCGCGCTCGAGCGAGCGACGGGCCTCCTCGTCAAACTGAAGGATCTTCGGCATGGATCAGCTTCCTTACTTGGAGACGATGGCGAGGATGTCGCGGGCGTTGAGCAGCAGGTACTCCTGCCCGTCGTACTTCACCTCGGTGCCGCCGTACTTGCTGAAGATGACCACGTCACCCTCCGCGACGTCGAGCGGGATGCGGTTGCCGTTGTCGTCGATGCGACCGGGGCCGGTGGCGAGCACCTTGCCCTCCTGCGGCTTCTCCTTGGCGGTGTCGGGGATGACCAGGCCAGAGGCGGTGGTCTGCTCTGCCTCCAGCGGCTGGACGAGGATGCGATCCTCGAGCGGCTTGATCGTGACTGCCACGTCAAAACCCTTTCGTTTCTGGTCGGGCGCCTACGCGCCCTGTTCGGTCAGGTTCCGCGCCTCGGCGTCGTCGCGGTGCCGCCGGAGGCTGATTGGCACCCTCAGGGTGAGAGTGCTAAAGCGAATCTATACCGCACTTAGCACTCGATCAAGCCGAGTGCCAAGGGGCCGCGCTGGCCATCCAACCCACCGCTCAGTCGAGACCACTCACCGATCTGAAACCGAGCGGCTCTCCCGCACATGCCCCGGGAGAGAGTCACGAGGGACGAGCGACTACCCACGTCCCGGGCGCTGAGGAGCCCCACAAGGACCGAACGACTACCCACCCCCCAGACCCTGAGCAGCCCCACAAGGACCGAACGACTACCCACCCCCCAGACCCTGAGCAGCCCCACGAGGACCGAACGACTACCCACCCCCGAACCCTGAGGAGCTTCGCGAGGGACGAACGACTACCCATCCCCGGACCCTGAGGAGGTTCGCGAGGGACGAGCGAACCGTCACGAAGGGCGACGAGTACGAGCGCTGCCGCGAAATCGACCCCTGACGAGCGGCGTCCGGATGGTGCCGCCGGCGCAGAGGCGCGGCGGTCCGCGGGCCGTGCTCGCACAGAAACGCGGCCGAACCTGCCGAGACCGGCCTTCCGAGACCGTTGGTCGAGCTTGTCGAGACCCCCAAGCCAGGGCCATGTTGTTCCCGGCGTAGACCGGAGGTCCCCGGCACCGGTCGTACAACGCGACTCATCGGATCCGGCGGCAAGCCCGGGATGGCAACTGAATGGCCCTGGTCCAGAGGGCTGCCCCGGCGCGCGGCAGTGCAACCGGGCGGCAGGGCCGTGCAGTCCGTTACCCGTTCTCGGTTGGTCGGGCGCGTGTCGGGACCGTCCTGAGTCAGGCGGCGCGGGGCGGTCCGGTGCCGGGGGCTCCGGGTGGAGGTTGGTGTCGGTGGTGCCGTAGGGGCTGACCGGTGGGGTCGATTCGGGTGGGTGGGATGAACTCGGGTAGACCGTCGGCGGCGATGCGTACCTGCCATTGGTCGCGGAGGGCGAACCGGGCGGGCTCGGTGATCGGGTGATGGGTGTGGCACAACAGCACCAGATTCGCCAAAGACGTGGTGCCACCAGCCCACCACGGAGTGATGTGATGCGCGTCACTCCGGCCGGGCGGGGCGTCACAGCCGGGGAACACGCATCCCTTGTCCCGGGCGATCAGGGCGTCCCGCAACTCGGGGGTCACCAGCCGCTCGGCCCGGCCCACATCCAGCACCTCCGACGCCGGGCCGAGCACCACCGGCACATCTCCGCGTCACAACACACCCGACGCAACTCGCCCGCCGACAACGGCCGGCCGTCGGGCAGCACCCCCGCCCCCGCGGCGTCCTGCTGCAGCTTGTCGTAGTCCATGAGCACCAACACCCGCGCCGGCGAACCGCCAGCAGTGACGCCACCGGCGCGAACCTTCTGGATGTGTGCGATCAGGGCATCAGCCCTGCGCTGCTCCAGCGTGGGCTGGTCGGCCAGCGGATCGCGGCGTTCGATCGACCTCCGCCGCGCTGCCTCGGCGTGCGCGTCCAGCTCGGCGATCCACGCCTCCGCCGCCAACCGCGGCAGGGAGCCGTCGAACCGCACGGACGCGCCCTCAACGAAGAACCTCAGGCTGCGCTGCCGGTGAGCCTGCTCAGCCTCCCGCTGCAGATGGCGCTCCAGGCCGTCCTCTGCCCGCTCGGGCACCACCTGACGCAAGACCTGCCCGGCCGCCTTCGCCAATTGGTCAGCGTCCAGATGGCCGGCGAGTTCGACCAGCACGCGCTCGGCCTTCTCCTGCTGCTCGGAGTCGAGCTGAGGCGCGAGCCCGTCCAGCACCCCGGCGATTGCCCGCGCCTGGCTAGTGCCCAGCTTCCCGGCGACCGCCGCCTCACCGACCAACCGATGCTGACCCAATCGGCGGGCCTGCCGCACTGCGCCGGCCGCCTCCCGGCGCGACAGCGTCTCGCCCATCCCCAGCCACGAACTGAGCGGCGTACCCGCCTCAACCTCCGAGGCTTTCGCGCTGTCTGCTTCGGCGGTCAACACCGCCTTGAGCGACTCGATCCGACCCGCTACCCGGCGAGCCTGGCGCACCAGGACGAGACGCTGCGCGGCGTCCACACCCGCCCGGTCTGGATCGACCCGATCCAGCACGGCCGAGATCTCAGCCAGTGCCTCGCCAGCCGGAATCAGTGTGCTCGTCCCCTCCATGAACCCATCCAAACACCCGGGTCCGACAGTTTTCCGATCAGCCTCCTGACAAGGTGATTCGTGACGGCGACCCTTCGTGACACGTCGTCCTTCGCAAGCTCAGGACGACGCTCCTCAGGGACCGTGAACAGGGGCTCGACAAGCTCGACCAACCGAAGGCAGCCACTCCTCAGGAACCGCGAGGGCTCGACACACTCGACCAACCGCGGACGCCCGCCCCTCAAGGACCGCGAACGAGGTCTCGACAAGCTCGACCAACCGGGGACGCCTGCTCCTTGGGAACCGCGAGGGCTCGACAGGCTCGACCAACCGCGGACGCCCGCCAGGCGGCCGTCAACAGGGGCTCGAGACGCTCGACCAGCCGAAGGCGACCGCGGCAGCGGATTCAGTTGTTCGCCATTCGGCGCACGACGAGTGTCCTGGCGCCCGCCGCGGTCGTCGTGAGCACGACGGTGGCGGACGCGGCGCCCTTCGGCTTCAGCCGGCGGCGCAGGACGGCAGGGTCGACGTCGATGCCGCGCACCTTGATCTCCAGGATGCCGACGTCGTGCTCGCGCACCCACGCGCGGAGCGTCCGCTCGTCGCTCGGCAGCACCTCCCGCACCTCGAAGGCGGTCGCGAAAGGCGTCGCGGCCAGGGCGTCCGCGAAGAGGTAGGCGATCCCGGACTGGGCCGCCCGCGCGTCCAGCTGGTCGGCGAGCGCCGCGATCGCCCCGGCCCGGATTACCGCGGGATCGGGTTCGTACAGGTAGCTTCCGACCGGTCCGACGGGCGGCTCGCGGCGCTCGCCCGCGTCCAGTTCGTCGCCGGAGGGCAGCAGGACCGCCGTCCGGGAGCCGGCCGGCCACGGCCCCGACCACAGCGACGCCTCGACCAAGTCTCCGCGGTGACTCGCCCAGGTGGCGGCGACACCGTCCGGGATGAAGGCGGACGGCAGTCCCGGCGCGGCCTTGACGCAGCCTACGGCGGCTGAGCGTGATGAAACCCGTCGAGCCAGCAGATCGGTCGCGAACTCCCACGGCGGGGAGAAGTCGGACACCCGCCAAGTACGGCCCGCCGCCGTCCGCCGAGCGGGGTCTACGAAGACCGCAGCTCCGTCGGCGAGCAGGTCGTCCGCCAGAGCAATGGCGTCCCCACAGAGCACCTTCGCGCGTCCGTCGAGATTGGCCTGAGCCAGCACTGCCGTCGCCGGGTCGGCCTCCAGCGCCGTCACGCGCAGGCCAGCGTCCCGCATGGCGAGCGCATCCGCGCCGATCCCGCAGCCGAGATCGACGACCTCGACCGCTCCGGCCGCCACGAATCGCTGCGCCCGCCATCGGGCCACGTCCGCACGGGTGGCCTGTTCGAGCCCGTCCGGGGTGAAGAACAGCCGCCCGGCGCGCTCACCGAACTTGGTCACCGCGCGACGGCGCAGTGCCACCTGGCTGAGGACGGCCGCAGCCTGGTCGGCCGGCCAGTTCCGGCGCAGCGCCGTAGCGGCGGCCAGCGAGCCCGGGTCTGGCTGCGCCGCCGCCTCGGCCAGCGCGGCCTCAGCTTCGGCCGAGACCAGCCAGCGCGCGAGTTCCACGTCCACGCGAAGAACCTAGTCTTGACGAGCAGTGAGGAACGAACTGCGAGGAACAGACGGCACTTCGCCGTCCCGGGTCGGCGCGCCCCTATGATCAGCGCATGAAGGTGATGTCCAAGGTCAGCGTGTTCGTCGGCCTGCTGCTCGTGCTGGTCGGCCTGGTCGGCGCCGTGTGGGGCGGCTGGATCGCCTACCGCCAGTTCCTGGCGCTGGACGCCCTGCGCAGCGCCCCTGCCGACAAGCCCGTCCTGCAGTTGCTGATCGCCGCGGTCGGCCTGCTGCTGGGAGGCTTCCTCACCGGGCTCGGCGTCGGTCGTCCGCGCAAGGTCGTCGAGACGCCACCCACTCCGCCGGAGGCCTGACTCAGCCCAGCCCACTCACAGACGCTGCCGAAAACCACAGAAGCTGCCGAAATTTCGGTAGCGCGGACGAATTTCGGCAGCGTTTGTGGAGGGTCGGCAGGGCTGGGGGCGGGTCAGGGGTGGTGAGCGGGTCAGGGCTGGGCGTAGCTCCAGCTCGCCGGACGGCCGTCCACGTACGGCATCACGCCGTGGAACGCCGGGCCGTCGCCGAAGACCATCGGCAACCAGTGTCGGTCGCCCTCCCACATCGGCAGGCCGGCCAGAGTGTCGAGGTCGTGCCAGGCCAGCGGACCGTCCTCGTTGCGCTCGGGCGGAGTTCCCGTCCAGCCGTCGACGACGAAGACGAAGCCGAACCAGTCCTCGCCACCGGCGCCGAAACCGGGCCACGAGATCGTGCCGCGCAGCCGCGCCGAGGTGACCTCGATGCCGGCCTCCTCGCGCAACTCCCGGCACAGGCAGGAGTAGACGTCCTCGTCGGCCTCCAGCTTGCCGCCCAGGCCGTTCCACTTTCCCGCGTGCTGGTCGCCTGCTCGCGTCCGGTGCACGAGCAGGACGCGGCGCCCGTCGTCGCTCAGCACATAGCCGAGGGTGCCGATGATCGGGGTGTACATCACAGAACTCCGGAACCGAGGGTTTCGTCAGGCTCAACCATCGACACCCTCCTCACACCAGGACGGTGCTGACCGGCAGCCCAGAGTTCGCGCCGATCTCCAGCGAGGACGGAGGCAGTCCTGCACGCACCACCTCAGCGCCGAGCACAGCGATCATCGCGCCGTTGTCCGTGCACAACGCCGGACGGGGCCGCCGCAGCGTGATGCCGGCGGCTGCGGTCCGCTCCTCCAGCAGCGCGCGCAGCCGGGAGTTCGCCGCCACTCCCCCGCCGAGCAGGATGTCGGTCGTGCCGAGGTACTCGCAGGCGTCCACGGCTTTGGCGGTGAGCACATCGCAGACGGCTTCCTGGAAGGAGGCCGCGACATCGGCCACCGGGACGTCCAGCCCGTCCCTGCGGCGGGTCTCCACCCAGCGCGATACCGCGGTCTTCAGCCCGGAGAACGAGTAGTCGAACCGGTGCTTGACCAGGTCTTTCGAGGCTGTCAGCCCGCGCGGGAAGGCGATCGCCGTCGGGTCGCCCTCCGCGGCAGCCTTGTCGATCACCGGACCACCGGGGTACGGCAGTCCGAGCAGCCGGGCCACCTTGTCGTAGGCCTCGCCCGCGGCGTCGTCGATGGTCGCGCCCAGCTCCACGATGTCCCGGGTGATGTCGTTCACCGCCAACAGCGACGTGTGTCCGCCCGAGACCAGCAGGGCCGCGCACGGCTGTGGCAGCGGACCGTGGTCCAGCAGGTCGACCGCGACGTGGCCCACGAGGTGGTTGACCCCGTAGAGAGGCTTGTCCAGGGCGACCGCGAGGGCCTTCGCCGCCGCGACGCCCACCACCAGCGCCCCCATCAGGCCCGGGCCGGCGGTGACCGCGATCGCGTCCACCTCGGACAGATCCACGTCGGCCTTCTCTGCCGCCCGGCGCAACGTCGGGATCAGCGCCTGCAGATGCGCCCGGCTGGCCACCTCTGGCACCACGCCGCCGAAACGGACGTGCTCCTCCACCGAGGACGCCACCTCGTTCGCCAGCAGTTCGTGGCCACGGACGATACCGACGCCGGTTTCGTCGCAGGACGACTCGATGCCGAGGATCAAGGGCCCTTCGTCAAGCTCAGGGACCATCTGACGCGGCTCACGCCCTTCGTCAAGCTCAGACCCTTCGTCAAGCTCAGGGAACGTCTTGCCGCTCATGCGCACTCCACCGACCAGGCGTCGTGGTCGCGCAGATTCCGCAGCATGACCAGGGCGTCGCGGCCCGGTCCGTAGTAGTCACGTCTGGTCGTGACCGGCTCGAAGCCGAGGCCGCGGTAGAGGTCGACGGCCGGCTGGTTGTCCGGACGGACCTCGAGCAGCATTCGCCGCCCGCCCACCGCAGCAGCCCAGTCCAGGCCCGCGCGCACCAGGGACGCACCGACGCCCTGGCCACGGGCCTCGGGCCGGACGATCACGCGATGCAGGTCCGCCATCTCGGCCACGCAGCTGAAGGTCGCCACCCCCATGACGCGCGCGTCGCGGTCGAGGCGGGCGAGAACGTACCGGTCGGGCGACGCGAGCTCCTCGGCCCACGCGCTCTCCGACCACTGCTCGACCACGTCGAAGCCGGACCGCTCGAGCTCGAGGATGTCGGCGAGGTCGGTCTCGCGGGCGTGCGTGATGATCATCGGTTTCCCATCATGGCCAGCCGCGGTTGCAGCAGGGTCGACTTCCGAGTGGTGGGCACCTCCGCGTCCGGGCGCCGCAGGTAGAGCGGGACGAGGCCCACGTCCGGCAACCTGTCGGCGGACGCGGCCAGCAGGCCCGCGTCGAGGGCGTCCGGACCGGCGCAGTCGCGTCCGGTGAGCGTGGCGCCCGGTCCCGCCAGTGGCACATCGGGGACCAGGTCGGGCGCGGTCACGGACGGGCCTTCGACCCGGGTGCCGTCAGCCGTGTAGCGCGCCCAGTAGACCTCCTTGCGGCGGGCGTCCGCGACCACGGCGAACTCAGCCGGCGTGTCCGGGCGGGACGCCCAGTCGAGCGCGACGACGTCGAGGCTGCACACGCCACGGACTTCGATGCCGAGCGCCTCGGCCATCGTCACCGCGGCTGCCACGCCGACCCGCAGGCCGGTGAACGGCCCTGGGCCCACGCCAACGACGATCCCGGTGAGGTCGGCCGGATGGGCGCCCGCCTCGGCCAGCACCCGCTGCACGAGCGGCAGCAGCTGTTCGGCGTGCGCGCGGCGGTCGGCCACCACGCCGGACGCGACCGTCAGCCCGTCCCTGGCCACTCCGGCGCGTACGTCGGTGGCGGTGTCAATGCCCAGCACGAGCGTCACAGTGCCTCCAGTTCGGCGCGGGCGGACGTCCAGCGCTCGCCGATCGGGGTCAGGAAGATCCAGCGGGTCTCGTCCTCCGGATCCAGGGAACGGCGGATGTCCACCTCGAGGTAGTCGTCGGCGAGCCCCTCCGCGATGCCGGCGCCCCACTCCACCAGGGTCACCGAGTCGTCCAGCGAGACCTCCAGGTCGAGGTCCTCGAGCTCGGCGAAGTCGCTGAGCCGATAGGCGTCCACGTGCACCAGCGCTGGGCCACCGACCGTGGACGGGTGCACGCGCGACAGCACGAACGTGGGCGAGATGATCGCCCCCGCGACACCGAGCCCTGCGCCCAGTCCCTGGGTCAGGGTGGTCTTGCCCGCGCCCAGGTCTCCGGACGCGATGATCACGTCACCCGCGCGCACCACGTGCGCCAGCCGGCGTCCGACCCCCTGGGTGTCCTCCGCGGTCGGTGCGGCGAGCCGGACGGGGAGCTGGCGCGCCAGCGTCAGGCTCGTGCCCTCGCGGTCGACCTCGGCGAAACCGTGGCGCCGCCACCAGGCGACCACGAGCGGGAACTCCTCGCGCGCCACCAGTTCCACGGCGGAGACACCACGGGCGGTGAGCAGCTCGATCGCCACCTCGACCAGCGCGGACGCGATCCCCTGCCGCTGGTACGCGGGACGCACTGAGACGCGGTGGATCCCCGCCACGGGTCCGTCCACGCTCACGATCACGACGCCCGCCGCTTGGTCGTCCACGAGCGCGAGGACGCCGAAGCCACCGGCCAACGCGGCGGCGACCTTCTCCGGCGTCTCGGAGAGCGCCGGTGGAGGTGGGTCGACCGGCGGACGTCCCCCGAACGCCTCCCGGATCAGCTCACAGATCGCGTTGGCGTCGGCGAGCGCGGGTTCGACGATGCGCAGGGTGCGGCCGTCCCCCAACCGGGACTCGGCCAGCACATTCATCAACGATCCTCCACGCGGACGGCTCGTTCGAACCGCCGCCCGGAGCATGCTACCAGCGCCGATCAGCCGGCCTGACGAGCCTCGACGACGGCCACGACGTCGTCGTAGAGCGGATGGCCCGGCACAAGACCGGTCACCTTCTCGACGACTTCCGCCGCGGTCGCGGTACCCAGCAGTTCCTCCAACTCCACCGCTTCCGGGTCGTCCGCCGGGTCGAACCGCAGCCCCGCGCCGACGGCCTCCAGCAACGCCGTCCGCGCCATGCCGCGCTCGGCCAGTTGCGCGGCCGGGCTGATGAACCGGTCGTTGCGGCTGAGCTTCCGCAGCGGCGCCCGGCCCACGCGCAGGGTGGTGTCGGGCAGGTAGGGGTTGGCGAAACGCTTGAGGATCTTCTGCACGTACGCGGCCTGGGTGTCCGCGGCCACGCCGTGCTTGGCGACGATCAGGGACGCCGTCTCGGCGAGTACCGCGGCCACCTTCGACGCCACCCCGGGGTCGGCGAGGGCGTCGGAGATCTTCTCGATCCCGGCCGCGTAGCCGAACCAGGCACTGGTGGCGTGCCCCGTGTTCACCGTGAACAGCTTGCGCTCGATGTAGGGCTCCAGGTCGGGCACCCAGGTGACACCGGGGATCTCCGGGTGGGCGCCGCCGAACGGCCCGGTCTCGATCACCCACTCGTAGAACGTCTCCACGGTGACGTCCAGGCCGGCGCCCGGGTCCTGGTTGGGGACGATCCGGTCGACAGCGGTATTGGCGAAGATCGCCTTGGCGTCGAGGTCGTCTCCCGAGTACGCCTTGAGCACCTCGCCGGCCAGGATGTCGGTGCCGTTGATGGCGTTCTCGCACGCCATCACCGCCACTTTGCCCGCGTTAGCCGGACGCGCGGCGATGCCGGCGGCGATCGCCGGCGCGACGAACCTCAGGATGTGCGCGCCGACCGCCGTGGTGACGACGTCGGCGGAGGCGATGGCCGCGGTCAGTGCGTCCGCCTCGGTCGCGGAGTTGAGGGCGGAGAACCCGCGGACCTCCTCGGTCCGCGGGTTCTCCCCGACTTCGTGCACGACGTAGCTGTCGGCGTCCTTGAGGCGCTGGATCAGCGCATCGACGACGTCGGCGAACACCAACTCGTACCCGGCGTTGTGCAGCAGCAGGCCCACGAAACCGCGGCCGATGTTCCCTGCTCCGAAGTGCACTGCTTTCACTAGCTGTTCACTCCCTTGAAAGTCTGGGCGATTTCCTCACGGGTGCCCGCCTTCTCCAGAGCCGCTACCGAGTCGGAGTCCAGGAACACCTCAGCAATCTTACTGAGAAGCTCCAGGTGTTCGTCGTTCGCGCCCGCGATACCGATCACGAACTTCACCGGATTGCCGTTCCAGTCGATCCCATTCGGGTAGCGCACCACCGAGATGGCCGATTCCTTGATCAACCCCTTCGCCTCGTTCGTGCCGTGCGGGATGGCCAGGAAGTTGCCCATGTACGTGGACACCGACTTCTCCCGGTCGTGCATCGAGCCGATGTAGCCGGTGTCGACCGAGCCCGCCTCCACCAGCAACTGGCCGGCCTCGTCGATGGCGGACGACTGGTCGGTCGCGCTGCCGGACAGCACGATCGAGGAGAGCTTGAGCACGCCCTCCGATTCGTCGGCCGGCGCGGCCTCGGCGACCGTGGGCAGCGCGGTCGCGTCCACGACCACCGGCTCGGGAGCCGGCTCTGGCGCGGACTCATCGACGATCGCCCGCGCCGGGGCCGCCGGGGCGGCCACCGGCTCCGGCTCAGCGGCCTTCGGGGTCGCGCTGTTGGCCTCCTTGACCATCTCGACGACCTCGTCGTATCTCGGGGACGCCATGAAGTTGTCCACAGCCACGTGCACTGCGGACGGGGTCTTCTGGGCCGCGCGGTCCATCAGGTCCTGGTGGGACACGACGATCTCGTAGTTGTCATCGAGGTTCGCGATCGCCTTGTTCACCACCTTCACCTCGGGGAAGCCCGCGCTCTGGATCTTCTTGCGGAGGACGGACGCGCCCATGGCCGAGGAGCCCATACCGGCATCGCAGGCGAACACGATGGTCTTCACCGTCCCGGCCGGAACCGTGGCAGCCGACGTGCCGCGAAGGCCGGCGAGGGCGTCGGAGCCCTTGCCCTTGTTCGCCTCGGTCTGGCTGATCGCAGCCTCGAACTTGTCGGCACCTTCCGCCTCAGCCGCCAGGTCCCGCTTGCGCGAGGCCCGCAGGATGATCCCCGCGATCACAAAGGTGACTGCCGCCGACAACACGACCGACAACAACACCGGCACATACGCTCCTGGAGCGATCTGAGCGACCACCGCCAGGATGCTGCCCGGAGCAGCCGGTGCCCGCAACGCTCCACCCAGCAGCATGTTCGTCGTGACACCGGTCATGCCGCCCGCGATCAACGCCAGGATCAGGATCGGCTTCATCAGCGCGTACGGGAAGTACACCTCGTGAATACCGCCGATGAACTGAATGAACGCCGCACCCGGAGCCGACGCCTTCGCCGCACCAATCCCGAAGAAGGTGAACGCCAACAACAGCCCCACGCCGGGACCGGGGTTCGCTTCGAGCAGGAACAGGATCGACCGGTTCCCGTACGCGGCCGACGCGGCCTGGGTCAGCCCCAACGGAGTGAGCACGCCGTGGTTGATGGCGTTGTTCAGGAAGAACACTTTCGCCGGCTCGATGATGATGCTGGTCAACGGCAACAGATCATGCGCAACCAGCCAGTTCACGCCGTTACTCAGGATCGTCATGATGCCGTTGACCAGCCAGGCCAGCGGGTAGAAGCCCACGATGGCCAGCACGAAGCCCCAGATGCCAGCCGAGAACATGTTCACCAGCATCTCCAGGCCCGGCCGGATCCGCTCCTCCCACAGCGAGTCCAGCCACTTCATGGTGTAGCCGGCGACCGGGGCCATGATCATGGCGCCGATGAACATGTGTACCTGGCCGAGTTGGTTGTCGGCCGGCTGGGTTTCGTTGAACTTCGCGATCAGCAGGTCGGACCCGGCGATCGCACCGAACGTGCCGATCGCCGCCACCACCGCACCCCGCACCCCGTACACCATGTGACCACCGGTGTAGGCGATCAGGATCGGCAGCAGGTAATGAATGAACGGACCCACGATCGTCGACAGATCCGCGTTCGGCGTGAACCCCGCCGAAATGAAGAACATCGTGAAAATACCCCACGCGATCAACGCGGGAATGTTCGGCATGATCATCCCAGACAAGAAGGTGCCGAACTTCTGCACCGCTACCCGGGCTGAGCCCTTCTGCGCCGTGACTTCGGTCGTCATCTGACTCCCTTACTGTGACGTAGGTACCGCCGGGCCCTCAACACTGTGCGCCCGGACGAGGCGGTCGTGCTTGTGCTGCCAGCGAGCACCATAACCCGAACCTGTGATCCTGTGCGGAGAAGCAACAGGGAAGGTTCTCAATTCTGCGCAAGTTCTTCGATCACGTAGATGAACCGCGCAGCGAGGGTAGGCGGTGGCAGCGGCCCCGGGTGCCGCGCGGCGGTCAGAGCCTGCAGGCTCGCCGCAGCCAGAGCCGCGGCCACGGGGTCCAGCCCCGCGGCGAGGAGCGTCCCGCACGCGCCGGCGAGCACGTCGCCGGAGCCGGCCTGCGCGGTCCAGGCAGGTCCCCGGGCAGCCAGCCGTACCCGGCTCTCGCCAGGCGTGCCGACGTACTGGGTGGCTCCCTTCAGCAGCACCGTGCAGCCTGTCGCGTCGACGACCCTGCGGACGGCGGCCAAAGGGTCCGCCTCCACCTCGCCCCGCTCGACGTCCAGCAGCCGGGCCAACTCGCCAGCGTGCGGCGTGAGCAGGACGCCGGCGTGGCCCTTCGGGGGGAGGTAGCGCAACCCGTCCGCGTCCACGACGAGCGGGAGACCGGCCTGCACGGCCCGCGCGACAACACCCCGGTCCTTGCGCTCGCCCCAGCCCGAGCCGAGCACCAGCGCCTGCACGCGCCCCTGGCCGACCACGATGTTCGGGAACCGGTCGAGAATCCGCTCGGCGACCTCACGCGGCCCGAGGTAACGCACCATGCCTGCCCCGGCTCCGACGGCGCCCGCCGTGGTGAGCACGCCCGCGCCGGGGTAGTCGACTGAGCCGGTGTCCAGGCCGACGACGCCGCGGGAGTACTTGTCGCTGCGGGCGTCCGGCACCGGCCACACGGCGGCGAGGTCCGCCCGTTCCCAATGCGAGACGGTTGGTTCCGGGAGGTCCAGCCCGATATCGACCAGTTCGACCTCGCCGCAGTCGGAGCGGCTCGGCTCCAGCAGCTGGCACAGCTTGTAGCCGCCGAAGGTGACGGTGAGCTGGGCGACGAAATGCGACTCGTCCGTGAACGGCGGCTCCGGGGCGAGGCCGGACGGCAGGTCGACCGCCACCACCGGGACTCCGTGTCGCCGGCAGGCGGACGCGAAGGCCGCGACCTCCGGCGTCAGCCCCGGCCGCGACCCGATGCCGGCCACTCCGTCCACCACGAACTCCTGCTGTGGGAGCAGGCGCGCTGCCGTGTCGGCGTCCACCTCACGGCCGCCGGCAGCCAGCAGCGCCAGCCAACCGGCCTGGTGAACGGACGAGCCCGTGCGCCAGGCGGTGACCCGCACGCCCCGCTGGGCCAGGATCGCGCCCGCGAACAGGGCGTCCCCGCCGTTGTTGCCTGAGCCCACCACCAGCAGCACCCGGGCTCCATAGGCTCGGCCACCCTCCCGCAGCCGGCGCAGGATCGCCGCCGCGAGCCCGGCCGCGGCGCGCTGCATGAGGGCGTCACCCCCGGCGAGGGAGATGGCGCGGGCCTCCGCGTCCCGGATCTGCGCGACGGTGTAGCCGTGCTTCATCACGCCTCACAGACCACAACCGCGGACGCGATGCCTGCGTCGTGCGTGATCGAGAGGTGGATGGACGCGATTCCCCGCTCGGCGACCAGGGCCGCGACCGTCCCCGAACACTCGAAGTAGGGCTTGCCGTCCGCGTCCTTGCGCACCTCGACGTCGGTCCAGACCAGGCCCGTCGGAGCGCCGAGGGCCTTGGCGAACGCTTCCTTGGCCGCGAACCGGCCAGCCATGCGCTGCATGGACGAGTCCTGCTCGGCCGACGTGAAGATCTTGGCCAGCAGGCGCGGCGTCCGGGCCACCGCGCGGGTGAAACGGGAGACCTCGGTGACGTCGATGCCGATGCCGACGATCATCGCCGCTACTCGACCGTGACGCTCTTGGCGAGGTTGCGCGGCTGGTCGACGTCGTAGCCCTTCAGCGTGGCCAGTTCGCAGGCGAACATCTGCAGGGGGACGGTCGCCACCAGCGGCTGCAGCAGCGTGGACACCTTGGGCAGCCGGAACAGGACGTCCGCGTACGAGTCGACCTCGTGGTCGCCCTCCTCGGCCAGGACGACGGTCAGCGCACCGCGGGCGCGCACCTCCTGGATGTTCGAGACGACCTTGTCGTGCAGCTGGTCGCGGCCCTGCGGCGGCACCACGACGAAGATCGGGACGCCGTCCTCGACCAGCGCGATCGGGCCGTGCTTGAGCTCACCGGCGGGGAAGCCCTCGGCGTGCAGGTAGGCGATCTCCTTCAGCTTCAGCGCGCCCTCCAGCGCCACCGGGTAGCCGACGTGGCGGCCGAGGAACAGCACCGACTTCTTGTCCAGGAAGCGCTTCGCCAGCGCCTTGATCGGGTCGAGCTCGTCGAGCACCTTCTGGATCAGCGGCGGGGTGGCGGCGAGCTCGCTCATCACGGCGTGGATCTCGTCGTCGTACATGGTGCCGCGCACCTGGGCCAGGTAGAGCCCGAGCAGGTAGCAGGCTGCGACCTGCGTGAGGAAGCCCTTGGTGGAAGCCACGCCGATCTCCGGGCCGGCGTGGGTGTAGATGTTCGCGTCCGACTCGCGCGGGATGGTGGCGCCGTTGGTGTTGCAGATCGCGATCACCTTGGCGTGCTGTTCGCGGGCGTGCCGGATCGCCATCAGGGTGTCGGCCGTCTCGCCCGACTGGCTGAGCGTGACGACCAGGGTGGATCCGGTGATGATCGGGTCGCGGTAGCGGAACTCGCTGGCGATCTCGACCTCGCAGGCGATCCGCGTCCAGTGCTCGATGGCGTACTTGGCGACCAGACCCGCGTAGTACGCCGTCCCACACGCGACGATGATGATCTTGTCGATCAGCCGGAGTTCGGCCTCGGGAATGTGCAGCTCGTCGAGCCGCAGCGACCCGTCCGGGTTGAACCGGCCGAGCAGGGTGTCGGCAACCGCGCGCGGCTGCTCGTAGATCTCCTTGCGCATGAACCAGTCGTAGCCCGACTTCTCGGCGGCCGACAGGTCCCAGGTGACCTCGAACGGGTGGGTCTCGGCAGGGTTCCCTGCGAAGTCGGTCACGGCGATCGAATCGGGCGTGACGTCGACCACCTGGTCCTGGCCCAGCTCGATCGCCGACCGGGTGAACTCGATGAACGCCGCCACGTCGGACGCGACGAAACTCTCGCCCTCGCCGACGCCCACGACGAGGGGCGAGTTCCTCCGGGCCGCGACGAGCCGGTGAGGCTGGGTGGCGTCCACGGCGACGAGGGTGAACGCGCCCTCCAGGCGTCCGCAGATCCGGCGCATCGCCTCGGCGAGATCGGTGCCGGTCTCGACCTCCCGGCCGAGCAGCTGCGCGGCCGCCTCGGTGTCGGTCTGGGACGCGAACGGGATCCCCTCGGCCTCCAGCTCGGCGCGCAGGGCGCCGAAGTTCTCGATGATGCCGTTGTGGATCAGGGCCACCCGGCCGCCGGCCGACAGGTGCGGATGCGCGTTGGCGTCCGTGGGACCGCCGTGGGTCGCCCACCGGGTGTGGCCGATGCCCAGTCCGGAGTCCGGAATCGGGTTCGTTGCCAGCTCGGCGTCCAGGTTCGCGATCTTGCCCGCCTTCTTGCGGTACTCGATCCGTCCGTCCGCCACCACCGCGACGCCGGCCGAGTCGTAGCCGCGATACTCCATCCGGCGCAGGCCGGCCACCACCACGTCCCGGGCGACACGAGGACCCGTGTAGCCGATAATTCCGCACATGGGCGCCACTGTAGCGGCGGCTTCGCCCATACTTGGGCCTGATCCCGATGCGGCCGAGCACGAGTAGAGGTGGTAATGCCCCCAGCAATCGGCACCCACGACGAGGTGGGCGCGCCCGAGGACAACCCCTACGGGCCCTACCTCACGCTCGATCGCCCGCACTGGGCCGGGCTGGCCGCCGCCCGTCCGGACAACCTGGATGACGCCACGCTGGCACGGCTGCGCGGCATCGGCGACCCCACGGACGCGGCGGAGGTGCGGGAGGTCTACCTGCCCCTGACCGACCTGCTCAGCCTGTACATCGAGCGCACCGGCGACCTGTTCTCCGCCAGTCACCGCTTCCTGGGCCTGTCCGGGCGCAGGACGCCGTTCGTGATCGGAGTGGCCGGGTCGGTGGCGGTCGGGAAGTCGACGGTCTCACGGCTGCTGAAGGAGCTGCTGTCGCGGCTGCCCTCGCAGCCGCGGGTCGACCTGGTCACGACGGACGGCTTCCTGTACCCCAACGAGCGGCTGGAACGGCTGGGCCTGGTGGAGCGCAAGGGCTTCCCCGAGTCGTACGACCGGCGCCGGCTCGTCCAGTTCGTGATGGATGTGAAGTCCGGCGCGCCCGAGGTGAGCGCGCCGGTCTACTCGCACCTCGTCTACGACATCGTCCCGGACGAGACGATCACGGTGTGCCAGCCGGACGTCCTGATCATCGAAGGATTGAACGTCCTGCAGCCGGCGCGGCGGCGCGCCGACGGCACGACCGGCCTGGCGGTCAGCGACTTCTTCGACTTCTCGGTCTACGTGGACGCCGCGCACGCCGACATCCGCAACTGGTACGTCACCCGCTTCCTGAAGCTGCGGGAGACGGCGTTCCGCGACCCGACGTCGTACTTCGTGCGGTACGGCCGGTTGTCGGAGGAAGAGGCCACCACGATCGCGATCGACATCTGGGACCGGGTCAACGGGCCGAACCTGGAACTGAACATCCGGCCGACCCGCGGACGAGCAACGGCGATCCTGCGCAAGGGCCCCGACCACCAGGTCAACTGGGTGCGGATCCGGAAGGTCTGACGGTGATCGAACTCTCCCCCGCCGATGCCGGGGCGGCCGTGGCGCTGTGGGAGCAAGCCGGCCTCACCCGGCCCTGGAACGATGCGACCGCGGACTTCCTGCGGGCCGTCGCAGGACCGGCGTCCGTCGTGCTGGGCATTCGCGAGGACGGTGAACTGCTCGGTGCAGCCATGGTCGGACACGACGGCCATCGCGGCTGGGTCTACTACCTGGCCGTGGCGGACGCCGCTCGCGGCCGCGGCCTGGGTCGCGACTTGATGGACGCCGCCGAGTCCTGGCTGGTCGAACACGGCATCCCGAAGATCCAGTTCATGGTCCGCACCGACAACGAGACCGTCCTCGACTTCTACCACCACCTCGGCTACGCGAAGCAGGACGTCCTGGTGCTGGGCCGCCGCCTGGACTGACCGCCCTCTCTCCGCGCAAACGCTCCCGGAATTCGTCCGCGCTACCGAAATTTCGGGAGCTTCTGCGAGTTTCGGGAGCGTTTGTGCGGGGGAACCGGAAAGGGACTGTCCCCTTTGGCCGCGGCGCCGGACGAGCCGGACCGTCGGTTCAGCGCACGGGTTCCAGGCTCAGCCGGTCGCGGACGACGGCGGCCAGCCGCTCGGCGACCTCCTGCGCGCGCTCTGCGGTCTCCGCCTCGACCATCACCCGCACCAGCGGTTCAGTGCCGGACGGACGCAGCAGCACGCGGCCATTGCGGCCGAGTTCCTTCGCGACGGCCGACACGGCGGCGTTCACCACCGGGTCGATGCCGGCCCGGGCCTTGTTCACGTTCGGCACGTTCAGGAGCACCTGCGGCAGCCTCGTCACCACGGACGCCAGCTCCCGCAGCGGTCTCCCGGTGCGCGCCATCCGGGCCGCGACATGCAGGGCGGTCAGCACGCCGTCGCCGGTCGTGGCGAACTCGCTCATGATCACGTGCCCGGACTGCTCGCCGCCGAGGGTGAAGCCGTTGGCGTTCATGGCCTCCAGGACGTAGCGGTCGCCCACCTTCGTCTGGTCGACCCGGAGACCGGCGTCCCGCATCGCGTTCAGGAAACCGAGGTTGCTCATCACCGTGGCCACGACAGTGTCACTGTGCAGCGTCTGCTCCTCGCGCATCGCGAGCGCGAGGATCGCCAGAATCTGGTCGCCGTCCACGATCTCGCCCGTGTGGTCGACGGCCAGGCAGCGGTCGGCGTCCCCGTCGAGCCCGATGCCGAGGTCGGCACCGTGTGCCCGCACCGCGGCCTGCAGCGACGAGAGGTGGGTGGAGCCGCAGTTGTCGTTGATGTTGAGCCCGTCGGGCTCAGCGTGCAGCGGCACCACCTCGGCACCCTGCGCGTCGAACGCAGCCAGGGCGGTGAGGGACGCGGCCCCGTTCGCGCAGTCCACGACGACCTTCAGGCCATCGAGGCTGGCGTCCTCACCGAGACTGGCGACCAGGTGTGCGATGTAGGCCTCGATCGCGCCGCGGTCGTCGACCACGCGGCCGACCCCGGCGCCGGTCGGCCGCAGCCAGACCTCGCCCATGCGCTGCTCGATCGAGTCCTCGATGTCGTCGTCGAGCTTCACCCCGCCGCGCGCGAAGAACTTGATGCCGTTGTCGGGCATCGGATTGTGGCTGGCGGAGAGCATCACCCCGAGGTCGGCGTCGAGCTGGCCGACCAGGTGCGCGACGCCGGGCGTGGGGATCACGCCGAGGCGCACCACGTCCACTCCGGCGGACGCGAGCCCCGCGACCACGGCGGCCTCGAGGAACTCTCCGCTGGCGCGGGTGTCCCGTCCGACCAGCGCGACGGGACGGTGCCCACCGAAGGCCCCCGCCTCGCCCAGCACATGGGCAGCCGCGACGGACAACTCGAGCGCGACCTCCGCGGTCAACTCCAGGTTCGCGGTGCCGCGAACCCCGTCCGTGCCGAACAGTCGAGCCATCGCCCGACCGGGATCAGCGCTTGCTGTACTGGGGAGCCTTGCGGGCCTTCTTGAGGCCAGCCTTCTTGCGCTCCTTCACGCGGGCGTCGCGGGTCAGCAGGCCGGCCTTCTTCAGGGCCGGGCGGCTCGCCTCGGCGTCCACGGCGTTCAGCGCACGGGCGATCCCCAGGCGCAGCGCGCCGGCCTGGCCGGTCACGCCGCCACCGACGATGGTGGCGATCACGTCGTAGGAGCCGACCACGGACGCGGTGACGAAGGGCTCGTTCACCGTCTGCTGGTGCAGCTTGTTCGGGAAGTAATCCTCCAGCGTCCGGCCGTTGATCGAGAACTGGCCGCTGCCCGGCACGATCCGGACGCGCGCGATGGCCTCCTTGCGGCGGCCGGTGGCCGCACCCGGGGCGACGACGGCAGGACGTCCGCCCGGCAGTGCAACGCTCGGCTGCGCCTCGGCGCGGTAGGCGATCTCCCGATCGTCCTCAACGAAGGGGACGACCTCGTCGG
>DAIPJC010000056.1:0-19320 GCA_036770475.1 Propionicimonas sp. | reverse complement strand
TCCGGTACACCGAGCGCTGCACGATCGCGTTGATCATGAAGCCGGCCAGCCAGGACAGCAGGAAGAACACCGAGTAGGCGGCGAGGGCCAGCAGCAGCACCCGTCCCAGCGCGTCGAAGTCGATCGCGGTGTGGTTGACCACCTGGGCGTCGAAGATCAGGTTGGTGCCCTGGCCGAGGATCACCGGCCCGACCGAGTTCATCGCGGTGGCGATGATCGTCATCACGATGACGGCGATGATCTGGGGCAGCTCGGGACGCAGGTGGCCGAGCAGCCGCTTGAGGGACGGCAGGAAGTCGACGGCCTTCTCACCGGTACCACCGCCATGGCCCATCGGGCCGCCTCCGCGCTGCGGAGCGTACTTGGGTCGTTCGTTCGCCTTGATCGGCTTCCCGTTGGCCGGTCCGGCCGGAGCCGCTGCTGCGGTGCGCGTGGTGTCGGTGCTCATGCTGCCACCTCCGAGGCCTTGAACTGGCTGTCGACGATCTCGGCATAGGTCGGGCAGGTCTCCAGCAACTCGTCATGGGTGCCGATGCCCACGATCCGGCCGGCGTCGAGGACGACGATCTGCTCCGCGTTGCGGATGGTCGATACGCGCTGGGCGACGACCAGGACGGCCGCGTCCGTCGTCTCGCGGGCCAGGGCGGCGCGCAGGGCGGCGTCCGTGGCCACGTCGAGGGCGGAGAACGAGTCGTCGAAGACGTAGATCTCGGGACGCCGCACGAGCGCCCGTGCGATCGCCAGGCGTTGCCGCTGGCCGCCGGAGACGTTGGTGCCGCCCTGGCTGATCGCCGACTCCAGGCCGTCCGGCATGCGCTCGACGAAGTCCTTGGCCTGCGCCACCTCGAGGGCGTGCCAGAGCTCGTCGTCGGTCGCGTCCGGCTTGCCGAGGCGAAGGTTGGACGCGACCGTCCCGCTGAACAGGTACGGACGCTGCGGCACGAGGCCGATCCGGCTCCAGAGCAGGTCGGGATCGAGGTCGCGGACGTCCACGCCGTCTACGCTCACCGTGCCGGCGGTGGCGTCGAAGAGCCGCGGGATCAGGCTGACCAGCGTGGTCTTGCCCGCGCCCGTCGAACCGATGACCGCTGTCGTCGCGCCCGGACGGACCTGGAAGCTGATGTCGTCCAGCACCGGGTGATCGGCGCCCGGGTACGCGAACGTCACGCGGTCGAAGGCGAGTTCGCCGTGCCGGGTGACGGACGTGACCGGAACCTCGGGCGGGACAACCGAGGATGAGGTCTCGAGCACGGCGCTGATCCGCTCAGCGGAGACGGCGGCGCGCGGCGCGATCATCACCATCATCGTGGCCATCATCACGCTCATCAGGATCATCGAGATGTAGGCGAGGTAGGCGGTCAGCTGGCCGACCTGGAGGTGACCGTCCGCGATCCGGAACCCGCCGAACCAGATCACCGCGACGCTGGAGAGGTTCATCACAAAGAAGACGGAAGGGAACATCGTCATCATCCGGCGGCCCACCCGCGTGGCGGTGTCGGCGAGGTCGTGGTTGGCCGCGTCGAACCGCGCGGCCTCCGTGGGCTCGCGGACGAAGGCCCGGATCACCCGCAGGCCGGAGATCTGTTCACGCAGCACCCGGTTGAGGGTGTCGATCTTGACCTGCATCGACTTGAACAGCGGGGTCATCTGCACGACGAGGACGCCGATGATCGTGCCGAGGACGATCACGGCAGCGAGGATCAGCCAGCTCAGCCCGACGTCCTCCCGCAGCGCCATGAACACGCCGCCGATCATCATCAGGGGGGCGCTGACGATCATGACCGCCGTCATCAGCACCATCATCTGCAGTTGCTGCACGTCGTTGGTGTTGCGGGTGATCAGGCTGGGCGCGCCGAACTGGTTGACCTCCCTGGCGGAGAAGGTCAGGGCGCGGTCGAAGATCCCCTGGCGCAGGTCGCGCCCGAAGGACATCGACGCGCGAGCGCCGAAGTAGGTGGCGCCCACCTGCCCCGCGATCTGGAGCATCGAGACGCCGAGCATCACGGCGCCCATCCGCCAGATGTAGCCGGTGTCACCCTTCGCCACGCCGTTGTCGATGATCGACGCATTGAGGCTGGGCAGGAACAGCGAGGCTGTCACCTGCGCGAGTTGCAGGACGATCACGGCGACGAGCTGCGGCCAGTAGGGACGCAGATAGCGGCCGAGGAGTCGGATCATTGGTTTCCTTCCGCAATACCACGCAGCACGAGGTCCGCGAGCTGGTGGGAATCGTCGAGGCCGGGGTTCGAGGTTCCGAAGCTGGCCGAGAAGGCCAGCGCCGACAGGATCCGGGCGGCAGTCGCCG
Organism: Propionicimonas sp.; assembly: GCA_036770475.1. Taxonomy (GTDB): domain Bacteria; phylum Actinomycetota; class Actinomycetes; order Propionibacteriales; family Propionibacteriaceae; genus Propionicimonas. The sequence goes on along the minus strand of DAIPJC010000056.1, from coordinate 17,015 downwards.
TGGGGATGCGCAGCTGATCAGTATACGGCTCGAGAGCCTCCGCGGCCCCCGCGAAAATCCGGAGCCTGGCGTCCTGCGGCGGGCCGGCGAGCTTCTCGTGTCGTGGTGGCGGCCCTCCGTCCTTGCCGCCGAACAGCGTCGCGAACAGCGAGCGGGTGCGGGCGATGTCGGCCTGCAGCACGTCGAGCACGGCGGCAACCCGTTCGGTGAGTGACTGGTGCGCGGGCAGCGCGGCCAGTTCGGCGAGCGCGGCGTCCGGGGAGAGCGCGGCACGGATCGTGGCGTGGATGAGGTCGTGCTTGGTCTCGAAGACGCGGAAGATCGTTCCTTCCGCCACGCCTGCGGCCTGGGCGATCTCGCGTGTGCTGATCTCGGGCCCCTGCTCGAGCAGGAGCGGCAGGGTGGCCTCGATGATGGCCTGTCGGCGCTCGTCCGGTGCCATGGCTGTTGCTCTGCTCACCTGGTCGAGTGTAATGAGTGAGCACTCACTCAGCAAACCGTCGGAAGTACTTGAGCAATTCTGCGCCCGCTCTTCCCGATGGAGCGGGCGCGAGAGGCCGACGATTCTCCGTCCGCGGGATTCTGTATGGGTTCGCCGCACTCCGCGTCGCAGGAATTCATCGGGCGTTAGGCTGCCCTCGTGCGAGCCGAAAACCTGCCCCTGCTCAACTCGCCGTCCGCTCCTGCTGTGCACCCCGATGGCACCTATGCCGTTGTCTCGGTGGTCCGGCCGGACCTGGCGGCGGACGCCTACGTCGGCCAACTCTGGCGCGTCCCCCTGACCGAAGAGGATCCGGTGCGGATCACCCGCGGGTTCCGGGACGCGAACCCGAAGTTCTCCCCTGGAGGTGGCCTCATTGGGTTTCTGAGAGCCCAACCCGGTGGGTCTCCGCAGGTGGCGGTGGTCCCATCGGACGGCGGCGAGCCGATGCTGGTCACGGACGCCAAGCTGGGCGTCTGCGACTTCTCGTTCAGTGAGGACGGACGCCGGCTCGCCTTCACCGCGCGCGTCCCCGAGCCCGGGCGGTACGGCACCCTGGACGGCGTGGGCGCGTCCGCAGAGGACCCGCGGCTGATCAGCGAGGTGCAGTTCCAGTTCGACGGGTGGGGCTACCTGTCCGACCGGCGCTACCAGCTGTTCGTGGTGGACGTCCCCGACCCCCGTGGCGAGCCGCCGGTGCGTCCGGTCGGTCGGGCGGCCGTGGACGCAGGCGCCTTCACGGGGGTACCGGAGGCCCGGCAGCTTTCCACAGGGGATTTCGATCACTGCGCGCCGGTATGGGACGGGGACGCGGTGATCGTGGCTGCATCCCGGCACGACGGCAGGGACACGGATCTGCGCGTGGACCTCTACCGGTTCGGAATGGACGGGGACGAGCCCACCCTGCTGACCGACTCGGCGAGCGGGGACAGCGTGATCACCGCCCCGGTGGTCGCCGGCGATCACGTCTACTTCATCGGCGGTCACACCGGGGCTGACGGACGGGCGTTCTTCGGTGAGAACCCCGGAGTGTTCGCCGTTCCCCGATCGGGTGGCCCGGCGTGCCGCCTCACGGATCCGGAGACCGTCCATGTCGAGCGGTTGGCGGCCGACGGAGACGGGGTGGTCGGGGTCGACCTCGTCCGGGGAAAGGGCGTGGCGTTCCGGGTGGACGCGACCGGCGCCATGACCCGGTGGGACGTGCCCGGTTCCGTCGTCTCGGTCGGCGCCGGCGGCGGCGCCCGCGTCGCGGTGTGCGCCGATGTGGACGCACCCGGTGAACTCGTGCTGCTCACACCGGTACCGCTGGTCGAGCCATCGGGGATGGTGGCTGAGCGTGACGAAGCCCGCGAGCGTGACGAAGCCCCGGTCCGGCGGCTCACGGCCTTCGGCTCCGCCCTGCGGCAGGCGTCGCCCGCTGTGGTCCCTCTCGAACTCACCGCGACGGCCCCGGACGGCTACCCGGTGCACGGCTGGGTGGTGCGCCCGGACGGGGACGGTCCGCATCCCGTGCTGCTGATGCTCCACGGCGGCCCGTTCGCGGCGTTCGGACCCTCGTTCTTCGACGAGGCACAGGTGTACGCCCAGGCCGGGTACGCGGTGGCGATGTGCAACCCGCGGGGGTCGTCGGGCTACGGCCAGGCGCACGCGGCCGCGATTCAGGGGGCGTTCGGCGGACTGGATGCCGTGGACGTGCTGGCGTTCCTCGACCATGCGTTGGCGACCGTGCCTGGGCTGGCGTCCGACCGCGTCGGGGTGATGGGCGGGTCCTACGGAGGGTTCCTGACGGCGTGGCTGACCGCGCACGAGTCGCGGTTCACGGCAGCGATCGTCGAACGGGGGTACCTCGACCCGCGGTCGTTCGTGGGCGCGTCCGACATCGGCTGGTACTTCCCGGCCGGTGTGCACGGCAGCCCCGAGAAGATGGACGCGCAGTCGCCCCTGCTGCTCGTCGACCGCGTCCGGACTCCGACGCTGGTCATCCACTCCGAGAACGACCTGCGTTGCCCACTGGCCACCGCACAACGGTATTTCACCGAACTGAGGTTGCACGGCGTCGAAGCCGAGTTGCTCGTCTTCCCCGGCGAGGGCCACGAGCTGTCCCGCTCCGGCTCGCCACAGCACCGCAAGGCCCGCTTCGACCACATCCTGCGCTGGTGGGGCAAACACCTGCCCGTCGACGCTGGTTGAGCCTGTCGTAACTCGGTTCGGCTGGTTGAGCTTGTCGTAACTCGGTTCGGCTGGTTGAGCTTGTCGTAACTCGGTTCGGCTGGTTGAGCTTGTCGAAACCCGCCCCGCTGGTTGAGCTTGTCGAAACCCCGCCCTGCTGGTTGAGGAGCCCGCCAAGGACGAGCCGCCCACCGACCCCCCCCTGAGGAGCCCGGCGAGGGACGAGCCGGGCGTCACGAAGGGTCTGAGCATCGGCCGACGGAGTTCGGGGGCGTGTGGCCGACCCGCCGCGCGGAAGCCGTGACGAAACAGCCTGCCTTCGCGCTGCGAGTCCTGCCATAACGACGTGCGACGGTCGGCGTCCCACTATCGTTCCTGCTGTCGGCTGCCCGGGTTCGACGGAGGAGTCTGCTGACGATGAGCATCCCGGCTCGCGAGGCGTTTGCCGCCCGGCTCAACGAGGTCCGGCTGGACCGCCACCTTTCGATCAGCGCGCTCGCCAGGCTGGTCGGTGTACCCAAGGCCACCGCGCAGGGCTGGCTGAACGGTAGCCACCTGCCGACGCCGGCGCTGCGTCCGCAGTACCTGAGGCTCGTTGCTGAGCTCGGCCTCTCCGCCGAGCTTCCGAACGGGCTCTGGCTGGACGGATGGGCGGACATCAAACCCCTGCTCAGGGAGGGCCGCTCGCCCTACCTGGGACTGCGCCAGTTCGCTACGGCGGACGTCGACTACTACTGCGGTCGCTCGGAAGAGGCGAAGCGGCTGGCGGAGGCCGTCCGGACGCTTCATGAGACCTGCGGCCACGGGATTGTCGCGCTCGTGGGACCGTCCGGTTGTGGCAAGTCCTCGCTCCTCGCCGCCGGTATTGCCGGACGCGAAAGTGCGGACGGCTCGCTCGCGGGGTGGCGCGTCCGATTCGTGGGTCGGGACGACCTCAGTGGCGAACCACCCGACGCCGACCTGCTGATCCTGGACCAGTTCGAGGAGGTGCTCTTCCTCCCCGAGGACGACCGCAGGACACTCATCGCTCAGCTCGAACGGCTCGCCGCGTCCCGGATCGTCCTCGTCGGGCTCCGATCGGACGCCTTCGCGGCGGCGGAAGCCGAGCCGATCCTCGCCGATGCACTCGCCCGTCCCGTGCTGGTCGCGCCGCTCACCCGCGGTGAGCTTCGCGAGGTGGTCGTCCAGCCCGCGGCATTGGCGGGCGTCGGCGTCGACGACGACCTGGTGCACGTATTGCTCAACGACCTTGCGCCCGGCTCCGAGCAGAGCCGGGTTCCCGCGGACGTCCTGCCGCTGCTGTCGAATGCCCTCCTGGTCACGTGGGCGGCCGGCGCGAGCGAGCGGATGACGCTCGCCGACTACCGCAAGGCTGGTGGTGTCGCGGGCGCGGTGGAGGTGCTGGCCGAGCAGGTCTACACCGATCTCGACGGCGACTCGCAAGCGGTGGCCCAGCGGCTGTTCCTGCGCCTGATCGGCCTGGCGCAGGACGTGGTGGTGCGTCGGTCGCTCCCGCTCGCCGAACTGGACGCCGAGTCCCGCCGGGTCGTGGACGCCTTCGTTGCCGCCCGCATGCTCACGATCGACAACGACGAGGTGCGGATCAGCCACGAAGCGCTCCTGCGGCACTGGGCCCGGCTGGCCGGCTGGCTGGAGGAGCACCGGGCCGAACTGGACTCGTTGGCGAAGCTGCGCCGGGCCGCCGAGTTGTGGCGCGACACCGAGCGCGATCCCCACGTCCTGATCCCCGTGCAGCGGCTGCCGATGTTCACCGAGTGGCTGGACGATCCCGATCGGAGGGCGCTGCTGGGCGTCACGGAGCGGGAGTTCCTCGACGCCAGCGAGCAGCACTTCGCGTCCGAGCTGGACGAGGAGCGGCGGATGAGCCGGCGACTGCGTCGGCAGCGTCGCCTCGCACTCGGGCTGGCGGTGGTCACGACGCTGGCTGCGGTGGTGGCCGGGGCGTCCTACGTCCGCGGGGAGGGGTTCCGCACGGACGCGGTGACCGCGCGCAACGAGGCGGAGTCCCGGCAGGTCGCGGTGGCTGCCCGGTCGCTACGAGCGAAGTCGCCGAATCTGGTGGCGCAGTTGGCGCTGGTGTCGTCCGGGCTCGCCGACACGCAGGAGGCACGGTCGATCGTCCTGGACGCCGAGTCGATGGACGCGCCGCTGCGCTGGCTGGGCGCGGCCAATGCGGTGCTCGCGGTCAGCCCGGACGCCGAGGTGGTCGCTCGTGCGGACGGGTCCGGGAAGGTGACGCTCTGGCACGCTGGCGAGCTGACGACCTCGCCAGGCACGGTATTCACGGCGGACGCGAAGGGGGGCAGCCTGCTCGCGGTCGCGCTCGCGGCGGTGAGTGGACGCGAGGTGTTGGCGGTGGGCGGACCGAACATCCGTGCCCTGTGGGACGTCACGGCCGAGCCCCGGCTACTGGCCGAGCTGGATTCTGCGGACGCGACGACGGCGGTCACGTTCAACCCGCAGGGGAGCGAGGTCGCCTTCGGTGATGCTGCGGGAAAGGTCAGTGTCTACCGCCTGAGTGACGCCACCAGGCCGGCGGTTGCGGCCACGGTTGCATTGAGAGAGCCGGCGACACCTCTGCAGGTCAGCTCGATCGCACTCGACGGCAGTGGCCGGCTCTACGTCGGCGGTCTGCCCGGCGAGGTGGACCGCTGGGTCGTCGGGACCCAGGTTCGCGAGCTGCCCAGCCTGCCGACGGCCGTGGTGGACTCCGCCGGCCAGCTGACCGCGGCCCGCGTCCAGACGCTCGCACTGACCCGGGACGGCGGTCGGCTCGCCGCCGGGATCGCGGGTCTGAAGGTCCTCAGGTGGAACATCTCTGCTGGCGACAAGGCGGTTGCGGATCGGCCTCTCGCTTCCTTCACGAGCTGGGTGAACGCGGTGGCCTTTTCCGCGGACGGTAGCGAGTTGGGTGTGGCGAGCTCGGATCAGGACATCTCGCTGTATGACGCGGCGAACGGGAGCGAGTTGCGCCGGATGGTCACGCCCGCCATCCAGACCGGGGTCGGGTTCGCCGAAGACGGGCGTCCGGTGAGCGTGGGCGAGGACGGAACCTTGTTGGCCTGGGCGGCCGAGAGCCCGTTGTGGAAGCCGACCGGAGCGGCGATCTACAACCTCGCGACCGACGGAAGGCGCTGGCTGGCGGCGGGCGGCTCTACGGACGGGATCGCGCTCTGGCGATTGGGGACGCCGGCGCGGCGGATGCCGACCCCGGTGGTACCGGTGCTGCCCAAGGGAGACGTCCAGCGCGGCGCGGTCGGAGTGGCGCCGAACGGGACGTTCCTGTTGGGGGCGACGCTGTACGGGCGCGTCCTGTCGTGGCCGTTGAACGACTCTGGTGCGGGCACCGGAATCGCGTATTCGACGGGCGTGGACAACATGATCGCGTACACGGCGGTCTCACCGGATTCGTCGCTGGTCGCAGCGATGGAATATGAGGGAACGAAGGTGATGCTGTTCCGCGCGGACGACGAGGGACGGCTGACCCCGGTGGCGACGATCGAGGGCAAGGACCCGCAACTGGTGGGGTTCAGCAACGACGGGAAGATCCTCGCGATCGCGCAGACCGACAAGTCGGTGGCGTTGTGGTCGATCGCTGACCCGGCGTCACCGAAGCTCGCGGGCAGCATCACAGGGCTGGCAGCTGTACCGGCCACGCTGGACCTCGCCCCGCACAGCAGCCGGATCGCGATCGGCGAGGCGTCCGGAGAGGTGAGCCTGTGGGACTTCAGCGATCTGGCGCATCCCGTCGAGCAGCGGACCTGGCACGATCCGGCGTCGAGCATGTACTCGCTGGATTTCAGCCCGGATGAGCGCTGGCTGGTGGGCACCAGCGGTGACGACCTGATCTGGGGCTGGGACCTCGCGTCGGCCGCGACGACCGCGCACCTCGCCCTCAGTGGCGAGGTGGGCCGGCCCTGGGACGTCCGCTTCATCGACGATGGGGCCCGATTCGCCGTCGCAGGCAACAACGGTGCCGTCCGGGTCTGGACGAGCCAGGCTGACGCTGCCGCCCAGCAGCTGTGCGCGTCCATCGGCGACCAACTCACCGCCGACGAATGGAAGCGCTACCTCCCGGGTATCGAGCTGCGCAAGGTGTGTTGAGCCTTCGATGAGTACGGCGACGTCGATGACGTCCCCGGATGCGGCGGATGCTCAGGCGCAGGGGCCAACCGTGGTGTGCGAAACCAGGGAGACCTTCCCCTTGGAATACTTGTAGCTGGCGCTGGGGTGGATGTTGGTGCAACTCCAGTCGATTGTCTCCCACGTCACTGTGAAACGCTGCCCAGTGGCCACGATCTTCTTGATGAAGCTTCGGGTGGCCCAACGGCCCTCGTCGTTGTACGCAACATCGGAACCGGTGGCGAGCCTGCGATGGTCTTTCCACAGGTCTCGTACCAAGGTCAGCTTGCCCTTGTGGTACCTGTAGAGCCTCCCGGAGTAGGTCGTTTCCGGCGTCCACGTCTTCGCCTGGTCTATGGAGTACTGCTGTACCGAAACAGCGATGAGCCCGTTCTTTCCCGGGAATCTCAGCACGCGGTGTACTGCTGAGATCAGGCTGGCCTCGCCCGTCGTTGTTCTGAGTACGACCTTGCCATTGACTCGAAGGTCCTCACGGCCGCAGGCCTCTCCCTCGTTGGCGCCGCACTTGAGTAGAACGGGCCGCTTCCTGCCGTCGAGAGGAACCTTCACGGTCCCCCACTTGTTCGGCGACAGGACGGCCACGTTTTTCACCCAGGTAAGCGTCGAGGCCGCCTGAGTGGCTGAGATGTCGTGCGCCTCGCGGTCGTTGGCTGCGGCAGGCGATGGCGGCGTCGCTGTCCCCAAGGCGAGAACGACGAGGGTGACGAGGGTGAGAGTCTTCATATGTTGGCGCATGACATCCCCTCCAGGGATCTGATGTGTCGGGGTTCTGATGGGCGACCGGTCGGATGCGAGCGCCGGTCAGCAGTAGCTGAAGGAGTGGTATTGCGTCGCGCGCTTGCTCGTCGCGGACGCGAAAGTCAGTTGACCGATGATCACCTGGTCGTGGTCTGTGGCGTGGACCCAGATGGTCTTGGACCTTCCGCGTACTCCGTACTCCGTGCTGCCGTCAGGGGTCCTCACGGCAGCCAATCCCCCTTGCACGGTGACCCGGAGGCGGTAGCGCGTGTCCGAGCAGGAGTACGCCGCCGATGAGATCGTCTTGCGCCCCTTGACTGAGTGTGGCTTGAGGATCCGTTCCCATCGAATGAGGTACGACTCGATAAAGCCTTCCCACGAAAAGTAGACTGTCACGCCCCCAGGGCCCGCCGTCCAGCCATTGAAGTCGCGCCATTCGGCGATGGTGTTGCGCCCATGCCAATCTCCTAAGCCTCCGTCAGGATCCCTCTGGGGTGACCGCGCCATGGCGGCACCGACTTCGAGCGCAAAGAGACCTCGCTGGTCATCCACCAACCGTGAGAGCTTCACCGACTTGCCGGTCTTGAGGTCAATGTTCAGGTACTTGTCGTCGAGCAACCCCATCGTGGTTTGGCAGGACCACGCATCCCAGGACACGTGGATTGACAGGTATCTCTTCGAGTAGATCGTGGCAGCGGAGTCTGCGCTTCGCTTTCCGGTCACGCCAGCCTCAGTGCTGGCGAGTCGGCATTGCGCGAGCTCTTGTGGCGACAGCGATGCGTCGTATTTCTTGATAGTTTCGATTGCCTTTGTGAAGAAGGTCACCAGAGTGCGGTCTACGGCCCCGGAAATCTTCTTGGCGACGCCGGATACTATCGGCCGGTCGTAGTCGTAGGAGTAGGTCGCGAAGGCGGTCGTGAACGTCGTCGAGGTTCTCACCCAGTGGATTTTCGGCGTTGCTGCTTCCGCGAACCCGGCCGATCCCACGGTAGTGGCATACGTGAGGGTGGCGCCGAGTGTCAGGCCACCCACGATGCGCTGGGCGCTTCGCCACCTCGGCGACCGCGGTCTCTTCGGCGCGCGTCCACCGCTGAGGATGGCACAGAATCTCGGTAACCAACCCACGTTCATCGTTCCCCTCCTAGCGGGCGGCGCTACGCCTTGTTCGGCGTTGTCCTGACTGCGTCGACGACAGTCAACCCAGCAGGCTGGTATCTGTGGGTGCTCTTCGCGCTCTTCGTACGAGCTCATACGACGCGAAGGCTGTCTTCGCCGGACATCGGAAACGGGGGTTGTGCCCGCTTCAGGTATGGACGCCGCGCTGTGCTCTCGCTCTCGGGGCCGCCCGGCCGTCGTACGAGATCGTATGAAGCAGACGCGCCCTCCCCTTCTGCCTGGACCTCACTTCCAAAATGAACCCTGAAAGCTTGGCGGGGACGTCGTGGCTCGTGAACGCCATCGGGCGTCCCTCGGGTGCTCCGAAAGAATCGGGAGGGCAGAAATGAATACTGACGGATCAATCGTGCTGAAGTTGGTGTCGGCGGCAGTGGGTGCGGTGATGGTGTTCGCGGCGAGCGCGGTGCCCGACTCCGCGGCCGCCGCCCCTGCGGCCCCCAGGGCGCAGACCGTCAAGACCCAGAACTTGCGCGTCGACATGGACGGCGACGGCAAGAAGGACGCCGTGAGTGTCGTCACTACTGTTGACGACGAGTCCCGAGCAGCCACCGTCGTGGTCACGGTGACTACCGCCAAGCGACGGACTGCCCACTACACCTTTGGCCACAGCTATTGGACGGACGAAAGTCCTGGCCTGTACGCCGCAGCAAAGCTTGACAAGGCCAAGGGATATGAACTGATTGTGAATCTCGAGCAGGGGGACTCCTGGAACACGGCGGTTGTGTCGTGGCGCAAGGACCGTCTCGTCACCGAAATCCAGCCGTACCGCGGCTCGAGCGGTCGAACCGATGTGTGGTCTCAGGATGCCGAATACATCCAGGGTTTCAAGTTCTTCACTTCGAAGGGCAAGCGGTACGTCGATGCCGCCATGCTGGGCAGCGACCAGGAGACGGGGAATGGACGCATCTACCGGTCGGTGTGGCGTTCAAACGCCTGGCATTTCGTTGGCTCTCGCAAGTACAAGGCGAGCTGGACGAAAGCTGCCAAGGCCTGGACTGGCTTCCGTGGGGTGAAGCTCATCAAGCCCTGAGTGGCCGGTCGCGACGATCGCGGGCAAGGACCCGCGACTGGTGGGGTTCAGCAACGACGGGAAGATCCTCGCCATCGTGCAGACCGACAAGTCGGTGGCGTTGTGGTCGATCGCTGATCCGGCGTCGAGCACGTACTCGCTGGATTTCAGCCCGGACGAGCGCTGGCTGGTGGGTACCAGCGGTGACGACCTGATCTGGGGCTGGGACCTCGCGTCGGATGCGACGACGGCGCATCTCGCCCTCAGTGGCGAGGTGGGCCGGTCCATCGGCGACCAACTCACCGCCGACGAATGGAAGCGCTACCTGCCCGGCATCGAGCCGCGCAAGGTGTGCTGAGCCAGATGCTTGTCCGTACCGGGAGCAGAAGGCTGCGACGACGGCAAGCATGTGGGCACCCGCATTCGGTACTGGCGGACAGATGGCGAGGCGCCAAGTGCGCCGCTACTTCTTGGTTTGCTTGCCGCGGAAAAACCCATCCTTGTAGTGGTCGATGCTGTACGTGCTCCCGTTATCGCACATGAAGTCGATGTGGCCGATGCCGCCACTCTCCATGTCGTAGCCCGGGTAGCCTTGTTGAGCTCCGCTGTGGTCGCATTCGTTGTTGACGATCCATTGCGCGGCTTCCTGGACGCTGACGAACTTCTGGTCCTCCAGCTTGCCTTTCGCGCCGCACCCAGACAGCGTCGCGGCGACTAATAACGAGACGACGATCGCCTGGCAGGCTCTCTTCATGGGTGCTGCTCGTCTCATGGTGAGCTGTCCTTCCCCCTCTTGACGGCAATGGCGTCGCCGCTGCCGTCGTAACGATGGGTGTAGTCAATCGGCCGTTGGCTTCGGAGAACGGGCGATGCCGTGTTTCATACGAACTCGTACGACAGCGGGAGATCGACCACGGCGAGCGAGCGGCGTGAGAACGAGCCTTCCACCTCAGATCTGGGAGGTCTTGAACGTCGGTGCGTGGTAGGACGGGACGATCTGGTTGTTCCACAGGGTGAGGAAGTCCTCCTTGGCGGTGGCTACGCCTTCGTTCATTGTCTGTACCTGCCGGTAGAGATCGCTGTTCTCACCGTCCGCGCAACCATTGGTCTGCTCGGCCTGTGCCCACTGGAGCCAGACCTGGTCGGAGTCGTGCGAGAGGCTCAGCGCGTTGCGCAGGCTCGCGACCAGCGCAGAACCGTTCGGCACCGCGTCCACGGGAGTGGAGTCCAGGGCGACCATCAGTTCCTGCCGATTCGCCAGCACGTCGTTGAACGACGAGATCGCCCCCGATACGTCGTTGCAGCGACGCACCCTGTCCACCGCCCCTTGCAGGCTGGTTCGGCCGGCCGTCGACTTCTGCAGGATCTGGGTGAGGTAGCGGACCTGGTCTTTGGCGTTGTCCTTGGGCGTCTCCACTCCGTAGGAGCCGTTACCTTTGCCGGCTCCGCCCTGGCCGTGACCATCGAAGTAGTTCGACGCCACGCTGTGCTGAGTGACCTCGCCGCGGGCGTCAGTCACGCTGACCATCGCCGGAGAGCGATAGCCACAGACCGTGCCTGCGTCCGCGCTACCGCAGTAGCCCCCGTTGCGGTAGACGACCGACCCGACCTCGACGATACCGGCGCCGGTGTCCAGGAACATGGAGGACGGCACGTCGGCAGCAGTGCCGCAGACCAGCAGCCAGCCCCCTTTGTAGGTCGACAACGAGATCGGCCAGGATCCGGCAGGGCAGGACCTCAGGTCGGACGGGACGGCGAACTTCGCCTGGCCCGTGACGTTGTTCCACGACGTGGTTGCCTGCTGGGCGGTCACGGCCCCGTTGGCGCTGGTGTAGACCACGGTTCCGCCAAGGCTCACCCGCACTGCGGTGCCGTTGCTGAACACCACCTCGTAGCCGCCTCCGGACCAGTTCAGCTGAGCCGCCTGCCAGTCCGGATGCGAGGGGAACACCACGGCGTAGCGCTGGTCGGCCCGGCACAACAGGATCGCGCCGTCGGCGTACTGCGTCCACGAGATCGCGGACATGCCGGCCGGGCAGGCCGGAGCATCGGCGGGTGGAGTGTCGGCCGCCGACGCGGCCCTCGGGCGAAGCATCGAGAACGTGCCTTCCGAGGACGTTGTGTCGGTCGAGTACGCGCCGTCCAGATTGTCCACCACGATGCCATCGAGGGTTTCGACCTCGGGCGCGAATGGAGCAGAGGTGAGGGTGTGGAGTCCGCCACCTGCCACTGCGCCAGAGCGGGCCCACAAGACATCGCCACTGTCGGAGGCGAACATCGTCAGCTCGGAGCTGCCAGGGTCGAAAGCAGACACCGAGTCCAGGTGAGTCGCCTCCACGAGCAGTTGCCCGTCGGCGGTGAAGGTCGGAACGATCACGGCTCTCGACTCGCCGCCGGCAGGAGCGATCACGGTGGCCTGCCAGAGCAGTGCGCCGGTGCCCTCAGCGAGCATCGAGACCACACCGGCACGCGAGCCGTCGGGTTGCCGTGCAACGGCGATCAAGCCGCTGTGGTAGGCGAGCAGGTAGTCGCCATTGGTCCCGTCGTCCAGAATCGAGTCGTCCGAACCCGACGTGCCCAGCTTGGTCGACCACAAGGTCGGCCCGGTGAGACTGTCGGCGCCGGAGGCCGGGTCGAAAGCGGCCACCCCGTCCGCAGTTTGCCTGATCGGGTGCTTTGGGAGGGCTGAGGTTGTGACCGAAATCCCACCCACGCCGATGACGTTCACGGAGGCTCCGTCAGGCGCGGTGATCGACCTCGGTGAGCTGGTCTGGTCGCCACCCTGCAGGACGTCCTGCGCGACCCACTGGACAGCGGCTGGCTGGTCGCTCCCGGCGCCGTCGAGGACCACCTTTCCGTTCGCGGCGTTCAGGGCGCCCCAGCGGGCGGTGAGGATGCCATGGTTGATGCGTCCCGCTGCGGGGATTGTGTCGGTGTCAGTCACCGCGCCGAGGCCGCTGAGCGGGCGCTCGCTGGTCCACTCGAAAGTGGAGCCGTCATCAGCCAGCTTGGCGACGCGGAGTGTGGGCGCGGACTCGGTGGCGGCCTCATCGAGCCACCCTGCGAGGAGGGTTCCGTCGATGACGAAGGTTGACCACCTGTACGCGTCCTCCTGCCCGTCGGGGATCTTCGCACCCAACTCCTGGCTGGAGGGTGTCTCGGTGGACTTGCCCGTGGCCATGTCCACCAGCTCCGTGGGGTAATACCCCATTCGTCCGCCCTGGCAGCGCAGTGCCAGTCCCTGCACCATGCCGCTGCACTGCTCGCCAGACTGCACCGTCCAGACACGCTTTCCTGTGGTCAGATCCACGGCCAGCACAGTGCCGCTGGCGGTCGCGGTGTTGACGGTGAAGGCCGCCAGGTTCTCGGCGCGCCCTGCGTAGGCGTAACCCTCGTTCCCCTCACCGGCTGGACCTGTCTGGGCAACGATTCTGGCGGGGTCCGCGCGCCAGGCCTCGGTGTAGCCGCCTGACCACGGTCGTATGTTCGGTGCTGCTCCGGTGACCTTCAGTTGGGTGGTGCCACTTCCGATCGACTGCACGATGACGCCGGGGGCGACCACCCTCAATACGGCATACGCCCCGCCGGCGATCAGCACGAGCGCGAGAGCGACGGCGCCGATGATGAGTGGTAGGCGTGGAGACGTCGACGAGTTGCCCGCGGGCGCAGTGAACCAGCCGGCCTGCTTGATCGGCAAGGGGGCTGCCGGCTCACTGGGGCGCTGTGTGGGATTGTGTGGCCGATCGGCCGGTTCCTGGTACCCGCAACGTGGACAGGTTGTGCGAGGTTCGAACTCGTGGCCGCAGGCCGGGCACTGATACTTCATCGCTGGTCCGCCAGGATCACAAGCCCCATTCTCGGGAGCGCTGCGCTCATTGTGGGGCCTCCTGGAGGTTTGTGGTGCGGGCTCCGGAGAACGCCGTGGCTTCATTGTGGGCAGCGTGCCGTTGGCGAAGCTCACCTCCTCCGGGAGGCTTCATGAGCCGTTCCTTCCATGCGGTGAGGCGTTCAGGTGCGTGCCATGAGCAGGTATACGACACCGAGCACGATGACAATGATCCCCCAAATCTGAAGGGGAATCCAAAAGAACCCGTTGCGCTCCTTGCGATACAGGGTCTGGCCCGTGGCCGGATCCTCATAAGGTCGTTCGCGGTTCAGGTAGAAGCCCAAACCGCCGACGGCAGCCCCGGCCGCGATCGCCCCGATGCCGGGACTCATGGTGGGAACTCCGATGACGAAGAACACCAAGACGAGGAGCGGGATTGCCAGCAGCGACTTCCAGCCGTTGAACAGGATCATGGTGAACCTTCCTTGCTTGTCGGGCGACGTGGACCTGTTCCGACTGGCCAATAACTGGGCATGCTGTAAATCAGCCACGCCCCATTCGCACTGCTTGAGGTGGTTGGGGAGGATGGCAGGTTCTGCCACGCGGCCCTTTTCTCAGGGCTCAGTTGCTCGCCGGAACCCAATCGGTGCGCGGCCACTCGACGGGCGAGATCGTGGGCAATGACGTCGTGTCGCACTGCCTGGTTGAGGTGGATTTCCAGACAGAACTGCGTGCCGCCGATCGACTCGGGGCGTGCCATAACGAGTCTGATGACGCCCCAGTCATGGACCAGCGTGGGGGTGACGTACTTCGGCCCGCGAGCTGCGATCATCAGGATCCACGGGTATCGGACGTGGCCCGCGAGAACACTCTGATCCGCACTGGTTTCGGTGTCCGAAGTAAACGGTGCGAGCCAGATCGGGACGATCGCCGGCCCGCCACTCTGTGCCTTGTTGTAGCGGGATTGTGAGATGACCACGCGGGAGTCTGTGACGAGGCAGTCGAACTCGTTCGGCTTGTAGTGCTGCGTGTTCACCCAGTCGTCGTGCGCGAGTCGCAGCGTGCGACACGTCACAGGGCCGAAGTGTCGCAGGTTGTTGCCGTCGGTCGTTTCAAGCTGTATCTGGGATCGATCTGTGGCCACGGCAGTGACGTCCGGGTAGAAGATCGACGATTCGTCCTGCGGCCGGCAGACGGCGACGCATAGCCAGTGATTCACTGAGTCTCCCTGATGGAACGTTGGCAGCTCCGCCCCACGGGCACCATTGCGGTCGTCACTTGCTGAGGTCGATCACGTGACCGAGCGTCCAGTCGGGTTGTTGGGCGCAGAGGTACTCGACGTTGGGCCGTCCCAGTGGGGTGACCGCCATGGAGTTGCCGCGTTCGGCCCCGACTCGGTTGACGGCGTCGTCGCGGACGGACGCGCTCTGCTGCATGAACTCCTTGCAGGTGGTGTCCGCGGTGATCTGGTTCCCGCAGCCCGCGGTGCCAAGCGTGACCGCGGCCAGCAGTAGGCCGGCGGCGATCTCTCGACCCTTCGGCGTCCGTCCCATGTCGAATCGTCCTCCCTCCGTGCCGGCACCGGTTCTCACCGATGCCGTCCAGACGATGCGTAGGACAGTCAATCGACCGCAGGATGGTCGAAGTGGACGGGCTCGGAGCTTCATACGAGCTCATACGACGGCAGGGCCCCGCTGTCGATCTGGAGCCTCCAGACAGTCACCCAGGTCTGGTCACCGTGGCGGACGGCAATCAGCCAGACGCCGTCGGGTAGTGGCGAAGGCCAGATCGGCCCTGGTCATCACGATCGCGGGTTCCAGAAGGAGCGACCCGTCATCGAGTTCGGTCACCTTGAAGGTCTGATTCTTCGGGCCCAGGGTGATCCGTCCGCGTGCGTCCGTTGCGAGGATCGTCATGGACCGGCCTTACCCCGTATGGGCAGGAGGGCAAGTGGGCATTGCCTGAAGCGCGCTACCGATCAGCTCTAGCTCAGGGTCGGTCAGCTGGCGATTCACGGGCAGGGTGAGCAGGTCGGTTCGCCACGGCCGTCCGGGGCGCA
This sequence comes from Propionicimonas sp., assembly GCA_036770475.1. Lineage (GTDB taxonomy): Bacteria > Actinomycetota > Actinomycetes > Propionibacteriales > Propionibacteriaceae > Propionicimonas. The sequence continues at coordinate 1,393 of DAIPJC010000056.1, read as the reverse complement.
GGCCCAGCGGACGGGCCCACTGGACGGGCGCGACGATCCCGTGGGCGGCCAGCTCGTCGGCGATGGACTCGGCCCGCGGATGGCTGATCGCCAGGCAGCACTCGGTGGCGTCCGGATTCAGCAGTTCGACACCGGGCAGGGCGGCTCGCAACCGGGCTGCATTCCGGCGGCGCTCGGCGACGAGCTGGGACGGGTCGAGCGAACCCAGCACGACGAGTGCCTGCGGGCTGATCGCAGCGGGCGCCCAGAGATCGTCGAGGGCTGACTCCGCCTCTGCCTGCGACGCGGGCCAGCCTGCGCCTCGCGTGAACGCTGCGGCGAAAAGGGCCGTCACTTCCTCGTCCGCTGCAGACCGTGACAGGGACGGCGCGTCCGCCAACCCGCGCACCCAGGCGCCGTCCGGCACCGGCAGCAGCTTGCGCAGGCTGGCCACCGCGTAGTCCCCCGGGAACTGCCCGGTCCCGAGCAGCGAGTGCGTCTGGTCGACCACGACAGGGATCCCGTGCGACTGGAGGTCCTTGAGGATGGCGTCCAGTTCGGGACCGGCCAGATTGCCGACGGCCTCACAGTGCAGCACCGCTGCCCGTCGGTGGTCGCGGGCGGTCCGCGCCAGGGCGTCCGCGGTCATCAGGCAGTCGGACCCGGTGGCCACCTCGTGCACCCGGACGCCCTCCAGCTGGAACGGGACGAACATCGTCGGGCAGTAGTGGTCGGGTGCCAACAGCGAGGTGATGCCGCGCTGTCTCAGGTCGCGAGCGACCAGGTTGAGCGCCTGGCGTCCGAACGCGGTCAGCACGGCAGCTCGCGGCACGAAGGGCAAGCGGCGAGCGACACCCGTCCCTTCGCCACCCGTGGAGCCCATAGCCACATCCTGCCGTTCGAGCGTCCCGCCGGAGTCGCTAACCTAATCCGGTGACCGAGCCGACGCCTGTGACCACGCCCCTCTCCGAGCAGGAGCAGGTGCGCCACGACAAGCGCGCCCGATTGCTGGACGAGGGCCGCGCGCCGTACCCGATCACGGTCCCGCGGACGCACAGCGCCGCGCAGGTGCACGCGCGCTGGGGCCACCTCATCGCCGGCGAGGAGACCACGGACGTGGTCAGCGTCAGCGGACGCGTGGTGTTCATCAGGAACACAGGAAAGCTCTGCTTCGCCACGCTGCAGGACGGGTTCACCCAGGCTGACTCGGGCGTCCGGCTGCAGGCGATGCTGTCGCTGGCCGAGGTCGGCCAGGAGAGCCTGGACGGCTGGAAGGCTGACGTCGACCTCGGCGACTTTGTCTCGGTCACCGGCCGGGTGATCTCGTCGAAGCGCGGTGAGCTGAGCGTCCTCGCCACCGAGTGGACGCTGGCCAGCAAGGCGCTGCGTCCGCTGCCCACCCTGCACAAGGAGC
>DAIPJC010000055.1:0-19937 GCA_036770475.1 Propionicimonas sp. | reverse complement strand
ACCCGGGACGAGGTCGGCACCGTGGTGACCTCCGGCGACGGGATCGCGCGGGTGGAGGGCCTGCCGTCGGCGATGGCGAACGAGCTGCTGGAGTTCTCCGACGGCACGCTCGGCATCGCGCTCAACCTCGACGTCCGCGAGATCGGCGTCGTCGTGCTGGGCGACTCCGAGGGCATCGAGGAGGGCTCGATCGTCAAGCGCACGGGTGAGGTGCTGAGCGTCCCGGTGGGCGACGGCTACCTCGGCCGCGTCGTGGACGCGATGGGCAACCCGATCGACGGGCTCGGCGAGCTCAAGGACGTCGACGAGCGCCGTCCGCTGGAGCTGCAGGCCGCCGGCGTCATGGACCGGCAGTCGGTGAACGAGCCGCTGCAGACCGGCATCAAGGCCATCGACTCGATGACCCCGATCGGACGCGGCCAGCGCCAGCTGATCATCGGCGACCGCAAGACGGGCAAGACCGCGATCGCGATCGACACGATCATCAACCAGAAGGCCGCCTGGGCCACCGGCGACCCGAAGCAACAGGTGCGGTGCATCTACGTGGCGATCGGGCAGAAGGGCTCGACGATCGCTGCCCTGCGCACGGTGCTGGACGAGGCCGGAGCGCTGGACTACACGACGATCGTGCACGCCCCGGCGTCCGATCCGGCCGGCTACAAGTACATCGCGCCGTACTCCGGCTCGGCCATCGGCCAGCACTGGATGTACTCCGGCAAGCATGTGCTGATCGTCTTCGACGACCTCACCAAGCAGGCCGAGGCCTATCGGGCGATGTCGCTGCTGCTGCGCCGTCCGCCGGGCCGCGAAGCCTACCCCGGCGACGTGTTCTACCTGCACAGCCGCCTGCTGGAGCGCTGCGCGAAGCTGTCGGACGAGCTGGGCGGCGGTTCGATGACCGGCCTGCCGATCATCGAGACCAAGGCCAACGACGTCTCGGCCTACATCCCGACCAACGTGATCTCGATCACCGACGGCCAGATCTTCCTGCAGTCCGACCTGTTCAACGCGAACCAGCGTCCGGCGATCGACGTGGGCATCTCGGTGTCCCGGGTCGGTGGCGCCGCGCAGATCAAGGCGATGAAGAGCGTGGCCGGCACGCTGAAGATCGGCCTCGCCCAGTACCGGGACATGGAGGCGTTCGCGATGTTCGCGTCCGATCTGGACGCGGCGTCGCGCCGCCAGCTCGATCGCGGCGCGCGGCTGGTGGAGCTGCTGCGCCAGCCGCAGTACAGCCCCTACCCGGTGGCGGAGCAGGTGGTCAGCGTGTGGGGCGGCACCACAGGCAAGTTCGACGAGGTACCGGTCAACGAGGTGCTGCGCTACGAGCGTGAGTTCCTCGACTATCTGCGGCACAACACGAAGGTGCTGGAGACGATCGCGGAGACCGGGCAGTTCACCGCCGACACGGAGCAGGCGACGGTGACCGCGCTGGGTGAGTTCCGCGCGCAGTACGTTGCCAGCGACGGCAAGCCGCTGGCGTCCGGTGACCCGGTCGCCAAGCCCATTGCCGCCGAGGAACTCGACCACGAGCAGATCGTGGTGCAGAAGAAGCGGAGCTGATTCGATGCCAGCCAGCCTGCGGGAGCTGCGACAGCGCCGGAAGTCGGTGACTGCGACCAAGAAGATCACCAGGGCGATGGAACTGATCGCGTCCTCGAGGATCATCAGGGCGCAGCAGGCCGCCGCCCGGGCGCTGCCGTACACCCGGGAGCTGAACCGGGCGGTCTCCGCCGTGGCGAACAAGTCGCGGATGGACCACCCGTTGACCAGGGCCGTCGAGAACCCGAAGCGGATCGCCGTGCTGTTCATCACGTCCGATCGAGGCATGAACGGCGCCTACTCGTCGAACGTGATCAAGACGGTGGGCCAGTTCCGCCAGCGCGTCGAGGGGGAAGGCAAGGAGCTCGTCCGCTACGTGGTGGGACGCAAGGGCGTCGGGTTCCAGAAGTACCGCGGCATCCCGATGGCCGCCCACTGGGAGGGGTTCTCGGACGCGCCCACCTACGACCGGGCGGTGGAGATCTCGAACCGGCTGCTGGAGGACTTCCTCACGCCCACCGAGGAGGGTGGCGTCGACGAGATCTGGGCGGTCTACACCCGGATGGAGTCGATGCTCAGCCAGACCCCGCGGGCACGCCGGCTGCTCCCCCTCGAGGTGGTCGAGGGGGTGCGGGGGGCCGATCCGGAGCACCCCGACCCGCTGTACCTCTTCGAGCCGGATCCCGAATCCGTACTGGACGCGCTGCTCCCGCTGTACTTCCGGAGCCGGATCTGGTTCTACCTGCTGCAGTCCGCGGCGTCCCAGCTGGCCATGCAGCAGAAGGCCATGAAGTCGGCCACCGACAACGCCCAGCAGCTCATCGAGCGACTCACCAGGGAAGCCAACCAGGCGCGCCAGGCGGAGATCACCCAGGAAATCAGCGAGATTGTCGGCGGCGCGAGCGCGCTGGCCGACCTGACCGAGAACGACTAGGCAAGGCAGGAATGACTGTGACAACGCAGACCCCGACCGAGTCCCCAGAACAGACCGCGACCGGGCGGGTCGCCCGGGTGATCGGGCCCGTGGTGGACGTGGAATTCGCGGCCGACCAGATGCCTGACATCAACAACAAGCTGCTGATCGAGATCGACGCCGGCGAACAGACCCGCACGATCGCTGCCGAGGTCGCCCTGCACGTGGGCGACAACATCGTCCGCGCGATCTCGTTGAAGCCGACGGACGGCATGCGCCGCGGGGCCAAGGTGATCGACACTGGTGCCCCGATCAGCGTGCCGGTCGGCGACGTGACCAAGGGCAAGGTGTGGAACGTCACCGGCGAATGCCTCAACGAGGACATCGCCACGCTGGAGATCAGCGAGCGGTGGCCGATCCACCGCGATCCGCCGCCCTTCGACGCCCTGGAGCCGAAGACCCAGATGCTGGAGACCGGCATCAAGGTGCTCGACCTGCTCACCCCGTACGTGCAGGGCGGCAAGATCGGCCTGTTCGGCGGCGCCGGCGTGGGCAAGACGGTGCTGATCCAGGAGATGATCTACCGGATCGCCCACAACTTCGGCGGCACCTCGGTGTTCGCCGGCGTGGGGGAGCGCACCCGCGAGGGCAACGACCTGATCACCGAGATGATCGAGGCCGGCGTCATGAAGGACACCGCGCTGGTGTTCGGCCAGATGGACGAGCCGCCGGGCACGCGGCTTCGGGTCGCCCTGTCCGCGCTGACGATGGCCGAGTACTTCCGCGACGTCCAGAACCAGGACGTGCTGCTGTTCATCGACAACATCTTCCGGTTCACGCAGGCGGGCTCGGAGGTGTCCACCCTGCTGGGCCGGATGCCGTCCGCGGTGGGCTACCAGCCCAACCTGGCCGACGAGATGGGCCAGCTGCAGGAGCGGATCACGTCCACGCGGGGGCACTCGATCACGTCCATGCAGGCCATCTACGTGCCGGCCGACGACTACACCGACCCGGCCCCGGCGACCACGTTCGCGCACCTGGACGCCACCACCGAGCTGAGCCGCGAGATCGCGTCCCGCGGCCTCTACCCGGCCGTCGACCCGCTGTCCAGCTCGTCGCGGATCATGGACCCGCAGTTCATCGGGCAGGAGCACTACGACACGGCGACCCGGGTGAAGCAGATCCTGCAGCGCAACAAGGAACTGCAGGACATCATCGCGATCCTCGGCGTGGACGAGCTGAGCGAGGAGGACAAGATCATCGTCGCCCGCGCGCGGCGGATGCAGCAGTTCCTCAGCCAGAACACCTACATGGCCGAGAAGTTCACCAACGTGCCGGGCTCCACGGTCCCGCTGGCCGACACGATCGAGTCGTTCAAGATGATCTGCGACGGCGAGGTCGACCACGTCGCCGAGCAGGCGTTCTTCAACGTCGGCGGCATGGACATGGTGATGGAGAACTGGGACCGGATCCAGAAGGAAGGCTGACGTGGCGGTCCTGCGGGTCGAGGTGGTGTCGGCGGACGGCATCGTCTGGGAGGGCGACGCGCTCAGCGTGATCGTCCGCAGTACTGAGGGCGATCTCGGCATCCTGCCGGACCACGAGCCGTTCCTCGCGGTGATGGTGCCGTGCGCGGCCGAGGTGCTGACCGCGGACAGCCATCGCGAGGTGGTGGCCATCGACGGGGGCTTCGTCTCGGTCGCGGACAACCGGGTCTCCCTGCTCTCCCAGTTCGCGAAGGTGGCGAAGGAGATCGACCTGGACGCGGCGGAGCACGAGTTGGCCGCGGCGGAGCGACGTCTCAACGCGGGCGACCTGGACGAGGAGACCCGCCAGCACTTCCTCCGTGCGCAGGCCCAGGTGCGGGCCGCGCACCTGTCCCGGCAGCACACGAAGTAGGGCTCGGGGTCGGCGCGGATGGACTGGCTGGGCATCACCGAATGGGTGGCGCTGACGCTGGTCGTCCTGCTGCTGATCCCGGTGGTGTTCCTCGGCGTGCGGCGCCGCTGGCTGTCTCGCCAGGGTGGGCTGTTCGACTGTTCACTGCGCCTGCACACGAAGACGCCGGGCACCGGTTGGGTGCTCGGCGTCGCGCGCTACTCGGGCGACAACCTGGAGTGGTTTCGGGCCTTCTCGATCGCTCTGCGGCCGCGGCTGATCTTCGCGCGCTCGCAGGCCCAGGCAGGCCCGCAGCGCGACCCGGACCCGATCGAGTCGGTGCTGCTGTACGACGAGCAGCGGATCCTGCGCCTGGAATTGGCCGACGGCCAGTCCTGGGAGCTGGCGATGTCGGTCGCGTCCCTGACCGGCCTGCTGAGCTGGTTGGAGTCCGCCCCGCCCGGCGCCCGTTACCGCTGAACGAAAAGGGGACGGTTCCTTTTTCGTTCAGTTATCCACAGGCTGGCGGCGATCTTCGAAAGCTATCCACAGATTGGCGAGGGGCCCTCGTCTGCCCGTCCGTCGCTGCCTAGGCTCGGCCTCCTCACGGAGGAGGAAGTATGCCGCGTCATTCAAGGCAACTGTCCGGAACCAGCATTTACCACGTGATGCTTCGAGGGGTGAACCGGGACGCGATCTTTCTCGAGGTGGAGGACTACGAGCGCTTCCTGCATGCCCTGGCCCGCACCCGGGAACTGTCGGGCTGCAGCGTGCTCGCTTACTGCCTCATGACCAACCATGTGCACCTGGTCGTTCGCACGGCGGATGAGCCCATCGGCGATGTCGTCAGACGGCTCGGTGTTCGCTACGCAGGGTGGTTCAACGAGAAGTACGGACGGGTGGGGCACCTCTTCCAGGATCGGTTCAGGAGCGTGCCGGTGGAGACGGACGCCCAACTGGTGACCCTCGTCCGCTATGTGTGGAACAACCCGCTTGAGGCAGGGATCGCGGAACGTGCCGAGGACTATCCGTGGAGCAGCCGTCGATTCCTCGACGGCGGCTCGTCCCTGGTGGATACGGCCGAGCTGCGAGCCTTGTTGCCGCCGGACGCCCTCACCGGCAGCTCAAGGGTTCCCGCTGTCCAACTGTCGGTGTTCGAGAACGGACGGAAGGGGCGTCCGCGCCGCCACACCGACGTCGAGGTCGCCCGACTGCTGTGGGAAGTGTGCGGCGCCGGATGCCCGGAAGACTTCAGCCAGTTGGGGCTGGCAGCGCAGCGATCGGCTGTGCGCGAGCTTCGGACGCGCTCAGTCACCTACGATCAGCTCGCCGGCGCCACCGGAATGAGCGCGTCCGCCGTCCGACGGCTGCACATTGCTGGGCGCACCGACAGCTCGACGAGCGCCTGACGCCGAGTGACGGTGGAGCCTGTGGATAACTGAACGAAAAAGGAACCGTCCCCTTTTCGTTCAGGAGCCGGTGATCCGGTGGCGCTGCTTCTTGGCGCGCGGCTCGGTGACCTCACGGTCCTTGCCAGGCACCCAGAGGACGTCGCCGGCCGACTGACCGACCACGCGGGCGAAGATGAACAGCAGGTCGGAGAGCCGGTTGAGGTAGCCCACGGCCAGCAGGTTCACCCCGCCCGGTTGGTTCGACGAGGCGGGCTCGGTGCCGTAGACCTCGACGGCGGCCCATCCAGCGCGCTCAGCGCGGCGCACCACACTGCGAGCGAGGTGCAGGAAGGCGGCTGTCTGGCTGCCGCCAGGGAGGATGAACGAGCGCAGGGCAGGCAACGGGTCGCCGAACTCGTCACACCAGCCCTCCAGCCGATCGATGTTCTGCTGGATGATCCGCAACGGCTCGTACGGCGGGTTGTCGCTGAGTGGGTTGGACAGGTCGGCCCCACAGTCGAAGAGCTCGTTCTGGACATGGCGTAGAACGAGCCGGATGTCCTCGGGCAGGTCATCGCTGGTCGTGATGATGCCGAGGATGGAGTTCGCCTCGTCCACGTGCCCGTAGGCCTCCACCCGCGGATCGGTCTTCGCGGTCTCGGACATGTCGGACAGACGGGTTCGTCCGGCATCCCCGGTGCGGGTGTAGATGCGGGTGAGGTTGACCATGGTCCCAAATCTACCGGGCCTGCAGCCACGGACATGGCAGGGTGGTCTGGTGCACAAATCGATCTTGCTGATGTCCGTTGCGCTGCTCGGCGCGCTCCTTCCGGCCTGCTCCAGCGGGACGCCTCCGGCTGCGGAGGCGAGCGGAGGCGCGTCCTGCACGTACCAGGAGTCCGGAAAGGCCGCCAAGAAGGTGACCCTGCCCCCGACGTCCGGCGTACCCAACACGGGGACGGCGAACTACACCATGCAGCTGAACGACGCGAAGCTCGCGCTCACTCTCGACCAGGCGAGGACGCCGTGCACGGTGAACTCGTTCGTGTCGCTGGCCCGGCAGGGCTTCTTCGACGGCACCGCCTGCCACCGGCTGGTCGACAGCGGCGGCCTGTACGTCCTGCAATGCGGCGACCCGACGGGCACCGGCTCGGGCGGACCCGGTTACCAGTTCCCGGACGAACTGAGCGGCAGCGAGACCTACACCGCCGGGACGCTGGCCATGGCGAACGCCGGCCCGGGCACGAACGGCTCGCAGTTCTTCATCGTCTACGCGGACAGCCAGCTGTCGCCGAACTACACGGTGTTCGGCCACACCGACGCTGCCGGCGTCAAGGCGGTGACGGCGCTGGCCAAGGGCGGGCAGGACGGTAGCTGGGGTGACGGCAGCGGCAAGCCGCGGACGCCGGTGGTGATCAAGAGCGTGGTGCAGGGCTGAGGCTGGCGTCCGGTCTCACCGATTGAGGCCCGGACAATAACAACGGCCGCGCTGCCCTGTCGCGCTGCCCTGTGGATAACTGAATGGAAAAGGAACCGTCCCTTTTTCGTTCGGGCGTCAGTGGCGGCGGGCGTCCACCTGGTCCGCGAAGGCCAGCAACTCGGCGATGACCACGTCCGGGGCGTCCGCATGCACCCAGTGGCCGGCGCCCGGCACCACGACCTTGCGGACGGCGGGGAACAGCCGGCTCATCTCCGCGTCGTGCTCGGGGCGGCAGTAGGGAGACCGCTCGCCGGCCAGCCACAGGACGGGACCGCGGTAGGGCGGAGCAACCACCTCCGGCCAGCCGCCGATCTGGTCCAGGGAGTCACCGAGCATCGGCAGGTTCGGCTGCCAGTGCCAGCCGCCCTTGCGGCGCAGGTTCTGCAGCAAGAACAGCCGGACGGCGTCGTCGGGCACCTGCGCCCGCAGGCGCTCGTCGGCCTCGGCGCGGGAGCCGAGCGTGGTCAGGTCGAGCGAGCGCATGGCTGCCACGAGGGGAGAGAAGGTGTCGACCTGCGCGGAGTGGCCGGGGGCGATGTCCACCACGACCAGTCCAGAGACGAGCTCGGGGTGGTCCAGCGCGGTCAGCATCGCCACCTTGCCGCCCATCGAGTGGCCGACCAGGATCAGTTCCGCCGCCGAGCCCATCCGCAGGTCGATCTCTTCCGCCACCGCCGCCGCCATGCCCGGGTAGCTGAAGCGGTCCGTCCACCCGCTCTGGCCGTGGTCAGGCAGGTCGAACAGGACGGTGGGGTAGCCGGCCTCTGCCAGCGCAGCTGCGATCTGCGTCCAGTTGCGGCCACGGCCGAACAGTCCGTGCAGGAACGCGAACCGGGGACGTCCGGAGCCGACCAACTCCGTGTGCAGATGCGCCATCAGTGGCGCCGCTGCCAGCAGGAGGTGTGCCAGTGCCGGCGCTCCTCGACGGCCGAGGCCGAGCCGATGCTCGCCTCGCGCGGCCAGGTGACCAGGTGGGCGGTGCCAGGAGCGACGGGCTGGCCGCAGCCCGGACAGCTGTAGGTCTTGACGGCCGAGTCCGCGGGCATGGTCTGCACCATCCAGTCCCCGTCCGCCCTGTGCTCGAGCCGGGCGAACGCACCCGAGGCCAGGGGCCGGGGCGCGCGCAGGTGCTTGGAGGGACGTTTGGCCATGTAGGAAGTCCTATGCCACGGCGGCAGCGGAGGGCAAGTCGGGACGCGCCGCCGGTGTAGGTTGGCCGGGTGCGTCTGCTGATTGCCCGTTGCCAGGTCGACTACGCCGGACGACTCTCCGCACACCTGCCGATGGCCACCCGGCTGATCATGGTGAAGGCGGACGGTTCGGTCTCCGTCCACGCCGACGACCGCGCGTACAAGCCGCTGAACTGGATGAGCGCCCCCTGCACGCTGACGGTCAGCGAGCCGCTGGACGATGTGGAGGCGGTCGCCGACGATCTGGAGGCCGGCCTGACCCAGGTCTGGGAGGTGCGCAACACCAGCGGCGACACCCTGCAGATCGCGATCGCAGAGGTCTTCCACGACAGCAGTCACGAACTCGGCGTGGATCCGGGCCTGCAGAAGGACGGCGTCGAGGCGCACCTGCAGGTTCTGCTGGCCGAGAACCCCGGCACTTTCGGGGACGGCTGGACGCTGGTGCAGCGCGAATACCAGACCCCGATCGGTCCGGTGGACCTGCTCTACCGGGACGCCCTGGGCGCCTACGTCGCCGTCGAGGTCAAGCGCCGCGGCGAGATCGACGGAGTCGAGCAACTGGCCCGTTACCTGGAGCTGATGAACGCCGACCCCCTGATGAGCCCGGTCCGCGGCGTCTTCGCCGCCCAGCTGATCAAGCCCCAGGCCAAGGTGCTCGCCGGAACCCGCGGGATCGACTGCGTCCTGGTGGACTACGACGCCCTGCGCGGTCTCGACAACGCCGACGACCGGCTCTTCTAGCGCACTGCACGCCTGAGCCGCGGCCACACGGGTGAAAGGAACTCCCATGAAGATCAACGACTACAAGCTGGGTCAAGGTACCTGGATGCTGGGTGAGAACGACGGCCGGTACGCCGCGGAGTTCAAAGCCCTGTCGTACGGCATCCAGCACGGCCTGACCCTGATCGACACCGCTGAGATGTACGGCGAGGGCCGGTCGGAGGAACTCATCGGCGATGTCATCCGCCCGTTGCGGCGCGAGGACCTGTTCCTGGTGTCGAAGGTCTATCCCTTCAACGCCTCGCGAGACGGGATGCGTCGGGCGTGCACTGCTTCCCTGAGGCGCCTGGGAACCGACCATCTCGACCTCTACCTGCTGCACTGGCCGGGGAGCGTCCCGCTGGAGGAGACCGTGGCCGGCTTCGAGGAGCTGAAGCGGGAGGGCCTCATCGGGGACTGGGGAGTCTCCAACTTCGACGTCGCCGACATGGAGGAGCTCTGGTCGGTGCCTGGCGGCCGTGCCTGCGTCACCAACCAGGTCCTCTACAACGTCGGTTCGCGCGGCATCGAGTTCGATCTGGTTCCCTGGATGCGGTCCCACGGCGTCCACTTGATGGCCTACTCGCCGTTGGCCCACAGCGCGAGCGACCAGTCATGGCTGGCGCGCGACTCCGCGTTGCGGCAGCTGGCGCAGAAGCACGACGCCTCGGTCTTCCAGATCATGCTGGCCTTCGTCTGCCGCCTGCCGGATACCGTGGCGATTCCGCGAAGCGGCCGCGCCGATCACGTGGCAGACAACGTCGCCAGTCTGGCGATCACCCTGGATCCAGGCGACCTGGCGTTGCTGGACGAGGCCTTCCCGCCGCCCACCCGAAAGGTGCCGCTGGACGTCCTCTAGGGCGGCCCACAAGGGACGCCGGTCAGCTGCGGTCGAGGTGGGGGACCAGCACCTCGCGGTAGAGCAGCAGCAGCGCCGCCGTGATCGGGATCGCGAGGATAGCTCCCACCAGGCCGAGCAGCAGGCCGCCGGAGATCGCGGCGAGCATGACCAGGACCGCAGGCAGCTGCACGGAGTGGGAGAAGATCCGCGGCTGGATGAAGTACGCGTCCACCTGCTGGTAGACGAGGTAGAAGATCAGGGTGATCAGCCCGGTGACCGGTGAGAGCGAGAACGCGACGATCGACACGGTGATCATCGAGATCGTCGTGCCCACCAGCGGGACGAACGCGAACAGGCCCACCACGACGGTGAGCGCGAGGGCGTACTGGCTCAGCCCGACGAGGTTGAGGAACAGGAAGGAGACGCTCATCGCGATCAGCACCACCAGGAACAGCCCCGACACGTAGCCGCCCACGCGCTTGAACATCTCGCTGGCGAGGTACTTCACCCGCGGACGCCGCGACGCGGGCGCGAACTGGTAGATGACCTCCTTGATCGAAGGCAGGGTGGTCAGGAAGTACAGGGTCAGCACGGTCGTGATGATCACCGAGAACACCGTGTTGGCCACGACCTGCCCTGCGCCGACCAGCCCTCCGAACAGCCCGCTGAGCAGCTCCCCTGAGGTCAAGTAGGTGACCGCTTTGTCGATCACGTGGAACTGGGCGTCGAAAGCGTTGATCTGGGGGTTCTCGCGCAGGTTCTCCAGGTAGGCCGGAGCCTGCAGCATCAGCTTGCTGACCTGCTCGCTGACCAGGGGCACGAGGGCCCAGCCGGCCAGGCCGAGCAGGGCGATCAGGCCGAGCGCGACCAGGAGCACGGCCACGCCACGGCGGACACTGTGGTGGTGCAACCACTCGACCGCCGGATTGAGGCCGAGCGAGATGGCCAACGAGAGCAGCACGAGCACGATCACGGTGCGCAGTGAGACGAGCAGGGTGACGAGCCCATAGGCCGTCATCGCGCCGACGGTCAGGAAGAAGCCGATCTGGAACGGGTTGCGGTCGAGCAGCGAGACACGGCGCTCGGCACGCAGGTCCAGACCATCGGTCAGGTCCGGCGTGGGCTGGGTGGTGCGTCGCCACTTGCGCAGCCAGCTACGGGTGGCCGGCGGCGGGGACGGGGTGTGCACCGACGCAGGAGTGGGGCCGGACGCCGGGGTCCGGCCCGGTCCGGCCTGCGGCTGCGGGTCCGGCTCACTCGCTGTCATGGGTTGGGATCTCCGTCGCCGTGCTCGATCACACTGCTTCCGGCAAGGGCGGACAGCTCACCGAGCTGGGCGATGATCGCCTTGCGGCGCTCGGCGAGCTCGGACAGGTCGGCCTCCAGTTTTGCCTTGCGCGCTTCGGTCTCGCGCAGGGCTTCTGCGCTCTCCTTCTTCGCGGTGTTCCGCGCAGCGGTCACGATCTGGTCGGCCTTCTTCCTGGCTGCGGCCAGGATCTCGTCCGCTTCGGCGTGAGCGGCCTGGCGACGCTGCTCCCAGGTGAGGGCATCGGCCTCGAGCTTGCGGGTGTACTCCTCGCTCTGCAGGCGCGCCTTCGTGAGCAGTTCGTCGATCTCGGCGGACGCCGCCTCGTGCGCGACCTTGACGTCGGCAAGGGCGGACTCCCGCTCCGCGACCACGCCGAGTCGGTGCTCAGTCGCCTCCCGTTCCGCGGCGACGAGGCTGGCCTCGGCGGCGAGCCTGGCCTCCTCCGCGACCACCTTCGCCTTCGTCTCGGCCTCGGCCAGCAGTTCGGCTGCCCTTCGCTCGGCGAACTCCCGGATCGCGTCCGCCTCTTCCTTGGCCGCCTTCAGCTCGGTGGCGGTCTGCTCGCTGAGGCGCCGCCGGAGCTGGTCGAGCTCAACGGTGGACGACGCCTGCGAGGTATCGAGGGCCAGCTGTGCCTCCGCCGTGGCCTTCTCCGCGTCCGCGTGCGCCTGGGCGACGATCTGGCGGCCTCGCAGCTCGGCCTGGTTCACGAGTTCGTCCGCCTGCGACTCCGCGGCCTTCAGCAGCCCCCGGGCGTGGCCACCGAGCTTTGCGAAATCCGTGTCGCCGACCCGGGCGGTCGCCTCGGTGAGCTGGCGCTGCTGGTGTCGGAGCTGTGCCTTGGCCCGGGCCAGCTGCGCCTCGACGTCGCGGACGTAGGCGTCGACCGCTCCCCGGTCGTAGCCCCGCAGCGTCTGCGGGAAGTTGCCCACCGCCGAGGCAGTCTCGTCGAACAGATCCAGTCCCGGAGTCACGTCACTCATAGCCCTCGTCCCTTTCGCTCCGGTACCGATGCTAGTGGCCCGGTCCCACAACGGGGCCGGGCCAGCAGCGACTCTCGTACGAGGTCGTTCAGTGCGCGGCCACCGCCGGCTCGACGATCTCGAGCAGGATGCCGCCGGTGCTCTTCGGATGCGCGAAGTTGATCCGGGAGCCGCCGGTACCGATCTTCGGGGCGTCGTAGAGCAGCGTGACGCCGCGGTCACGCAGCACCGCGCACGCCTTGTCGATGTCGGCGACGCGGTAGCAGACCTGCTGGACGCCGCCCCGGCCACCGTTGCGCTCCAGCCACTTCGCGATGGTGCTGTTCTCGTTCAGCGGAGCGAGCAGCTGGATCTGCGCGTTCTCCGGGCCCTGCTCGCCCGTACCGAGCATCGCCTCCTCGACGCCCTGCTCCTCGTTGACCTCGCGGTGAAGCACGCGCCAGCCGAACACACCGGTGTGCAGGGCGATGGCCTCGTCGAGGTTGGGGACGGCGTAGCCGACGTGGTCGATGCAGATGAAGATGTCGTCATTGCTCATGGGTTCACCCTATTCCCTTTGGTCAGACCAGAACGGCGTCGACCACCTGCTTGGCCTCGGCCTGAACCTGTGCCAGGTGGTCGGGGCCCTTCAGTGACTCGGCGTAGATCTTGTACACGTTCTCGGTGCCCGACGGCCGGGCAGCGAACCATGCGGACGCCGTCGTGACCTTCAGCCCACCGATGGCCGCGCCGTTGCCGGGCGCGTGCGTGAGGGTGGCGGTGATCGGCTCGCCTGCGAGCTCGGTCGCGGTCACGTCCGAGGCGCTGAGCTTGGCCAGCTTCGCCTTCTGCTCGCGGGTCGCGGGCGCGTCCACCCGGGCGTAGCTGGACGCGCCGAAGCGGTTCTCCAGCTCCCGGTACAGCCCAGACGGTGACGTGCCGGTGACCGCCTTGATCTCGCTGGCCAACAGGGCCAGCAGGATGCCGTCCTTGTCGGTCGTCCAGGTGGAGCCGTCCTTGGCAAGGAAGGACGCGCCGGCGGACTCCTCGCCGCCGAAGCCCAGTTCACCGCTGGTCAGGCCGGGGACGAACCACTTGAAGCCGACCGGCACCTCGACGAGCTTCCGGCCGAGATCGGCGGCCACCTTGTCGATCAGGGAGGACGAAACCAGGGTCTTGCCCACCCCGGCGTCGGGCCGCCAGTTCGGTCGGTGGCTGAACAGGTACTGGATGGCCACCGCCAAGTAGGCGTTGGGGTTCATCAGCCCGGCGTCAGGGGTGACGATGCCGTGCCGGTCGGAGTCGGCGTCGTTGCCGGTGGAGATGTCGTAGCGGTCGCGGTTGGCGATCAGCGAGGCCATGGCGTACGGGCTGGAGCAGTCCATCCGGATCTTGCCGTCCCAGTCCAGGGTCATGAACGGCCACCGTGGGTCGACCGCGGGGTTGATCACGGTCAGGTCGATACCGAGCCGGTCGCCGATGTACTGCCAGTACTGGACGGAGGCGCCGCCCAGCGGGTCGGCGCCGATGTGGACGCCCGCGTCGGCGATCGCGTCCAGGTTGAGGGCGTTGCGCAGGTCCTCGCAGTAGGCGGTCAGGTAGTCGTGGCGGACGATCTCACCGGCGATCCGCTCGTACGGCGCCCGCTGGATGGCGCCCGGGTCGCGCAGCAGTTCGTTGGCGCGCCCGGCGATCCAGCCGGTCGCGTCGGTGTCGGCCGGGCCGCCGTGCGGCGGGTTGTACTTGAAGCCGCCGTCGCGGGGCGGGTTGTGCGAGGGGGTGACGACGATGCCGTCGGCGCGCGGACCGGCGTGGTCGCGGTTGTAGACGATGATCGCGCGGGAAACCGATGGGGTGGGAGTGAAGTCCTCGTCCCGCTCGGCCCGGATGTCGACGCCGTGGGCGTGCAGCACCTCGATGGCGGTCTTCCAGGCCGGCCCGGACAGACCGTGGGTGTCCTTGCCGATGAACAGCGGACCGTCGACGCCCTGGCCGGCGCGGTACTCCACGATCGCCTGCGTGGTTGCAGCGATGTGGGCGTCGTTGAAGGCCACATCCAGGCTGGACCCGCGGTGCCCGGACGTGCCGAACACCACCTGCTGGTCGGGGTTGTCCGGATCGGGGACGAGGTCGTAGTAGGCGCCGATCAGGGCATCGACGTTGATGAGGTCCTCGGGCAGTGCCACCTGCCCGGCGCGTTCATGAGCCATGGGCTCATCTTGCCCGTTGGCCGTGCCGGGTGGGGAGCGACTCGGCAACATTCGCCCGGTTTCTGGACGGCTGGCAGAATGCACTCTCGTGACACCTGCTGGCTTCAACCCGTCCCGCGCCATCGATCTCTCGGCCATCGTTGCCGCTGCGAAGGCTCCGCCGCCACCGCCCGGCGCAAGCTATGTGATCGACGTGGACGAGGCGTCGTTCGAGGCGGTGCTCTCGCAGTCGGTGAAGTACCCGGTGGTACTGGAGCTCAACTCCCCGCGGGCCAACGCGCAGGCGCTGTCGGACGCCTTGGTAGAGCTGGCGAACGAGGCCGGGGGCGCGTACTTGCTCGGCCGGGTGAACGTCGACGCCAGCCCCCAGATCGCCCAGGCCTTCGGGATCCAGGCGGTGCCGGCCGTGCTGGGCGTCGTGGGTGGGCAGCTGGCCCCGCTGTGGCAGGGCACGAAGCCCAAGGAGGAGGCGAAGGCCTACATCGACCAGTTGCTCCAGGCTGCCGCGGCCAACGGCATCGTGGGCCGCGCCGAGCCCGTCAGCATCGACGCGGACGCCGGCCCCGACCCGCGGTTCGCCGAGGCGGACGCGGCGCTGGCGGACGGCGACTTCGCACGGGCCGTGGCGGAGTTCGACAAGCTGTTGGCGGCGAGCCCGAACGACCCGGAGGCCAAGGCCGGCCGGGCCCAGGCGGCGCTGCTCGCGCGGGTGAGCGACGCCGATCCGTCCGCCGTGCTGGCGAAGGCCGCGACCGAGCCCACCGGGGTAGAGGCTCAGCTCGCGGCCGCCGACGTGGAATTGATGGGTGGAGCGACCCAGCAGGCCTTCAACCGGCTCGTCGAGCTGATCCGCAACTCCGCCGGAGCCGAGCGGGAGTCCGTCCGGGTGCGGCTGCTGGAGTTGTTCGAGACCGTCGGCCCGTCCGACCCCGCGGTGCTCAAGGCGCGCCGCGACCTGATGAGCGCCCTGTTCTGAGCCGGCTTTCCTCGCCGAGGGCCACCCGTCCTCGCCGAGAGCCGGCGCTCGCGTCGAGGGCCAGCGTCCGGACCAGGGCCTTCGACGGCAGTGCTGGCCATCGATGTCGAATGGTGGCCCTGGATGGGCCATGGCCTCCGTGGGTGGGGAGAGCTACGGTGGACTGATGACCACGTTGCACGTGCAGCGGGTGTACGACCCGCCGGAAGGCGACGGTTTCCGCGTCCTGGTGGACCGGCTGTGGCCGCGAGGTGTGACGAAGGAGGCTGCGGCCGTCGATCTGTGGGCGAAGGAGTTGTGCCCCAGCGACGAGTTGCGGCGCTGGTACCACCACGATCCCGACGCCCGCTTCGAGGAGTTCACCGGACGGTACCGCGCGGAACTGGACTCCGACGACACGAGCGGTGTCGTCGTCGAGTTGCGCCGCAAGGAGGACGTGGTGCTACTCACGGCCGTGAACGACCCGGACCACAGCCACGTGACCGTGCTGTCGGACTGGCTCGCCGGTCAGGGCTTCACGACGGACGGGGCGTCGCGGCGCGGATAGAGCAGGAGCAGCAGGCCCGCCAGCAGGCTCGCGACCATCGTCGAGGCGTAGATGCCGCGGAAGCCGGTGTTCAGGGTGTCCGCGAAGGTCTGTTCGAGCGTGGGGGAGAGCGTGTCGATCTCGGCGAGGTAGTCGCTCTTCGCCGTCTCGAACGCACCGGGTACGGCGTCGCGCAGCACGGTGAGCTTGTGCTGGGTGTCGGCGAGGTCGTCCAGTGCATCGGCCAGGGAGTTCCGCGCTTTCACCAGCTTCGCCCGGTCGGCAACCGCCTGGTCGAGCTTGCCCTTGAGCGTGGTCAGTTGCCGCTGCAGATCCGTCCGCTTCGCCGACAGCGCGGAGCGGGACGCGATCAGTTTGTGCCGCTTGTGCACGAGCGCCGTCCGACCCTGGCGGGCGCCCGAGATCGCGGCCGTGAGGTCGTCCAGCTTGGCGTGCAGTTCCTGGGCCGGCGGCGGCTCGGGCGTCCCGGGTGGCAGGCCGCTCATGATCGCGTCGTACGCGGCTTGCACGCCCGCGCGCGCCTTCTTCAGCCCCGCGATCTCCCGGTCGATCTTGTCGATGCCCTTCTGCATGCCGTTGATGCCGGAGGTCATGCCAGCGATGCCCTTCGTCATCCCGGCGATCCCCGAGCGCATGCCCCTGGTCGCCTTCTGCATGCCGGCGATGCCCTTGTCGATGCCGGTGACGGCCTTGACGAGCTTCGCGTGGCTCTTGCCGAGGTCGGTGCGGGCGTCCTCCAGCTTTGCCAGCCCGGTGTCGACACCATCGGCGATGTTCGAGATGACAGACGGGGTCTTCTCCTCGAACATGCGCTCGGCGACGACCTTCGTGCGGGCGGTGATGTTCGTCACGTCCGCGGTCTTCAGCAGTTCGACCAGGTCATCGGGCAACGTCCCGCCGCCGTCCATGTCGATGTCGATGGTGGTCTTCGACGCGAGATCGGGGAACTCGACGTCCTTGAGTTTGTCCTTGAGGTGCTGGTCGGCCTTGAGCTCGGCGAACTTCGCCTGCAGTTCCGCCGCGTAGGGCAGGGCAGGCGCGCTGACCTGCTTCGGCAGTTCGGCGGTGAGCGCCGACTGCAGGTCGGTGCCGGCGTGGGCGAGGAAACCGACCAGGAAGGCCGGAGCGAGTGTGGTGCCGATCGAGCGGACGAGCGACAGCGTGGCCAGCGCGGAGTTGGACTCCTCGGCCCGGGTGCGGTCCAGCATCATGTAGTTGAGCGGCGAGCCGATGGTGAAGCCGAGCCCCAGGCCCATCAGGGCGAGGGTCGTGCACACGCTGGCCCAGGACGGGGACGGGATCGCCCACCACACGCCGACCGCCGCGGCGATCGCGGAGACCACCACACCGAAACCCAGCACGGGTTTCGGTCCGAAGCGGTCGGTGAACCGGCCCGACAATGGCGCCCCGACGCCGGAGAACAGGCCGAGGATGATCACGAAGTAGCCGCCCTCGCCGGTCGGGATCCGCAGGGCGTTCTCTGCGAACTGCGGGACGAAGATGACCCCCATCAGGATCACGCCGGAGAGGAACGCCAGCAGCAATGTGACGCCGATGGAAAAGTCGGTGAAGTACCCGAGGTTGAGGACGGGATCCGCGGCCCTGCGTTCGGCGAGCACGAACAGCGGCAGGAGCACGAGGAAGCCCAGCAGGTACGGGTAGACGTCGGTGCTGGTGATCGAGGCGCCGAAGTCGAAGAAGTCGATGTTCCGCAGCCCGTACAGCAGGGCGAGGATCATCGCGACGAGCAGGGTGGTGCCGAGCAGGTCGATCTTCGCGACCTGTTCGACCTTGTGGTTGGGCAGGAAGACCAGGCCGGCGACGATGATCGCGGCGCTGATCGGGACGTTCACGTAGAAGATGAACTGCCAGTTGTGGGCGCCGAAGACGTCCAGGATCAGGCTGCCCGCGCTGGAGCCGAAGATGTTCGCCACCCCGTACACGCCACCGACGAGGCCGAGCGCCATGCCGCGCTTCTCCTGCGGCACCGAGGTACCGAACTCGGCGGTGGCGATCGGGACGATGCCTCCGCCGCCGATCGCCTGGATGGCCCGGGAGGCGATCAGCATCTCGAAGCTGCCGACGTCCTGGCTGAGCCCGCACAGCAGCGAGCCGACGCCGAACAGCGTGATGCTGAGCAGGTAGAGCGGCTTGCGCCCGTAGCGGTCGGCGAGCTTGCCCATCACGGGAATGGACGCGGCGTAGGCGAGTGTGTAGATCGTGATCATCCAGATGCCGGTCGCGTCGCCGACACCGAGGTCGTTCTGGATGATCGTCCGGGCCGGGGTGACGATGCCGGTGTCGATCGCCCCCATGAAGATGCCGAGCAGGTACACCGCCAGGAGCGCGCCGAGACGGCGGACGGGCGGGCTCGCCGCCTGCTCCTGCGTCATCGCGCCTCCCCGGATATTTAGCCTGAAGCGAACGATACCCGCCAACGGCAACGATGAACGCTCCCTGAGGAGATTCGTGAGGCACGAGCGAATCGTCACGAGGGCGCCCGACCCGCCAGCGTGGCGGGGCCCTTCGTGACGCCGTCCCTCGTTCCTCGGGACGGCTCCTCAGGGATCGTTGGGGGGAGCTCGTTCCTCGGGACGGCTCCTCAGGGGCTGTTATCGCTCAGCTGATCCGGACGCCGGCCTCCAGGTAGAGCGTGCGGCCTTCCTCACGGGCGGCCAGGGCGCCGAGCAGGCGACCTTGGGCGAAGGGGGCCATGCGCTCGACGGCGGCGTCCGGCTCGAGCCAGTGGATCGCGCGGATCTCCTTCAGGTCCGGGCGCAACCGTGCCGCGGCGTGGTCAGAGAGCTCGAGACCGTCGAAGATCAGTTCGACCGCGTCCTCCCAGCCGAGGTAGGGCGCGAGCCAATCCACCACGAGCAGCCGGCCAACGCTCACGGTGTGGCTCAACTCCTCCTGCACCTCGCGCACCAGCCCGGCGCGCGGGCTCTCGCCCACCTCGAGAATGCCGCCGGGCAGTTCGAAGTCCGGCTTGAACGTGGTCTCCAGCACGCAGACCCGTCCCGCCGAGTCGGTCAACAACAGGTGGCTGATCACGCGCTTGCGGGCGGTCACGGTGTTCATCACTGCGGTGAAGCCCTCGCGCCCGGACGCCACGTCGCTGCGCAGCAGGGCGTAGCACGCGACGTCCAGCGGCCCGTCCGCGGTGTGCAGGGCCTCACGGGCGATGCCCTCCAGCCGGAAGCCGGCCCGGTGCAGCGCCCGGCGGCGCGGTGTGTCCGCCGTGCACACGTCCACCTGGAGCCGCCTGACCTCCGGATCGGAGAACGCGAGCCGTGCGGTGGTCGTCAGCAGCAGGTCGTAGCGCTCGGGCGCGTCATCACCACGGAAGTCGGCGGACGCGACGCCGTCGACCACCGCGGTGGGCAGCGAATCCCGGATCACTCCTCGCCGACGTACTCGAAGAAGACCGCGCCGAGCGGCGGGACGACCACCATGGCGCTGGCCGGCAGACCGTTCCAGCCGTCCTCGGTCGCCACCACCTGGCCGAGGTTGCCGTGGGCGTCCGAACCGTCGTAGACGCCGGCGTCGGAGTTGAAGATCTCCTTCCACACGCCGGCCTTCGGCAGACCGAGGCGGTAGCGCGTCCACGGCTCGGAGGAGAAGTTCACCGCCACCGCCACCTGGCTGCCCGCCGAATCGGCGCGCAACCACGAGTAGGTGTTGCCGCCGGCGTCGTCCGCGTTGATCCAGCGGAAGCCCGCCGGGTCCGAATCGAGCTCCCACAAGGCCGGATGGTTGTGGTAGACCTCGTTGAGATCCTTGAACATGCGCTGCAGGCCGTGGTGGCCCCACAGATCGGAGACCCACCACTCCAGGCTGTTCGCCTCGTTGAACTCGCTGCGCTGGCCGAACTCGCAGCCCATGAAGATCAGCTTCTTGCCGGGGAAGGCCCACATGTAGGAGTAGAAGGCGCGCAGC
>DAIPJC010000104.1:0-3509 GCA_036770475.1 Propionicimonas sp. | reverse complement strand
GGTCCGGCCGGGCTGAGGCAGTCGGGTCACCGCAGAAGCGTAACCAACCAGGCTGGCCCGGATTCCGGCGATCCGCCGATCCTCGGGCAGCATGGGCTCATCGGCGACAGCCATCCTTCCGCGTCCAGGGCCACCATTCCCGTCGAGGGCCCTTGTTCAAGCGGTGGCCCTCGACGCGAGCGGTGGTCCTCGACGCTGGACGATGGCTCTGGCTGGGCTGACGCTGGACGAATGGGCTGTGGACAACTGGCGGACTCCGAAGGGGCCTGTGGATGACTGATCTGTCTTGCATCCCGCTGCCGAAGATGCAGGCATGACAGTGATGAGTTACCAGGACTGGTTCCAGTCCGGACATACGCGCCAGGAGCTTCGGCAGGCACTCGCCAGCGGCTCGGTCCGAAGGGTGCGCCGCAGCATGCTCACTGATGTCCCCGCGTCGGCAAGGCCGCGTGACCAACATCTCGCCCGCGTTCGCGCCGCGGCTGGGGTCCTGGGGTCGCGGACCTACTTCGCCCGGTTCTCCGCCGCCGCCATCCACGGGTTGCCTCTCCTGAACCGGCGCTACGAAGAGGTCACGGTCGTCCGCACCGGCGGAGGCCATGGCTCCGTCGCGCCCACGATCCACGCCCGTCGGGCCTCGCTGTCACCCGACGACGTCACCGAGGTGGACGGCCTGCCGGTCACCAGTCTGGCGAGGACCGTGGCCGACCTCATCCGCGAGCTTCCCTTCGCCGAAGCGGTGATGGTGGCCGATGCCGCACTGGGCCGCGGCATTGAGCGGCCAGAAGTCGGCGACCTGATCTCCAGCGGGCGCGGCTGCAGACTCGCCGCCACCGCTCTGGCTTTCGCTGACGGCGACGCCGAGAGTCCGGGCGAATCGCTGAGCCGCGTGCGCATGTGGGAGGCCGGTCTCGTGATGCCCACCCTGCAGCACGTCGTCCTCGACCTCGACGGCACCTTCCTCGGCCGCACCGACTTCTACTGGGAGCACTGCGACACGGCCGGCGAGTTCGACGGGGAGACGAAATATGGCGAGATGGCAGGCGAGCGCTCACCGACGGCAGTGCTCATGGAGGAGAAGCGCCGCGAAGGACGCATCGGAGATGTGGTCGAGCACATCGCCCGCTGGACCTGGCCGGACATCGACAACGGCACCATGGTGCGCCGTCTGGCCGGTCGCGTCGGGTTCAGGCCGGGGCGACGGCTGGTCCTGCCTGTCGAGGGCCTCCGTTCCCGTTGAAAGCCCTTGTCCGGACAAGGGCCCTGGACGGGAAGGGTGGCTCTCGAGGAGGTCTGGCGTCCAGCGCCGAAGAGCGGCAGCCCAAGGGCAGTTCAGCCGATGATCAGGCTCATCGCCTCGGCGCGGGTGGCCGGGTTGTTCATCACGCCGCGGACGGCACTGGTCACGGTCTTGGCGCCGGGCTTGCGGACGCCGCGCATCGTCATGCACAGGTGCTCGCACTCGATCACGACGATCACGCCCTGCGGCTTCAGGTGCTCGACGAGGGCGTCCGCCACCTCGGACGTGAGGCGCTCCTGCACCTGCGGGCGCTTGGCATACGCGTCGACGAGCCTGGCCAGCTTGCTCAGTCCGGTGATCCGCCCGCGGGCGGGGATGTAGCCGACGTGCGCGACCCCGGTGAACGGCAGCAGGTGGTGCTCACAGGTGCTCCACACCTCGATGTCGCGCACCAGCACCAGCTCGTCGTGGCCGAGGTCGAACGTCGTGGCCAGGATCTCCGCGGGGTCGGCCTCCATCCCCTCGAACATCTCCCCGCACGCCCGTGCGACACGCGCCGGCGTGTCCCGCAGGCCCTCGCGGTCGGGGTCCTCACCGATACCGAGCAGCAACTCCCGGACGGCGGCAGCCACCCGGTCCTTGTCGACGGCCATCCCTCAGGCCCCCGGCCTGCCCTGACCGGGCTCGTGCGCGTTGGGCTGCGGAGCCTGCTGCGGCTGCTCGGGCTGGCCCGGCGGGACGAAGGCCGGGCCGCTCGCGTCCTGCGGCTGGGTCGGCTGCCCGTCCCCTGGGTACGGCTGGCCGTACGGCGGCGGGTAGATCGGTTGCCCGTACTGCTGCGGCGGGTACGGCGCCTGCGGATAGGCCTGGCCGTAGGGCTGCTGCGGGTACGGCGGCTGGCCGTAGGGAGGCTGGCCGTACGGCGGCTGCTGCCCGTAACCGGGCTGGCCGAACCCCGGCGGCAACTGCTGCTCGGGACCACCCGCGGGCACCGGCACGGGCGCCGGCTCGGGAGGCAGGACGCGCTCGGGCGGCTCGACCGGCGGGATGTCGCTCGGCTTGCGGGTCTCGGAGCCGGTCCATGCCGGACGCTTGGGCCAACGCTTGAGCGGCTCGAAGATCTTGGCGACCTGCTCCTTGTCGAGCGTCTCCTTCTCGAACAGCTGGCGCACGAGCTCGTCCAGCACCGCGCGGTTGGTCTCCAGCACGTCGAACGCCTCCTGGTGGGCGTTCGCGATCAGCCGGGACACCTCCGCGTCCACCTTCGCCGCGACCTCCTCGGAGTACTCGCGCGACGACCCGCCGTAGCTCATGCCGACGAACGGCTCCTGGTCGCCCGAACCCAGCTTCACCGCGCCCAGCGCCTCGGTCATGCCGTACTCGGTGACCATCGCCCTGGCGACCTTCGTGGCCTTCTCGATGTCGTTGCCCGCGCCGGTGGTCGGGTCGTGGAAGACCAGTTCCTCCGCCGCACGGCCGCCCATCATGTAGGCCAGCTGGTCGAGCAGCTCGCCGCGGGTCTGCGAGTACTTGTCGTCGTCCGGCATCACCATGGTGTAGCCGAGCGCGCGCCCCCGCGGCAGGATCGTGACCTTCTGGACGGGGTCGGTGCCCGGCATCGCCGCCGCGACCAGCGCGTGGCCGCCCTCGTGGTAGGCGGTGATCAGCAGCTCGCGCTCGTTCATCACCCGGCTGCGCTTCTGCGGGCCGCCGATCACCCGGTCGATGGCCTCGTCCAGCTGCGGCTTGGCGATGAACCGGAGGTTCATCCGGGCGGTCAGCAGCGCCGCCTCGTTCAGCACGTTGGCCAGGTCGGCGCCGGTGAAGCCCGGCGTCCGCTTGGCGACGCTGGCCAGGTCGACGTCAGGGGACATCGGCTTGTTGGCCGCGTGGACGCGCAGGATCTGCAGGCGTCCCTTCATGTCGGGTGCCTCGACGGGAATCTGCCGGTCGAAGCGGCCCGGGCGCAGCAGCGCGGGGTCGAGGACGTCCGGACGGTTGGTGGCCGCGATCAGCACCACGCCACCGTGCACGTCGAAGCCGTCCATCTCGACCAGCAGCTGGTTCAGGGTCTGCTCGCGCTCGTCGTGGCCGCCGCCGAGGCCGGCGCCACGATGGCGTCCGACAGCGTCGATCTCGTCGATGAACACGATGGCCGGGGCGGCCTCCTTCGCCTGCTCGAACAGGTCGCGGACGCGGGACGCGCCGACGCCCACGAACATCTCGACGAAGTCGGAGCCGGAGATCGAGAAGAACGGGACGCCGGCCT
>DAIPJC010000103.1:0-3541 GCA_036770475.1 Propionicimonas sp. | reverse complement strand
GTGCGCGCGAGCGCCTCGTGCTGCCTCCCATCCGGACTTTCACCGTCGGTCCTGGAGTTCCACCAGGTCAACCGTTCCCGCAAGCGGGAACGGGTCGCGGACTATCACCGCCGGTTCGGAATTACACCGACCCCGGAGCACGTTCGCAAACAGTCTAGCGTCCCGGCCTCCTGCCGAACGCCGCCGATCCACGATTCGTTCAGTGGTGGAGCGGGCGTCGGAAGGTGGAGACTTGGCGGCGTCCGGCGGGAAGGCCGGAAACAGCAGAGAGGACCGCCATGCGGGTCGCCGTCCCTTCCGAAGTCAAGAACCATGAGTACCGGGTGGCGATCACCCCGGTGGGCGTCGCAGAACTGGTGCACCACGGCCACGAGGTCTTCGTGCAGTCGGGCGCGGGCCTGGGGTCGTCCATCAGCGACGACGAGTACGTGGCCCAGGGCGCGACGATCGTGCCGTCGGCGGCGGAGACCTGGGCGATCGGCGAGATGGTGCTCAAGGTGAAGGAGCCGGTGCCGGAGGAGTTCGGGTTCCTGCGCGACGACCTGCTGCTGTTCACCTACCTGCACCTGGCCGCCGACAAGGCCGGGACGGACGCCCTGCTGGCGGCGGGCACGACCGCGATCGCCTACGAGACCGTCCAGCTGCCGTCCGGGCTGCTGCCGCTGCTCTACCCGATGTCTGAGGTGGCCGGCTGCCTGGCGCCGCAGGTCGGGGCGCACGCGATGATGAAGGCCGAGGGCGGACGTGGCGTCCTGATGGGCTGTGTGGGCGGCGTCGCCAACGCAAAGGTCGTGGTGCTCGGTGGCGGCACCGCGGGCCAGAACGCCGCCAACGTCGCGCTCGGCATGGGCGCGGACGTGACCATCCTCGACACCGACCTGGACAAGCTGCGCACCACGTTCTGGCGCTACGACAACCGGGTGCACCAGATCGTCTCGTCGCGGCTGAGCATCCGCGAGCAGGTACTGGCCGCCGACATGGTGATCGGGACGGTGCTGATCCCCGGAGCCAAGGCGCCCAAGCTGGTCACCAACGAGCTGGTGTCGCAGATGAAGCCAGGCTCTGTGCTCGTGGACGTGGCCATCGACCAGGGCGGCTGCTTCGAGGACTCGCGGCCCACCACGCACGCCGATCCGACCTTCCGGGTGCACGACTCGATCTTCTACTGCGTGGCGAACATGCCCGGCGCGGTGCCGAACACGTCCACCTGGGCGCTGACGAACGCCACCCTCGCCTATGCTCTGCAGCTCGCTGACAAGGGGTGGAAGCGCGCCTGCAAGGAGAACCGCCCGCTGTCGCTCGGACTC
The DNA here is from genome assembly GCA_036770475.1 of Propionicimonas sp. Taxonomy (GTDB): domain Bacteria; phylum Actinomycetota; class Actinomycetes; order Propionibacteriales; family Propionibacteriaceae; genus Propionicimonas. The sequence continues at coordinate 2,234 of DAIPJC010000103.1, read as the reverse complement.
AACGTCCACGCGGGCCAGATCACCTACCCCGCCGTGGCCGACGCCTTCGGGCTGCCCTGCACGCGCGTGGACGACCTGCTGGACTGACCCGGCCGTCGTCCGATCGTGCTGCTGAACAACGCCCAGCTGGTGCCCGTCGGCCTGCCGGCGCCCGTGGAGCCGATGGCCGTCCGGATCACCGGCGGGAGAGTGACCGCGGTCAAGCCCGCTCTGGATCCTGAGCTCGGCGAAGAAGTCCTGGACGCGGACGGCCGCTGGCTGATCCCGGGACTCTGGGACGCCCACGTCCACCTGGGCCAATGGGCGAAACGCCGGACGCGACTCGATCTCTCCGGAACCGCTCAGGCCGCCGACGCGCTGGAACGCGTGGCCGCAGCGACGCGATCGACGGCGCCGGGGACGCAACTTCTCGTGGGGGCCGGATATCGTCCGGCCACCTGGCCCGAACCGCCCACGGTGACCGCGCTCGATGCGGCCAGCGGTCCGTTGCCGGTCGTGCTGGTGAGCGGCGATGCGCACGGGGGCTGGCTGAACTCGGCCGCGCTGTCCCGCTTCGGGCTGCCGTGGCGTGACGAGCCGGTGGTCGAGGCCGAGTGGTTCGCCGCACTGCCGGCGATCCTGGCGGCGGAGGACGCCCAGGTGGGCTGCGGGCCGTACACCGACGCGCTTCGCGCCGCGGCCGCGCGAGGCGTGGTCGGGGTGGTGGACTACGAGTTCGAGCCGGGCTTCACCTCCTGGCCGCGACGCTATGGCGCGGTAGGGGTCCCTCTGCGGATCCGCACCTCGGTCTATCCGGCGGACCTGGCGTCCGCTGTCAGCGCGGGTGTCCGGAGCGGGGACGCGCTGGTCAGCGATCACGGCGAGGCAATGGTCACCATGGGTTCGCTGAAGATCATCGCTGATGGTTCGCTCAACACGCGGACGGCGTACTGCGTCGAGCCGTATCCGGACGGCGGACACGGGGTGCGGAACGTGGCTCCGGACGAGTTGCGGGACCTGTTGCGGGAGGCCAGGGTGCACGGCCTCACGGTGGCGCTGCACGCGATCGGCGACGCTGCGGCTGAGGAGGCGCTCGACGCCGTCGCGGAGACCGGCGTCCGCGGCACGGACGAGCACGCCCAGCTGCTCGCGGCAGGCTCGGCGCAGCGCATGGCTGAGCTCGGCTTGGTGGCCAGCGTCCAGCCGGCGCACCTGCTGGACGACCGTGGGGTCACCGAGTCCGTCTGGGGCGTCGAGCGGGCGTCCCGCAGTTTCCCGCTGCGTGAGCTGGTGGACGCCGGGGTCGGGCTGGCGTTCGGCTCGGACGCCCCGGTGGCCCCGCTGGACCCGTGGCTGGCGATGGCGTCCGCGGTGTACCGCGGCGAACCGGGACAGCTGCCCTGGTATCCCCAGCACTCGCTCTCGGCAGCGGAAGCGCTGGCAGCCAGTACCGGTGGGCAGGAGCGGGTGGGTGTCGACTCGCCCGCCGACCTCGTGCTGCTCGACGCCGACCCGCTCGCAGGCACCGACCCGGCCGACAGCGCGCGGAACCTGAGGGAGATGCCCGTGGCCGCCACCTGGGTGGCCGGTCGGCTGGTGCACGGGGCCTTCTGAGTCGGCTGCCCGTGCGCGCGGACGACCTGCCCAGATCCGAGTGGCGATTTCACCCGCGGGCAACCGGTGCGCTAGAGTCTCTACTCGCGCGCCGCTAGCTCAACTGGCAGAGCAGCTGGCTCTTAACTAGCGGGTTCGGGGTTCGAGTCCCTGGCGGCGCACAAACGGAAAGGCCCCGAGGATTCCTCGGGGCCTTCCGCGTTGTCGGGGACGCTACTTCACGCCGCCGGCGGTCAGGCCGGCAACGATCCGCCGCTGGAAGATCAGCACGCCGATGATCAGCGGGACCGTCACGAGCACACCGGCGGCCATGATCGTTCCCCATGGGGTGTCAAAGCCGTAGGCGCCGGTGAACTTCGAGATCGACACCACCGCGGTGTACATGTCCTGCTGGGTGCCGAAGGTCAGCGCGATCATGAACTCGTTCCAGACCGCGATAAACGTGATGATCGCCGTGGTGAACACGCCGGGCGCGGCCAGCGGCAGGATGATCCTGCGGAAGGCCTGGCCCGGGGTGCATCCGTCCACCATCGCCGCCTGCTCGAGTTCCACAGGCAACTGCCGGAAGAAGGCGGTCAGGTTCCATACGCACAGCGGCAGGCCGAACGACAGCGACGGGATGATCAGCGCCTGGTAGGTGT
>DAIPJC010000054.1:7339-20254 GCA_036770475.1 Propionicimonas sp. | reverse complement strand
TCGGCTTTCTTCGCGTCAATACCCTCAGGTGAGGTCCGGTAGCGTTCGCTCTTTTCTTCGCTGCTCCTGCCCGGGATCGGTTCTCTGGTTGGTGGCTGTTCGTCCGATGTGCGGCGCTGCCGGGCCTGCCCTGCCGGCTGGGCTGGTCGTGGCTTGATAGGAGCGTGCCGTTCAGCCTGATTGAGGCGTGCCCGCCCGGCCCGGCCGTCAGGGACCCCTGATTCCTGATGACGGAGGGAGAGGTCGTGGTCACGATCGGTGTGGATTCTCACAAGGCCACTCACACGGTGGTCGCGGTCGACGAGGTCGGCCGGGTGCTGGGCGAGAAGAAGGTCAGAGCGACCAGCGAGGGACACCTCGCGCTGGCCCAGTGGTCCGCCCGGTTCGGCGAGGTGGTGTTCGCGCTGGAGGACTGCCGGCACCTGACTCGCCGGCTGGAGGCAGATTTGCTGCGTGCCGGCCATGTCGTGGTACGGGTACCGACCCGGCTGATGGCCCAGGCGCGGCGTTCGGCGCGGGAGCCGGGCAAGTCGGATCCGATCGACGCCGAGGCGGTCGCTCGGGCGGCGTTGCGGTATCCGGACCTTCCCCGGGCCGAACTCGACGGGCCCGCCCGGGAGGTGAAACTGCTCTCGGATCACCGCCGTGACTTGGTGAATCAGCGGACCCGGATAGCGGCGCAGGTCCGTTGGCACCTCCACGAACTCGACCCGGCCCTGGAAATCCCCTCGCGGGGGCTGCGTCGCAAGACCGTGGTCGCCCAGCTCCAGCAACGGCTGGCTGGCGTGCCTGGTGTGGTGGCCAGGATCACCCGTGACCTCCTCGTCCGCTGCGAGCAGCTGAACGCTCAGATCGCCGGCTTGGACGCCGAGCTGCGCGACCTGGTGCGTGCCCTGGCGCCGTCCCTGTTGGCGATCCCCGGCTGCGGTGTGCTGTCGGCGGCGGTGATCATCGGTGAGACCGCCGGGGTCCACCGGTTCCGTTCCCGGGCAGCGTTCGCCCGGTTCACCGGCACCGCACCGGTCCCGGTGTGGTCCGGCGCCAGCGCCGGCAAAGTCAGGCTGAACCGGGGCGGGAACCGCGGCATGAACTGTGCGCTGCACAACATCGCGATCACCCAGGCCCGCCGAGGCGTCGGCACCGGCGCGGCCTACATCACCAAACAGACCGAACGCGGCAAAGACACCACCGCCGCCCTCCGGCTGCTCCGCCGCCGCCTGTCCGACACCGTCTTCACCGCACTCCGAACCGACCAAGCCACCGCCGACAACAAGGCGATCACGCTGCCCCAGGCCGCTTGACAAACATAGGAGCATCGCCGAGCTCGACCGGCCCGGGCAGTGATCGTGGACTTCATCCGCGAGCATGCTGACCACCAGCCCGCCGCCGGTGGGTTGCGATGGGGTGTGGAGCCGATCTGTGCCGTGCTGTCCGAGCACGGTGTGAAGATCGCCCCGTCGACCTACTACGAGTGGCGCGACAAGCTGCCCTCCGCCCGTGAGCAGCGTGACGCCGTGCTGCTGGAGCACATCCGCCGGGTTCATGCCGACAACTTCGGGGTGTACGGGCCGCGGAAGGTGTGGCTGGTGCTGAACCGGGAAGGTATCCCGGTGGCCCGCTGCACGATCGAACGGCTCATGAAGGCTGACGGGCTCGCCGGGGTCGTACGTGGCAAGGTGAAACGCACCACGATCGCCGGCGTCGGGCCCAAACCTGCTGACCTGGTGAACCGGAACTTCGAGCCGTTGGCGCCGAACCGGCTATGGGTGGCCGACTTCACCTACGTGTCGACCTGGGCCGGCTGGTGCTATGTGGCGTTCGTGATCGACGCCTACGCCCGCCGCATCCTGGGCTGGCGGACCGCCACGTCGATGACCGCCGACCTCGTCCTGGACGCTGTCGAGCAGGCCATCTGGACCCGGCAACGCGAAGACCGGGCCGACTTCACCGCCCTCGTGGCGCACCACGACCACGGATCGCAGTACCTGTCGCTGGCCCACAGCCAGCGCCTCGCCGACGCTGGCATCCGGCCCTCGGTCGGTGCCGTCGGGTCGAGCTACGACAACGCCCTGGCCGAGTCCATCAACGGCCTGTACAAGACCGAGGTGATCAAACGCCGAGCCTGGCGCACCCATGAGGAAGTCGAACTCGCCACCGCCCGGTGGGTCGACTGGTACAACCACCGCCGCCTCCACGAATACGCCGGCGGCGACCTCACCCCCGTCGAAACCGAGAACGCCTACTACGATCAAACAGCAGCCCCAGCAGCAAGCTGAGGAGTCAAAGAACTGAGTCTCCGGACACGCCGGGGCGGTTCACACGACGAGGACGTAGTAGGTATGGGTCCGGTTGACGGTGCCACTGGCCTCAACCCTCAAAAAGGAGATACCCATCCAAGTCATGCGCCTCACGCGCAGCTTTCAGCACCCGAAGAGCACTCCGGCACTCATCCTCACCGAAGTCACCCCTCAACAAGGCTTCCGGGAAGTCCTCAAGCCAGGCGGCGAGCTGAAAGAAGTTCAGCGTGGAATCGGCATAGGCCCAGATGAAATCCGTATACCGAACACCAAAGCCAGCAGCCTTCCTGCAGAATCGAAGGAACGGCTCGCCCGGCGGCTCGACAATAGTCCGCACCCGCTCATGCAATTGGTTCTCGACATGGATGGTTAGGATGGCTGCCATTCATGACCTCGGAATCCCTGGATGCATTCGGAGTCGCGATGTTGGGTTACCGGCGCCGGTCGTCACCAGCACGCGAATCAGATCGACACAGGCCGATGTTGGCCGTTCCAAACTCATAGGATCGTTCGCCGCCAGAAGACAGGAGCGCCGCAGTCTGCAGGAGGCCGCAACTAGGCCGCACCGACGGCATGCACAAGGTCATCGAGGTCAGGGCTGTTGGCTCCTTGTGATCTGAGCGTTGAGGTCAGAGTCCGGGCTTGGTCCAAGACCTTCACTAGAAGATCGTCCGCGTCAACTGCGGCGGCATCACGCACGGGCACGCCAGAACGGACAAACCGACGCCGAATGGAAGCTCACGGTGAGCGACCTTTCCCACTCCCACATTACCTGCAAAACCACGCTTGAACCGCTGTCAACAACGCGCACGCCGGCCACTTCGCTGAGCCCCCAGTTGATGGCATCCGGATGAGCGATCATCTCCGCAGTTAACCCGCCGATTAGCTGGACCGAAGTAACACCATCCAGGCGTAGCGTAACCACCTCGGTTCTGGTCGCCAAGTCAGGGCGAACCCTACCATCTGGCTCGAGTGTAGGACTGAAGTCGATCTCAACAGAGTAGCCATGGTTCACTAGCCGCATCTCGGTCAACAGGGATTCTTCAAAGCGCGCATAACGATCCAGTACGTGTTGCACGAGTTCTGCCACCTCACTCAACGCGAGAACACCCCGATCCCATGAGCAGAGGCTCGATCCTTTGCGACCTTGCCATACTCATCAAGATAGCTCCCGTCCGGCTTCTGCATTCGAATGTCCCAGCCACCGCCCCTACGCATAATCCGGACTTGGTCGCCGCCGTTGTTGACGAACAGGTAACCCTTCTTGTTGTTCGATAAACCCTGCCTGAAGCCAGCATTCATCAGATCAGTCCTAACTCCGATAATGGACCGGCCCCGAACGGTACCACCAGAGAACAGCGGGCAGGTGTTGTGGACGAGGATAGCGTCGGTGCCGACGTGGTAGGTGTGGATGCCTGCCACGGCCAGGTTGTAGGCCCAGGCCGGGCGTTGGGTGTCGAGCTTCAGCCCGGATACCCGTACTGTGCGCCCGTCGGCACCCAGGACTGCTTCGCCCGGCGCGAGTTCATCTGCGCGCTCGAACCGGGCATCGGTGACCGACCAGAACGGGTGATCCTCGGTGGTAGCGATGAGCTTGTCGTCAACCACCAGGTCCATCACGGTGTCGCGGTGCACGAAGACCTGCTCCACGTTGGCAGCGATCCGCTCACCAGTCTCGGGATCGGTCGCGACCACCCGATCCCCTACCTGCACGTCCTCGATCGGTTTGGTGGTCCCGTCAGCCATCAACACCACGGTCGCACCGGAGAACGAGCAGCTCTTCGCCAACGTCTTGCCGAAATCGACCAGCTTGTCCGCAGCTTTGATGCCGAGTTTGGTGCCGGTGGCGGCGATGCCGGCCATGGGGATCATGGCGGCGGCGGAGAGGGCGGCGTTGGCGTAGTCGCCTTTGGCCGCATACAGGGCGGCGTTTAGTCCGTCGGCGACTTCGCCGACGACGGGCACCATGCCGATCACGTCCAGGGCGAGGTGGACCCGGTCATCGTTGGCGGCCCGCGATACCGCGTCTCCTACCGACTTGGCCGCCTGTTTGGTCTTGGCGACCACCTTCTTCGCTGTCGAGGACACCGCTCTGGCGGCGGACTTCACCACCGCCTTCACCGACCTGACCACGCTCTTCACCGCGGTCGCGACCTTCTTCACCACCTTGGCCACGGTCTTGACGACCTTCGCCGCCACCTTGGCCACGGCCTTGACCACCGTGGTGGCCACCGCCTTCACCGCACCCGCCACATGCGACACCGCGGACCGGACCACACCTACCGCACCCCGAAACGCACTCCCAATCGCGTTCCCGATCCCACAAATCCAACACAACCCCGACGGATCCGCCTTGGTCACCGGGCTGTTGTCCCCATACAGATACGGGTTCCACTGCAACGGCACATCCAGCACCTGCACCGGATCCACCGACGTGAATCGCTGCAACACCGGATCGAAGTCACGCGCACCCAACCGCACCAAACCAGTCGAGACGTCGTTCACCCCACCGACAAACCCCCGCAGACCCGCCCACGACGACGGCGACACCCCCCGCCGCCCCCCAAACGGGTCCTGCCACGACGACTGCAACTGAGAATCACTGTTCCGCACCTGATGATGCGCCGTGCCCTGATGATCATTCACCACCGTGAACAACTCGGCATTGCTGTTCCCGGTCCGCACCGCCACCGTCTGCCCGGCATGCGAGTAGTACCGCGACGCCGACTTCACGCCGGAAGCGTTGTCCACCGACAAATCGGTTCCGGCCACGGTCAAGGTGGTCTTCCCGTTCTCCCGCTTCACCACCCGTTCACCGGCGGCGTCGTACACCATCCGGGCGACCGTCGACCCGCCCTCAGCCACCTGGACCAGCTGGCCCTCGGTGTTGTAGCTGAGAGTCTGGGCCGCGCCCGACGGGCCAGGTCGAGCCGTCGTGTTCCCCGCCGCGTCATAGCCGTAGCCATGCGTCATCGTGGACGAACCAGTGGTGACGGTCTCGGTGACCGCATGCGGACGCACCCCACCGTTCGCCGGATAGGCGTAATCCGTCGTCGAACTCGCCGAAGCAGTCCGATCCACTCGCTGGCTGGTCTTGCCAATCGTGTCGGTCGACCAACTCGTCCAGTACGGCGACGGGCCACTGCCCAGAGCTGACTGTGACGGCGTGGTCGACGCCGAACACGTCACCGACGCATCGGCCGTGAACGCCTCGGTCAGCTGACCCTGGAAGTCATACTTGAAGCACTGGTTGTCCACGGTGCCGGTGCTGGCGGCAGCCTTCGCCTGGATCACGTTTCCGGCCGCGTCGTAGCTGTACCGGGCGTCCTCCACCGGCGTGCTTCCCGAAACCTGCAGTACCGTCCGAATCCGGTCCAGCCGCATCGTGGCCTCGTCCCGGTCGAACAACGCGATCACCGCATGTCCTGACGCCGCACCCATGCTCAGCGACGCCACCGAATCCCACTGGGTATAGGCAGTCGCTTTCACCAACGCCGCCATCCCGGTCAACGACGCCGGGGCGCCCTTCGCGTTGTAGCCGTAGGTCAGCGTTTCCGCCCCGACCGGACCCGTCGCCGGGAGCCCCGAGGTCGCTACCGACCCATCCGGTGCATAGCTGGTCGTCACCGTGTAGGTCCCGGCAAGGCCAGCCGGGATCAGATCTGCAATCGCAGGCACCACCAACGACGTGGACGTCGGACGACCCACCCCGTCGTAGCTGTCCACCCGCGATAGATCCGGACGGACCTGAAGGTTCACCTCCACGCAGAAGACGTCCGGGGGCCCGACTCAGTGCGCTGGCGGCGCGGTGGTGCCGCGGACGATCAGCTCGGTCGGGACGACCACCCGCACCTGCGGATGCCGGTCCCTCGAGCGCAGCTGGTCGAGGACGAGCTGTACCAGTTCGCGGCCGACCCGGTGGAAGTCCTGCTTGACGGTAGTGAGCGGCGGGGACGAGAACTCGCTCAGCGCGATCCCGTCGAAGCCGACCACCGAGACGTCGTCCGGCACCCGGCGGCCGTGCTCGTACAGCGCCCGCATCAGGCCGAACGCCATCTCATCGTTCGCGCAGTACACCGCCGTGATCGAGGGATCCTGCGCGATCTGCAGCCCCGCCACATAGCCCGACTCGGCCGTCCAGTCTCCGCGCCACAGTTGCGGCGGACGGATGCCCGCTTCGGCCAGGCAGCGCTGCCATGTGGCCGACCGGACGTACGCCGGCTCCGAATCGTCGGGGCCCGCGATGTGGTGCACCGTGCGGTGGCCCAGTTCCAGCAGGTGCCTGGTCGCGTCCAAGCTGCCCTGCACCTGGTCGGCGACCACGGACGGGTAGTGCCCGACGAGCCGGGAGTCCGAGACCGCGACAGCCATCCCGGCGGGCAGGGACAGCGACTCCGGTGTCGCCTGTTCGGCGCGGATGATCACCAGGGCGTCGATCGCCTGGTGCGAGAGCCGATGCGCGGCGTGCTCCCACTGGTCGGGAACCGGCTGGTGCACGCTCAGCAGCGTGACCGCGTAGTCCTCTGCCTCCGCGGCCTGCACGACCGCCTCCGTCGTCAGCGCCTCGCCGGTGCGCTCGAACCGGTAGGCGAGCAGCCCGATCGTCCCGAACGAGCCGTTCCGCAGCGCCCGCGCGGCCCGGTTGGGGGAATAGCCCAGCTGGTCCATCGCCGCCAGCACGCGCGCCCTCGTCGACTCACGGACGGGGTCCGCGCCGGTCGACACCCGCGACACGGTCTGCGCGGAGACCCCGGCCAGCCGCGCGACATCCTCGATCGAGGGCCCCGTCTTCCTGCGGCCGCGACCAGTCGTGGTGGGCATGCCCTGATGGTAGCGCTTCGGGCACGGCAAATGGCGACGTCAACACTGAACCTGACTGAAGAGGCCACCGTTACCGGACTGTGACCGTGAAACCGCGTGACAGCAGTCCCTCGGACTGCTACGTTTACGTAAACATTTCTGAATCGCTTCCCAGGAGAGCGAGGGCGAGGGAGCCCTCCGGGACCGTACCGACCCGCACCTCGGTGCAACCACCACGAGAAAGTCACACCGAATGAACAAGGTGAGGAAGATCGCCTCGCTGGCACTGCTCGTGCCACTGAGTATCGCGCTGGCCGCCTGCGCCGGCGGCTCCGGCGCGGCCCCGGCCACGTCCGCGGCGAACACCGCGGCCAGCGGTCCCAAGAGTGGCACCCTGACAGTGTGGTGCTGGGACCCCACGTTCAACATCTACGCGATGAAGGAGGCTGCGAAGATCTACCAGAAGGACAACCCGGACGTGAAGGTCAACGTGGTCGAGACCCCGTGGGACGACCTGCAGACCAAGCTCACGACTCTGGCGCAGTCCAACGAGACCAAGCAGCTTCCCGACATCTTCCTGATGCAGAACAACGCCTACCAGAAGAACGTCATCAACTACCCCGACCTCTTCGCTGACTACAGCAAGTCGGGTGTCGACTTCACCCAGTTCCCGGCCGGCGTCACCGCCTACTCCACCGTCGACGGCGTGAACTACGGCCTGCCCTTCGACAACGGCACCGCGATCACGGCCCTGCGCACTGACGTGCTCAAGCAGGCCGGTATGACGATCGACGACTTCACCGACATCACCTGGAGCGACTTCATCACGAAGGCCAAGGAGGTCAAGGCGAAGACCGGAAAGCCGCTGCTGTCCGGCCAGGCGGGCTCGTCCGACATGATCATGATGATGCTGCAGAGCGCCGGCGCCAGCCTGTTCGACGAGAAGGGCAACCCGACGATCAGCAACAACCCGGCCCTGCTCAAGGCGATCGACACCTACAAGGAACTGGTCAAGTCCGGCGTCTTCGTCGAGGTGAACTCGTGGGACGAGTACATCGGCACCTTCGTGAACGGCAACGTGGCGGGCACCATCAACGGCGTCTGGATCATGGGCTCGATCCAGACCGCCAAGGACCAGTCCGGCAAGTGGGCCGTCACCAACCTGCCCAAGCTGGACGGAGTGGCCGGCGCGACCAACTACTCGGCCAACGGCGGCTCGTCCTGGGCGATCAGCTCGAACGCCAACTACGACCTCGCGGCCGACTTCCTAAAATCGACCTTCGCCGGCTCGAAGGAGCTGTTCGAAACGATCCTGCCGTCCTCGGGCGCGGTGGCGAACTGGCTGCCGATGGCCGACAGCTCGGTTTACTCCAAGCCACTGGACTTCTTCGGTGGCCAGCCGGTCTTCCAGAAGGTGCTCGAGTTCTCCAAGCAGGTTCCGAAGAACAACACCGGCGCCTACTACTACGAGGGTAGGGACGCGGTGAGCGCCGCGATCACGAAGATCCTCAACGGCACCGATCCGAACGCGGCACTCGACGAGGCTCAGAAGACCGTCGAATTCGCGATGAAGTAGTCCCCCTGTCGGCCGGTGGGCGGACGCCTCGTCCCGCCCACCGGCCCTCGACCTCGGCGCACCCCGCGAAGGAAGGTGGAATCCCCGGTGTCACTCCCCGCCGTATCGGCGCCCGCAACTCCCGCGACAGCGGACGCGGCGCCAGCCCGTCCGCGCAACCCGCGCCGCTTCGGGATCGAACAGCGCCGCAACCTGACCGGGTGGGTGTTCCTGCTCCCGGCGGCGCTGCTGATCCTGTGGATGAACTTCTACCCGATGGTGCAGGCGTTCATCCTGTCGCTGAAGACCGGACGCGGCACCCGGCTGAACTTCGCCGAGCCGCTCTGGTACAACTACCAGCGCCTGCTGCAGGACGAGATCTTCAAGCTCACCGTCCAGAACACCTTCATCTACCTGATCATCCAGGTGCCGATCATGCTGGTGCTGGCGCTCGTCCTCGCCAATCTGCTGAACGACCGGAACCTGCGTTTCAAGGGCCTGTGGCGGACGGCGATCTTCCTGCCCTGCGCGGTCTCGCTGGTCTCGTACTCGCTGGTGTTCCGGACGATGTTCTCCACCGACGGCATCGTCAACGACATGCTGATGGGCCTGCACTTCATCGACTCGCCGATCAACTGGCTCGGCCAAACCGGCACGGCCCGGCTCGTGATCATCCTCGGCCTGCTGTGGCGCTGGACCGGCTACAACATGGTCTTCTACCTCGCCGCCCTGCAGAACCTCGACTACTCCACGCTCGAGGCGGCCCGGATCGACGGCGCCGGATCCTGGCGGACCTTCTGGTACGTGACCGTGCCGCAGCTGCGTCCGATGATCCTGCTCACCGCGATCATGTCCACCAACGGCACGATCCAGCTGTTCGACGAGTCCTGGAACCTGACCCAGGGCGGACCGGCGTACACGTCGATGTCGATGTCGCACTATCTGTTCGAGCTGTCGTTCCAGAAGAACCCGAACTTCGGCTACGGGGCGGCGCTGTCCTACGTGATCCTGATCATGGTGGCGATCCTGGCCGCGATCCAGATGAAGGTCGGTGACAAGCGTGACTAGGACGGAATCGGTGATGGCTGAGCTTGACGAAGCGCGCCCTTCGTCAAGCTCAGGGAACAGAGGAAGAGGCTCAGGGAACAGAGGAAGAGGCTCAGGGAACAGAGGAAGAGGCTCAGGGAACAGAGGAAGAGGCTCAGGGAACATTCGGCGGAGCATGCCGAGGACCTTGCGCCGGGCTCCCGGGTACCTCTTCCTCTCGGTCTTCGCGATCCTCTCGGTGTTCCCGCTGTACTACATGGCGGTGTCGGCGACGAACACCAGCCAGGACGTGCTCTCGTCCCGGATGTTGCCCGGCGGGGCCCTCATCGACAACTTCCAGGAGCTGGTGGCGTCCCAGGACGTGGCCTCGGCGATGTGGTACTCGACCGTCAACGCGGTCGCGACGACCGTCCTGGCCCTCGCGGTCTGCTCGATCGCCGGCTACGGCTTCGAGGTCTTCCACAGCCGCGGCAAGGACCGGCTGATGAGTCTCCTGCTGCTGGCGATGATGATCCCGTTCGCCGCCACGATGATCCCGCTGTTCCAGATGTTCGCGAACATGGAACTGGTGAACACCACGCCCGCGGTGATCCTGCCCGCGATCGCGACGCCCTTCCTGGTGCTGCTGTTCCGGCAGGCGTCCCGGTCGTTCCCGCACGAGATCCTCGAAGCCGCCCGGATCGACGGGCTCTCCGAGCTGAGCATCTTCTTCCGGATCTTCCTGCCGACCATGCGCTCGACCTACGCGGCGGCGGCCGTGATCACCTTCATGGCTGCCTGGAACAACTTCCTCTGGCCCAAGGTCATTCTCGTCAACAATGCCTACCAGACCATGCCCATGCTCATCTCGAATCTGCGCGCGGGCTACGTGACCAACTACGGAGTGCTGATGCTTGCGGTGTTGCTGGCCTCGCTGCCGACGATGGTGATCTTCCTCATCCTGCAGCGCAGTTTCGCCGAAGGCATCACAGGAGCGATCAAGTGAATTTCGACGAGCTCAATCCCCATTTCGATGTCAGCCGCATCTCCGACCCCACCTATGTGTCGGAGAACCGCCTGCCCGCGCACTCCGACCACCGCTGGTTCGCCGACGCCGGCGAGGCGGCGTCCGGGGCAAGTTCGTTCGAGCAGTGCCTGAATGGGACGTGGAAGTTCCACTATGCCTCGAACCCGTCCGGGACGATCGACGGGTTCGAGGCGGCTGGGTTCGACCGCTCGGGATGGGACGACATCACCGTGCCGGGCCACATCCAACTGCAGGGCTACGGCCGTCCGCAGTACACCAACGTGCAGTACCCGTGGGACGGGCACGAGTCGGTGGTGCCCGGGCAGGTGCCGCAGCGATTCAACCCGGTGGCGAGCTACGTGCGGACGTTCACGCTCGAGCGTCCGCTGGCTGAGGGCGAGCGGCTCAGCGTGTCCTTCCACGGTGCCGAGAGCGCGGTCGCCGTCTGGCTCAACGGCACCTGGATCGGCTACGGCACCGACTCGTTCACGCCGTCGGAGTTCGACCTCACCGACGCCCTGGTCGACGGCGAGAACACGCTCGCCGCCCAGGTGTTCCGGTTCAGCGCCGGCTCGTGGATCGAGGACCAGGACTTCTACCGGTTCTCCGGACTGTTCCGCGACGTCGTCCTGTACCGGCGGCCCTCCGTCCATGTCGAGGACATCCGGGTGACGACCGAGGTGTCCGACGACCTGGCCGAGGCGGTCGTCTCCGTTCGGGTCGCGCTGGTCGGGCCGGGCAGCGTCCGGGCGTCCCTCTGGGGTGTGGGCGAACTGGTCGACGCCGGGGACGGGACGCTCGCCGTCCGCGTGCAGAACCCGCGGCTGTGGAGCGCTGAGGACCCGTACCTGTACGACCTCGCGATCGAGGTGCTGGACGAGTCTGGAGGAGTGGTCGAGTTCGTGCCGCAGCAGGTCGGTATCCGACGGTTCGGCATCGAGGACGGGTTGCTGCGGATCAACGGCCGCCGGATCGTGTTCAAGGGCGTGAACCGCCACGAGTTCGGCCTGCAGGGACGGGTGATGTCCCGCGAGCAGACCGAAGCCGACCTCAAGCAGATGTTGGCGGCCGGCATCAACGCCGTCCGGACCAGCCACTACCCCAACAACGATTTCTTCTACGAGCTGTGCGACCGCTACGGGCTGTACGTCATCGACGAGATGAACCTGGAGTCCCACGGCAGCTGGGACGACCACCGGCGCGGCCGGGCGCCGATCGAGGACGTGGTGCCGGGCGACCGTCCGGAGTGGCGGGCACCGTTACTGGACCGGGCAGCCAGTGTGCTCGAGCGGGACAAGAACCACGCCTGCGTCGTGATGTGGTCGTGCGGCAACGAGTCCTTCGGAGGCTCGAACATCCTCGCCGCGGCCGACTGGTTCCGCGCGCACGACACCCGTCCCGTGCACTACGAGGGCGTCTACTGGGACCCGCGCTACCCCCAGACCTCGGACGTCGCCAGCCAGATGTACACGCCGGCCGACGAGGTCGAGCGATATCTCGCGATACATCGTGACAAGCCGTTCATCCTGTGCGAGTACGGCCACGCGATGGGCAACTCTTTCGGGGCCGTGGACAAGTACCTGGACCTCGCCTACCGCGACCCGCTGTTCCAGGGCGGCTTCATCTGGGACTTCGCCGACCAGGCCGTCCCGCTGGTCGACCGGTACGGACGCGAGTTCTTCGGCTACGGCGGAGACTGCGACGACCGGCCCACCGACTACGAGTTCAGCGCCAACGGAATCTTCTTCGCCGACCACACGCCCACGCCGAAGCTGCAGGAGGTGCGGTACCTCTATCAGCCGTTCCGGATCGCGATCTCGCGCGACGGCATCGAGGTGGAGAACCGGCTGCTGTTCACGTCGTCGGCGACGTACGAGTGCGTGGTCACCCTGTCGCGCGAGGGCGAGGTGCTGCGTACGCAGGTGATCGAGACGGACGTCGCGCCAGGGGACAGCCGCGGGTACGCGCTGCCCTTCGAGCTCCCCACCGAGCCCGGCGAGGTCGTGGTGGAGGTGTCGTTCCGGCTGCGGGAGGCGACGGCCTGGGCCCCCGCCGGCCACGAGGTCGCCTGGGAGCAAATGGTCCCTGAGCTTGACGAAGGGCCTGAGCGGGTTTCGACAGGCTCAACCACCCGGCTGGTCGAGCCCGTGTCACGAATGGTCCCTGAGCTTGACGAAGGGCCTGAGCGGGTTTCGACAGGCTCAACCACC
>DAIPJC010000054.1:0-7239 GCA_036770475.1 Propionicimonas sp. | reverse complement strand
CGGCTGGTCGAGCCTGTCGAGACCCGTCGGCCCGAACTCATCGAAGGCATCCACAACGTCGGCGTCCGCGGGGAGCACTTCAGTGCGCTGTTCTCGCGGCTGTACGGCGGACTGGTCTCGTACCGGCACGGACCCACTCCTGAGGACGGCCGGGAACTGCTGCGCGGCATCCCGCAACCCAACTTCTGGCACGCGCCCACATCCAACGAGCGCGGCTGGGGCGGCCCGTTCACCGACGGCCAGTGGCTGCTCGCGAGCCGCTATGCGAAGGCGAGATTCGAGGATCCGCAGGCCTGCGTCCAGGGCGACGCCGTGGAGGTGCGCTACACGTACTGCCTGCCCACGACGCCGTCCAGCGAGTGCGAGGTCGTCTACCGGGTGGACGCGGACAGCCGCATTGAGGTCACGATGACGGTACGTCCAGGTGACGGGCTGCCCGACATGCCGGAGTTCGGCCTGCTGCTCGCCGCGGACGCGGACCTGCACCGCCTGCGGTGGTACGGCGAGGGACCCGAGGAGAGCTACGTCGATCGGCGTCGCGGCGCACGCCTGGGGGTGTACTCGGGCGAGGTCGCCAACCAGCTGACCCCGTACGTCCGTCCGCAGGAGGCGGGCAGCCACACGGGCGTCCGCTGGGCCGAGGTGACCGACGACGATGGCGCCGGGCTGCGATTCGACTGTGCGGGCGGCATGGAGTTCTCCGCGCTGCCGTGGACGCCGTTCGAGATCGAGAACGCGCGGCACCCGAACGAGCTGCCGCCGATCCACCGGACAATCCTGCGCCCTGCCCTGATGCGGCGTGGCGTCGGTGGCGACGACTCGTGGGGCGCCCAGACGCATCCCGAGTACCGGCTGCCGGTCGGGCAGGAGCTCACCTTCCGGTTCGGCTTCCAGGGCCTGTAGGCCGACGTCATAATGAGCTGACTTCAAGGGAGAAGGAGCCGCTCGTGGCACAGCTGGGCAGGGTGGCCGCGCTGGCCGTCATCCTCACCCTCACCGGATGCACGGGCACCCCGTCACCGACCACACCGACCGTCACTCCCGCGACCCCAACCCCTGCGGCCGCGGCCGACCCGCTGCCGCTGGCACAGGTGGCCACCTTCAGCGGCGTGGCCTCACTCAACGCCGGCTCGAACTGCACGGGCACGCTGATCGACACCGGGGTGCCGTCCGGCCCCGCCTACGTGCTCACCAACGGGCACTGCGTCGGAGACGTCGGCCGCTCGGCCCAGGCGACGACGATCGGCGTCGAGTGGTCAGGGACGGCGGAGTTCCTGCGGGCGGAAGGGAACCTGGACGACACGCTCGCGGTGGATGTCGTGGGCCTCGAGTACTCGACCATGCGCCACACTGACACCGCCGTCGTCCGGCTGAAGCCGAAGCTGGGCGAGCTGGAGGGCCTCGGCATCAAGCCCGTCCCGATCGCGGCCGCCGAGCCGGCGTCCGGGGCAGAGGTGACCAACGTCGGCGTGCCCGTCCAGGGGCTCGACTGGGACGACTGGGTGCTGCGCCGCGGCGACTGCAAGCTCGGTACCCAGCACACCCTGCTGGAGAGCCACTGGTTGTGGTTCGGGGTCTGGTCGAACGACTGCCCCGGCATCATCCAGGGTTCCAGCGGATCGCCACTGTTCACCCTCGGCGCGGACGGCACGCCGAACGCGATCGTCGCGATGATCAACACCACGACCTGGGGCGGGACGGCAGCCAACGGCGGGATGTGCTCGATCAACCATCCCTGCGAAGTGACCGCTGACGGCGTGACGATGGCCGAGAAGACCGGCTATGCCCAGAGCGTGGCCGGTCTGGGGAAGTGCTTCGACTCCCACGGCGAGTTCGCACTGGGCGGGGAGTGCGCGCTACCGGTGTCCAGCGTGTGGGCGGAGTCTGGCGGCGGAGGTTTCCGCGGCGGGAACGAGCCGAACTCCAGCGGCGCGAAGCCTGAGGTCAGCCTCGTCGGGAGGGACGCGGGCTCCGTGCGCACCGCGCTCGTCGCGCTCGGGGACGCGACGGCTTGCGCGAAGCCGGCCACCTACGCGCAGGCGAAGGCGAAGAAGTTGCCCCGGGCCGGCGAGGACTGGGAACAGGTCGGGGTGACGGTGCCGGTCGACCTGCCGACGGAGGAGGGCCGGTTCCTGCTGTGCGCGGTCAACGGCTCGGACTACGCCGGAGCAGCGTCCGTGGCGTTCGAGGTGGACCGCACACCGCCGATCTTCGCCGCCGCGGCCGACGTGGAGGACATCGGCGGTGGGGCCGTGGTCGTGCGGCCGCACCTGATTCCGCCGGAGATCTCCACCGTCCGGTTCACGTGGGGGGCTCCGGACACGGTGGACTGCGCCGACACCGACGGCTTCCAGGACTTCTTCGTCGTGCCGCTCACCCTCGAGGCGGCGGACCTGCCCGCGTCCTACTGCATCTACGGCATGGACGCGGCGGGCAACCGCACCGACGTCACGAGGATCGAGATCCCCAGGCGGTAGGCGCTGCGCCGTGCTCGACTGTCTCGCGCGCCACGCCTTCGTCAGGCTCGGGCTTCGTCAGGCTCAGGCTTCGTCAGGCTCGGGCCTCGTCAGGCTCGGGCTTCGTCAGGCTCAGCCAGCATGATGTCGGATGCACTGGCCTGGCCGCGGGGACGATGGCAGGATCGTCCAGTGCGTGCCGACAGCCATGACCTGATCCGCGTCCACGGGGCGAGGGAGCACAACCTCAAGGACGTTAGCGTCGAGATCCCCAAGCGCCGCCTGACGGTCTTCACCGGGGTGTCCGGCTCGGGCAAGAGTTCGCTGGTTTTCGACACGATCGCGGCCGAGTCGCGGCGGCTGATCAACGAGACCTACTCCACGTTCGTGCAGGGG
Organism: Propionicimonas sp.; assembly: GCA_036770475.1. Lineage (GTDB taxonomy): Bacteria > Actinomycetota > Actinomycetes > Propionibacteriales > Propionibacteriaceae > Propionicimonas. The sequence continues at coordinate 4,387 of DAIPJC010000054.1, read as the reverse complement.
TTCATGCCGACCCTGGCCCGTCCCGATGTCGACGTGCTCGACGGACTGACCACTGCGATCCTGGTCGACCAGGACCGGATCGGCTCCAACCCGCGCTCAACCGTCGGCACGGCGACGGACGCGAACGCGATGCTCCGGATCATCTTCAGCCGCATCGGCGACCCGCAGATCGGCTCGTCCCAGGCGTTCTCGTTCAACATCGCCAGCGCCAGCGGCGGCGGCGCGATCCGGGTCGAGCGCGGCGAGCGCAAGGTCGTCGAGAGGCGCAGCTTCACCATCCAGGGCGGCATGTGCCCCCGCTGCGAGGGCATGGGCACCGTGACCGACTTCGACATCGCCGCGCTGCTCGACGGCGACAAGTCGCTGCGGGAGGGCGCGATCCTCGTCCCCGGCTACAGCATGGACGGCTGGTACGGCCGCGTCTTCATGGGTAGCGGCTTCTTCGACCCTGACAAGCCTGTTCGCGACTACACGGCGACCGAGCTGGACGACCTGCTGCGCCGCGGGCCCACCAAGATCAAGGCCGAGGGCATCAACGTGACGTACGAAGGCCTGATCCCTCGCATCCAGAAGTCCATGCTGAGCAAGGACGTGGACGCGATGCAGCCGCACATCCGCGCGTTCGTCGAGCGGGCGGTCACGTTCACCACCTGCCCCGACTGCGAAGGGACGCGGCTCAACGAGACCGCCCGATCGTCGCGGATCGGCGGGGTGAACATCGCCGACACCTGCTCATGGCAGATCACCGACCTCGCCGAGTGGGTGCGCGGGATCGACGCCCCGTCCGTCGCCCCCGTGGTGAAGGCGCTGGGCGCCGCGCTCGACTCTTTCGTCCAGGTCGGGCTGGGTTACCTGTCGCTGGACCGGCCGGCCGGCACGCTGTCCGGCGGCGAGGCGCAGCGGACGAAGCTCGTCCGGCAGCTCGGCTCGTCCCTGACCGACGTCACCTACGTGTTCGACGAGCCGACGATCGGCATGCACCCGCACGACATCCAGCGGATGAACGAGCTGCTGCTCCAGCTGCGCGACAAGGGCAACACCGTGCTGGTCGTCGAGCACAAGCCCGAGGTGATCGGGATCGCCGACCACGTGGTCGACCTGGGACCCGGCGCGGGCGCAGCGGGCGGCGAGGTGGTGTTCACCGGCTCGGTGGAGGGGCTGCGTTCCAGCGGCACCCTGACTGGGCGGCACCTGGACGATCGCGCGCAGCTGAAGCCGTCCGTCCGGACCCCGAACGGCGGGCTGGAGGTGCGCGGGGCGAACCTGCACAACCTGCGCGACGTGGACGTGGACATCCCGCTCGGCGTGCTGGTCGTCGTGACCGGGGTGGCGGGCTCGGGGAAGAGTTCGCTGATCCACGGGTCGGTGTCGAGCCGTCCGGACGTCGTGGCGGTCGACCAGACGCCGATCCGCGGCTCGAGGCGCAGCAACCCGGCCACGTACACCGGCCTGCTCGAGCCGATCCGCAAGGCGTTCGCGAAGGCCAACGGGGTGAAGCCCGCCCTGTTCAGCGCGAACTCGGAGGGCGCGTGCCCGAACTGCAATGGCGCGGGCGTGGTCTACACCGACCTGGTGATGATGGCCGGCGTCGCGACCCCGTGCGAGGTGTGCGAGGGCAAGCGGTTCGACGCGTCCGTGCTGGAGTACAAGCTCGGCGGACGCGATATCAGCGAGGTGCTGGCGCTGCCGGTGACCGAGGCGGAGGAGTTCTTCGGGTCCGGGGACGCGCGCACGCCCGCCGCGCACGCGATTCTCGCCCGGCTCGCGGACGTCGGTCTCGGCTACGTCACGCTCGGCCAGCCGCTGACCACACTGTCCGGAGGCGAGCGGCAGCGGCTCAAGCTGGCCGTGCAGCTGGCCAACTCCGGCGGCACCTATGTGCTGGACGAGCCCACGAACGGCCTGCACCTGGCCGATGTCGAGCACCTGCTGGCCCTGCTCGACCGGCTCGTCGACGGCGGCAAGTCCGTGATCGTGATCGAGCATCACCAGGCCGTGATGGCCCATGCGGACTGGATCATCGACCTCGGTCCGGGCGCCGGCCATGACGGTGGACGGGTCGTCTTCGAGGGCACGCCGGCCGAGCTGGTCGCGTCCCGGGCGACGCTGACCGGAGAACACCTGGCGGCGTACGTCGGGGCCTGAGGCCCGGGGGTTCGTCCGGGTTGTAAACCAGTTGACAATCTGAGATGTCAACTGGTTGACTACCTGCATGCCGCCACGGATCACCGCCCACCTGCATGAGCTCGTCTTCGCCATGGACGGGTTCGCCGACCACCTGCTCACCACCCGGTTCGGCGTCGACCACAACCTGTTCGTGTTCCTCAATCCGCTCCTGGACGGCGCGCTGGACGTCACCCGGCTGGCCGAGCGGCTGACCCTCACCAAGGCGGCGGTGAGCAAGCGGGTCCCCGGGCTGGAGCGCGACGGCTGGCTCGTGACCACCTCCGACCCCGCGCACGGACGGCGCGTCGTGGTCTCGCTGACTCCTCGCGGCCGTGCCCTCGTGATCGACGCCGGGACGCTGCTCAGCGAGCGTTTCGCGTCGATGCTGGACGGGCTCTCGATCGACGTCGATCGCCTCGACGCAGAACTGCGGACGATGATTCCGGCCGTCCGCAACCTCGTGGAAAGCGAACTCGCGTGATCCCCGGGACGCCGGCACCAAAGAGGACAGTCCCCTTTCGGTTCCCCGCAGTGGACGCACCTCCGTCCGGCCGCTCCCGTTCGCGGCGGCTTGCACCGGCCTGGGTGCTGATCACGTTCGGCATCGTTGCGCTCGTGCTCACGACGAGCCTGCTCGGTCTGCTGGCGCCGTGGCCCTATGCGTCCGAGACCGACAACTGGCGGACGCAGGCGTACGGACAGGACCTCGGGAATCTCCTGGCGGCCGTCACGCTGCTGGCGGGGATGTTCGCGTCCGTGCGCGGTTCGTTGCGCGGGCTGCTGGTGTGGGCCGGGGCGCTGCTCTACCTGGCGTACGCGTTCGTGATCTACGCGATGACCGTCCACTTCGGGTCGCTGTTCCTGCCCTATGTGGCGGTGCTCGGGCTGTCGGTCTACGCGCTGGCGTTCGGTCTGAGGTGGTGGGACGGCGGCGTCCGCGTGGCGCGCCGGCCGATGGTGATCGGTTCGGCAGTGATCGCGTCCCTGGCCGTCCTGTTCGGACTGCTCTGGTTGGCGTCGATCGTCCCTGCGCTGCTGGGCGGGCGGGTGCCGGCCGAGCTGGCGGCGTCCGGCCTCGCCGCCAATCCCGTGCACGTACTCGACCTCGCGCTGGTGCTGCCGGGCATGCTGATCACCGCACGCCTCGCGCTGAAGGGCAGCGAGCCGGCGCAGGTCCTGCTGGCGCCCTGGCTGGTGTTCTCGGTGCTGATGGCCGCCAGCGTGACGATCACGCTGGTGCTGGGCGCAGCGATCGCACCGGCCGTGGTGGTCGGTGTGCTCACGGTGGTGAGCGGAGTGGCGGGGACGCTGGTGATCCGCGCGACGACGCCTGCCTAGGCTGGGGCGGTGAGCGCGCTGCTGCACCGGTTTACGGTCAAGCCGCACCACCTGGACGCCTACCTGGCCATCTGGCCCGACGAGGTGGACGTGCGGCGTCGCCACGGTTTCGAGGTGCACCGGGCGTTCGTCGAGACGGACGCGGAGCCGAAGGTGACATGGCTCTACTCGCACCCGGACGCCTGCGCTGGAGAGGCGGCCGTCCGGGGTGACCCGCAGACGGCGGAGATCAAAGCGCGCAAGGCCGGTCACGTGTTCCGGAACGTGAAGGTGCGGCCCGTCCGGGTGGAGGTGTTGAACCCTCCTGGCGACCTGTCCCGAACCGCAATCATGCGTCGCTACTCCATCGTCGGGTCGTGGACGGAGTTCCTCGCCGTCTGGCGGCGCATCGTCGAGGTGCGGGAACGTTACGGGTTCGACTGTCTCTTCGCGGTCGCCGACGAGCCGGAGAACATGTTCACCTGGGCCTTCGGCTTCGACGGCGAGTGGGCCGATTTCCGCGAGGCCCAGCGTCCGTACTACGCCGATCGGGATCGGGTCGCCCTGCGCGGCGTCTTCGACTACATGGCCGACTACGACATCCATCCCGCGCGGCAGTTGGCCCTGCCGTAGGTGGTGTTCGCCAGGATGACGTGGGGCGGGCGCCCTTCGTGACGCCGTGCGGCTCGTTCCTCGCCGGACGGCTCCTCAGGGAGCGCTCACGCATTCACGGTCCCTCAGGAGCGGTCGCATCACGGTCCCTGAGGAGCGGTTGCATCACGGTCCCTGAGGAGCGGTCGCATCACGGTCCGTGAGGAGCGGTTGCATCACGGTCCCTGAGGAGCGGTCGCATCACGGTCCCTGAGGAGCGAGCGCCAGCGAGCGTCACGAAGGGCCGCCGTCA
>DAIPJC010000009.1:3312-105181 GCA_036770475.1 Propionicimonas sp. | reverse complement strand
CCTCAGATCGTGTCGTCACACGATCTCGACCAACGTGCCCGGACATCACAGCTAGTTACGCGGCGAAGTGTCCCTCTTCTCGTCTTCGCGTTTGGGTCGATCGGGAGCGGGGACAGCCACGTGTGAAGAACGATCCCTGAGGAGGTCTGGCGAGGAACGAGCCAGACCGTCACGAAGGGCCACCGGCTTTGCCGACTCCCAGCGGGCATCAATCGTTGATCGGGACATACCAGGGCTTCAGCGCTGTGCTCGTTGCGCCAACTTCGGAGGAGTGCCACGGCAGCTGCGTTGCCGTCGGCCACGGATCGGTCGGCAGCCGCCCGTAGCAGATGGAGTCGACTCGCTCGCCGTCGATCAGGAACTTGCCTCGCTCGACGCCCTCCACCACGAATCCTGCCGCTCTCGCTACCGCACCTGAAGCCGGGTTGTTGGCCCGATGGGCGAGTTCGAGGCGCTGCAGGCCGCCTTGGCGGAACGCCTGATCCGCCACGGTGGCGACCGCTCTCGCCGTCCAGCCGCGGCCCCGGCACGACGCGTGCATCCAGTAGGAGACCCAGCCGCTGCGGTTGGCTGTGTCAACGCGCACGACCACCAGTCCGACGAGCACGACCCCATCGCTGACGGCAATGGCCAGATGTTCGGGGGAAGAACAGAGCCGATCGACGTACTCCCGCGCTGCCCGAATCGTGGTGACGTCGCCTTGGCGGGCCATGTCGTCGGCCGAGGCGAAAGCGGCGAGAACCTGCTCCGCGTCAGTCGGCAGCAGTGGTCGCAGCGTTCCCCTCACCCGGTCATCCTCGCAAGCTGCCCTGTCCCTCGCCACCGTTAAGCTGCGAGTCATGCGCCTCGTCTTCGCCGGAACCCCGCAGGTGGCGGCCGACACTCTCGTCCACCTGCTCGACCACGGTGGCCACGAGGTGGTCGCGATCCTCACGCGTCCGGACGCGCCCAAGGGACGCAGCTCGCGTCCGGTGCCGAGCCCGGTCGCCGAGCTGGCACTGGACCGCGGCATCGAGGTGCTGCGTCCGCCCCGTGCGGGCGACCCGGAGCTCGCGTCCCGGCTGGCCGAGCTGGCACCCGACTGCTGTCCGGTCGTGGCCTACGGCGGGCTGATCCCACGCCGGCTGCTCGACCTGCCGGACAAGGGCTGGGTGAACGTCCACTTCTCGCTGCTACCGCGCTGGCGCGGGGCTGCGCCCGTCCAGCACGCCATCCTGGCTGGTGACGACGTCACCGGCGTGACCGTGTTCGAACTGGTCGAGGAACTCGACGCAGGCCCGGTACTCGCCACCCGCGAGTACCGGATCGGCGAGCGCGAGACCTCCGGCCAGGCGCTCGCCGCGCTGCAGGCCATTGGCGCCGACCTCCTTCTGGACACCCTCGACCGCCTCGAGGCCGACACCGTCACCCCCGCAGCCCAGCTCGAGGACGGCGTCACGCTCGCTCCCAAGCTGACTGTCGCCGCTGCCCGCATCGACTGGACGAGGACAGCCGTCGAGATCGATCGGCAAGTGCGGGCCAACAACCCGTCCCCGGTTGCGTGGACCGAGCTGAACGGAGAACGGTTCCGTGTGCTCGAGTCCCTCCCCACGCCGGACGCGGGCCTCACCCCCGGTGAACTGCGTCCGGGCAAGCGACACGTCTTGGTTGGCGCGGGCGAGGGTGCCCTCGAACTGCAACTGGTCCAGCCGGCAGGCAAGCGTCCGCTGCCCGCCGCTGACTGGGGCCGCGGCCTGCGCGGCCCGGGACGGTTCGCGTGACGCCGAAGCCGGCCAGGGCGCGCCGTCGCGACCCCGCGCGCACCGTCGCTTTCCGCGTGCTGCGCGCAGTGACTGCGGACGGCGCCTACGCCAATCTCGAACTGGCGCGGCAGCGCGGTGCCCTGAACCCCGACGACGCCGGCTTCGCCACCGAGCTGGTCGCCGGCACCTGCCGAGCGCTGGGCAGCTACGACCGAGTGATCGAGCGGGCGTCCGGACGTCCCCTGCGCAGCCTGCAGCCGGCGGTCCTGGACGCCCTGCGCCTGGGCACCCACCAGCTGCTGGCGATGCGGGTGCCCACTCACGCTGCCCTGTCGACGACCGTCGACCTCGCTGCGCTCGAAGTGGGGGAGCGGGTTGCCGGCCTCGTCAACGCGGTGTTGCGGAGGGTCGCCGAGCGTGACTGGCCCGCCTGGCTCGAGCTGCTGTCGGACGGCGAGGACGACCTCGGCCGGCTGGCGCTGGCCCACCATCACCCGCGCTGGATCGTCGAATCCTGGGCCCGCGTGCTGCCCGCAGCGGACCTTCCTGAAGCGCTGACGGCCGACAACGTCGCCCCGACGCCGACCCTGGTCGTACGGCCCGGTCTGGCTTCGGTCGGTGAACTGGGCGGGACGCCGGCGCGCTGGTCGCCCTACGGCGCCTACCGCGACGGCGACCCGGGCGCCGTGCCTGCTGTCGCGGAGGGACGCGCCGGCGTGGAGGACGAGGGTTCGCAGCTGGTCACGCTCGCCCTCGCCCGGATCGACGCGCCGGGCGGGCTCTGGCTGGACCTGTGCGCGGGACCGGGCGGCAAGTCCGCTCTGCTGGCCGGCCTGGCCAGGGACGCGGGCACGCGGTTGGTCGCCTCTGAGCTGCAGCCGCACCGCGCACGCCTGGTGGCGGAGAACCTGCGTGCCTACCCGGAGCCGAACCGTCCGGTCACGATCGTCGCGGACGGGACCCGCCCAGCGTGGCGCGAGAGCAGCTTCGGCCGCGTGCTCGCCGATGTGCCGTGCACCGGGTTGGGCGCGCTGCGCCGGCGTCCGGAGAGCCGGTGGCGGCGGCGTCCCGAAGACCTGCCCGGGCTGGTGTCGCTGCAACGCCGACTGCTGGCCAGCGCGATCGCCGCCACGGAACCCGGCGGTGTCGTCGCGTACGTCACCTGCTCGCCGCACCCGGACGAGACCGCGGCCGTGGTGGCCGACACCAGTGGGATGAGCGTCCTCGATGCGCCCTCTGTGCTGCCCGAGGTACCCGACGCCGCCGCCGGCCGCTTCGTCCAGCTGTGGCCGCATCGGCACGGCACGGACGCCATGTTCCTGGCGCTGCTGCGGCGCGAGGGCCGATAGGGTTTTCGGCGTGGGCATCCGAATCACGCCGAGCATCCTGAACGCGAATCTCGCCGACCTGGCCGGGGAGATCGCGCGCATCCCGAGTTCCGACGGCATCCACCTCGACGTGATGGACAACCGGTTCGTGCCGAATCTGACCTTCGGCCTGCCGATGGTCGAGTGCGTCCGGGCCAGCACCGACCAACTGCTCGACGTGCACCTGATGATCGCAGAGGTGGACCGCTGGGCACCCGGCTACGCGGAGGCCGGCGCCGAGTCCGTGACCTTCCACGTGGAGGCGTCGGACGCGCCTGTCCGGCTGGCGCGAGAGCTGCGTCGGCTCGGCTCACGGGCGTCCATGGGGCTGCGTCCGGCGACCCCGATCGAGCCGTACGCCGACCTGCTGCCCGAGCTCGACATGGTGCTGCTGATGACCGTCGAGCCGGGCTTCGGCGGACAGTCGTTCCTCGACGTGATGCTGCCGAAGATCCGCCGCACCCGGGCACTGCTGGACGCGCACGGCGGCGACATCTGGCTCCAGGTGGACGGCGGCATCTCGGAGAGCACCATCGAGCGCTGCGTCGAGGCGGGCGCGGACACGTTCGTCGCCGGGTCAGCCGTGTTCAGCGCCGATGACCCGGACGCCATGGTCCGCGCGCTCAAGGCGCAGGCGGAGGCAGCGTCCGTCTGAGTACCCGGGGACGGTTCCTCACCCGATCCAGAGCGCGTCTCGACAAGCTCGACGAGCCGATTCGGAGACCGGCGTCTCGACAAGCTCGACGGGCCGGGATGGACGGTCAGCCGCGACGCCGGTCGCGACGACGCAGGTAGCGCTCGAACTCTGCGGCGATGGAGTCACCGGTCGGCGTGGGCGTCGCCTCGTCCCTGCGCTCTTCGAGGGCGCTCACGTAGCTGGAGATGTCCGGGTCGTCGGCGACGAGCTCGTTCACCTGCTCGACCCAGTGCTCGGCGTCCGCGGGCAGGTCACCGGCCTCCAGGGGCAGGTTCAGCACGTCCTCGAGACGGGTCAGCAGGGCGAGCGTCGCCTTGGGGTTGGGCGGCTCCGCCACGTAGTGGGGCACGGACGCCCACATCGACACCACCGGGAACCCGATCTGGCTGCACTCGTAGGACAGCACGCCCACGATGCCGGTCGGGCCCTCGTAGTCCGACAGTTCGAGGCCCAGCTCGTCCGCCAGCGCCTGGCTGCTCGCCGTGCCGCTGACCGGGACGGGACGGGTGTGCGGCGCATCCGTGAGCAGCGCTCCCAGCAGCACGACCATCTCCGGATTGACCGAGCGCACCGTCGACAGCAGCCGATTGATGTACTCCTGCCAGCGGTAGTTGGGCTCCGGTCCGCCGATCAGCACGAGGTCACGCTCGGGAAGCTGAGCCAACAGCACCTCGGTGGTGGGCCACTCGATCGTCCGCTCGCCCTCAATCATGCGGGTGGTCGGCCGGTTCACCTGGAAGTCGTAGAACTCCTCGGGGTCGATCGCGAACTCCAGCCGGGCCTGGTAGTGCTCGACGAGGTGGTCGATGACCCCGCTGGCCGCCTCAGCGGCATCGTTCCAGCCGCCGAACGCGGCGATCACCGCCGGGTTCCGCAGCCCCTTGAGCCCACGAGCCTCTGCCATGCCGACCACTGTAGGCGGACTCGCCTATTCTGCTCACCATGACCCGCGATCTCCGCTCTGCCCTGGCGTCCCGCGTCCTCGTGGCGGACGGGGGCATGGGCACGATGCTGCAGGGCTACGACCTGGGTCTCGCCGACTTCCAGGGGCTCGAGGGCTGCAACGAGGTCCTGAACGTCACCCGTCCGGACGTCGTGGGCGCCATCCACACCGCTTACTTGGACGCCGGCGCCGACTGCATCGAGACCAACACCTTCGGTGCGAACCTGTCCGCATTAGGCGAGTACGACGCCGTCGACCGGATCGCCGAACTCGCCGAAGCGGGCGCCCGCATCGCCCGCCAGGCCGCCGACGCCGCCAGCACGCCGGAGCGACCGCGCTTCGTGCTGGGCAGCATGGGTCCCGGGACGAAGCTGCCCAGCCTCGGCCACATCACCTACGCCCAGCTGCGGGATGCCTACCAGCGCCAGGCGGAGGCGATGATCGCCGGCGGCGTGGACGGGTTCCAGATCGAGACCTGCCAGGACCTGCTGCAGACCCGATCGGCGGTGAACGGCGTCCGACGGGCTCGCGAGGCGACTGGCGCCGACCTGCCCATCTTCGTCAACGTGACCGTGGAGACCTCCGGGACCATGCTGCTGGGCAGCGAGATCGGCGCGGCGCTCACCGCGCTGGAACCGCTCGGCGTCGACGCGATCGGGCTGAACTGCGGCACGGGCCCGACGGAGATGAGCGAGCATCTGCGGCACCTGTCCCGCTACGCCCGCATCCCGTTGGTCTGCATGCCGAACGCCGGCCTGCCCGAGCTGACGCCTGACGGCGCCCGCTACCCGATGGGGCCCGACGAGTTCGTCCGCTATCTCGAGCAGTACACGGCGGAGTTCGGGCTGAGCCTGGTCGGCGGCTGCTGCGGTACCACTCCCGCGCACATCGCGCGACTCGCCGCCGCGGTCGCCGGACGGACGCCGGGCCCGCGCGAGCCCGTCCACGTGTCTTCGGTGTCGTCTCTCTACACGGACGTGCCGCTGCGCCAGGAGACCAGCTACCTCTCCATCGGGGAGCGCACCAACGCGAACGGCTCCAAGGCCTTCCGCGACGCCATGCTCGCCGAGAACTGGGCGGACTGCCTCGACATCGCCAAGCAGCAGAGCCGCGGCGGCGCGCATCTGCTCGACCTCTGCGTCGACTACGTGGGACGCGACGGCGTGGCCGACATGGCGGAACTGTCATCCCGGATCGGCACCGGGGTGTCGCTGCCCGTGGTGCTCGACTCCACCGAGCCCGCGGTGCTGCAGGCCGGCCTGGAGCGCCTCGGCGGCCGCTGCGCGGTCAACTCGGTGAACTACGAGGACGGGGACGGCCCCCGCTCGCGGTTCGCGAAGGTGATGCCGCTGGTCAAGGAGCACGGTGCCGTGGTCGTCGCCCTGACCATCGACGAGGAGGGCCAGGCCCGCACCGCCGACTGGAAGGTCCAGGTGGCGGAACGGCTCGTCGAGGACCTCACCACGAACTGGGGTCTCGAGGTGGGCGACATCATCGTCGACTGCCTGACGTTCCCGATCGCGACCGGCCAGGAGGAGACCCGCAGGGACGCCCTGGAGACCATCGAGGCGATCCGCCGGGTGACCGCGAGGTACCCGGGCATCCACACCACACTGGGCGTCTCGAACGTGTCGTTCGGGCTCAACCCGGCCGCCCGCCAGGTGCTGAACTCGGTCTTCCTGCACGAGTGCGTGCAGGCAGGGCTCGACTCCGGCATCGTGCCCGCAGCGCGCATCCTGCCGATCGCTCGCATCCCCGAGGAGCAGCGCCAGGTCGCAGAGGACCTCGTCTACGACCGGCGTTCGGAGGGCTACGATCCGCTGACCCGGTTCCTGGAGCTGTTCGAGGGAGTCACCACCACCAGCAGCCGCGAGGCGAGGGCCGCCGAGTTGGCTGCCCTTCCCGTGACCGAACGCCTGCAGCGGCGGATCGTCGACGGCGACCCGAAGGGCCTGGAGGACGACCTCGACGAGGCGCTCACCACGAAACCCGGTCTGACCATCATCAACGACGACCTGCTGGCCGGCATGAAGGTGGTCGGCGAACTGTTCGGGTCGGGCCAGATGCAGCTGCCGTTCGTGCTGGCGTCCGCAGAGGTGATGAAGGCCGCCGTCCGCTACCTCGAACCGCACCTCGAAAAGGACGAGGCCGGAGGCAAGGGCACGCTCGTGATCGCGACGGTGAAGGGCGACGTGCACGACATCGGCAAGAACCTCGTCGACATCATCCTCACCAACAACGGCTACACGGTGGTCAACCTCGGGATCAAGCAGCCGGTCAGCGCGATCATCGAGGCCGCGCTGGTGCAGAAGGCGGACGCGATCGGCATGTCGGGCCTGCTGGTGAAGTCCACCGTGGTGATGCGCGACAACCTCGAGGAGCTGAACAACCGCGGCCTGACCGACTTCCCGGTGCTGCTGGGCGGGGCGGCGCTGACCCGCGCCTTCGTCGAGGAGGATCTCAACGACCTCTACCGCGGCGAGGTGCGCTATGCCAGGGACGCCTTCGAGGGCCTCGCGCTGATGGAGAAGGTGGTCGCGGTCAAGCGCGGCGAGCCCGGCGCGGCCCTGCCGGAACCGCGCCGCCGCCGGGTGCGCGCAACTCGACAGGCGGACGAGCAGGACAGCCCCTATCGTCCAGACACCACCCGCTCCGACGTCGCCAGGGGAGCGGACGTGGACGTCCCCACGCCGCCGTTCTGGGGCAGCCGCGTCGTGAAGGGCGTCAAGCTCGCCGAAGTGTCCGGCTGGCTGGACGAGCGGGCCACCTTCATGGGCCAGTGGGGCCTGCGGGGGAGCGCCGGCGGTCCCACCTATGAGGAACTCGTCGAGGCCGAAGGACGCCCTCGGCTGCGGTACTGGCTGGATCGCATCCACACCGAGTCGCTGGCCGAACCGGCCGTGGTGTACGGGTACTGGCCGTGCCACTCCGAAGGCAACACGCTGATCCTGGGCGACCCCGACGACCCGGCCCGCGAGGTCACCCGGTTCGACTTCCCGCGGCAGTCCCGCGACCGGCGCCTGTGCCTGGCCGACTTCTTCCGGGACGCCGGTGAGGCCGCCGAGCTCGGTCCGGACGTGATCGAGCTGCAGCTGGTCACGATGGGATCCCGGGTGGCGGAGGCGACGGCAGAGCTGTTCGCGGCCGACGCCTACCGCGACTACCTCGAGTTGCACGGGCTGTCCGTCCAGCTCACCGAGGCGCTCGCCGAGTACTGGCACGCCCGCGTCCGCGCTGAACTGGGGCTGACGGGCGATGGTGACACCGACGCGATGATCCGCGACCAGGCGTACCGCGGGTCACGCTACTCGTTCGGCTACCCGGCCTGCCCCGACCTGGCCGACCGCGCGAAACTGGTCACGCTGCTGCGTCCCGAGCGGATCGGTGTGCAATTGAGCGAGGAACTACAGCTGCACCCCGAACAGTCCACGGACGCGATCGTCGTGCACCACCAGGAGGCCAAGTACTTCAATGCGCGCTGACCCACCCCGCCGACGCGCCCGCCATCGGGTCGCGGTCCAGCTGGCCGCGACCGCCACGCTGTTGGCCGCCTGCACACCGACCGTCCAGCCGCCCACCAGCCCGACCGTCTCCCCGACGCCACGGGAGTTCACCGTCGTGACCACCGGACCGGTGGTCACCGCAGACCCGGCCGTGGCCACCGGCGCCACCGACTCCCTCGTGGTCACCAGCGTCTATCAGCGGCTGATGATGGTGCTGCCGGAGTCCGGCGAACTCAAACCGGACGCAGCCACCGACTGCCTGTTCACCTCGAAACTCGTCTACGAGTGCACGCTGCCGGACAACCTCTACTTCCACAACGGGCACGTGCTCGACTCCTCGGACGTGAAGTTCAGCATCCAGCGCGCCCTGCGCATGGACGTGGAGGGCACCTCGATCGGCCTGCTGTCGGCCCTCAAGCGGATCGACACCCCGGACGCGCACACAGTGAGGTTCGAACTCTCCTGGCCGGACAACCAGTTCGGGTACGCGCTGGCCGGGCAGGCGGCGTCCATCGTGGACGAGGAGGCGTTCAACCCCGACACCGCGCTGCCACTGGAGACGCTCCCGATCGGTTCCGGCCCCTACGAGGTGCGGACGATCACCGACAGCGAGGTCACGTTCAGCAAGTTCGACAAGTACGTGGGCCCCAAGGCCGGCCTGCTCGACGACCTGAAGCTCGAGATCGTCGCGGACTCGGTGGCCGCGGAGGCGGTGATCACCGACGGCACTGCGGAGGCGGTCTGGCGCAGTCTGGACAACGCGGCCCTGCAGCGGGTCAGCGACGAGATCGCGGGCAGCGCGACCAAGACCACCGCGAAGGGTTTCAGCCGGTTCATGTTGCCGGGCATGCGGGTGACCCGGCTCGTGTGGAGCTCCGCGTCGCGGCTGCGCAGCAACGCGAACCTGCGGGAAGGCGTGGCGCGCGCGCTGCAGGCCGACCGTACGCTCGACTCGATCGTGCCAGTGGGGGTGGCCGATCACGCCAAGGCCTTCGCGCTCGGCGGGCGGCCGAAGTTCCCCGACCTCAAGGGCAGCCGGATCCACCTGACGCTGGGCTACCGGCCCACCGCGCCGGGACATGCCGACCTGGCGAGCCTGATCCGCGACCGGATCGAGAGCTTGGGCGGGGTGAGCGTCCGGCTGGTCACTTCAGGCAGCGCGGACCTCTGGCTGACTGATTCCCCCGCGTGGGTGAACAACGCCACCGGCTGGTTGCAGCGCTACCTCGATCATCCGCTGCCGGGCAGCAAGGCGAAGCTGGAGCTGCTGGAGACCAGGGCCCGCACCACGAGCGGCACGTCGCGGACCGCCGCGCTCACGGAGTTGCAGCAGCAGGCGGCCGTGGACGCGACCGTGCTGCCCGTCTCGCAGACCGACGGCATCCTCTTCCTCGCGAAGGGCGTGAACCTGATCGGCGAGCCGTTCGGCAGCGGCCAGATGCTGGGACTGTGGGGGTTCACCCGTGGCTGAGCCGACATCGCGGGTTGAGCCTGTCGAAACCCCGTCCAGCGGCGAACTGAGCGGCGTCCACACCGGCCCCCTGGTGGTGGGGGAGCGGGTGACGCTCAGCGACCCGAAGGGACGGCGGCACTCGGTCCTGTTGGCCCCGGGCGGTGTCTTCCACACCACGAAGGGCGCGATCCGCCACGACGACCTGATCGGACGCCCGGAAGGCAGCGTCGTGCAGTCGGCCGGCGGCGTGGCGTACCTCGCGTTCCGACCGCTGCTGGAGGAGTTCACGGTCACGATGCCCCGTGGGGCGACCGTGGTCTACCCCAAGGACGCTGCGCACATCATCGTGCAGACCGACATCTTTCCCGGGGCGCGAGTGCTGGAGGCGGGCGCTGGATCGGGAGCGCTGAGCATCTTCCTGCTCCGCGCGGTCGGCAGCACCGGACGCGTGTACTCCTACGAGCGGCGTCCGGAGTTCGCGGCGATCGCGAGACAGAACGTCACGGCGTTCTTCGGCAGCGAACACCCGGCATGGGAACTGCGGCTCGGCGACCTGGCCGCCGACCTGGGCCCCGAGCCCGTGGACCGCGCCGTGCTCGACATGCTCGCGCCGTGGGAGTGCGTGGACGCGGTGGCCCGCGTGCTCGAACCCGGCGGCCTGCTGTGCTGCTACGTGGCCACCACCACCCAGCTGGGCCGGACGATGGACACGCTGCGCGCGCACGGCGGCTTCACCGAGCCGGTCGGCCGCGAGTACTCCGCACGCGAGTGGCACGCGGAGGGGCTCGCCATCCGGCCGGGGCACGGCACCAGCGGACACACCGGCTTCCTGGTGTTCACACGCCGCCTGGCGCCAGGGGTGACCGCACCGCCGCGGCGTCGGCGGCCGGCCCCCGGCGCGTACGGGCCGGACTACACCGGCCCCCGCCCGCCCGGCGTCGGTTCGGAGGCGGGCGATGCCTGAGCCCGCCGAATTGGCTCGCCAGCTGGCGCAGGCCAACGAGCTGCTGGAGGGGAGGGCCCGTGCCCTCGACCTCGCCGAACGACGCCTCGCCGACGCGCGCGCGGACGCCCGGTCGCTCGGCCAGGTCAACGAGAAGCTCAACACCACCCTGGCGGACGCTCGTGAGGCACTGGTCACCATGCGCAGCGAGCTCGACGCACTGGCGACGCCGCCGAACTCCTTCGGGCTCGTGGTCGCGGCCGGGGACGACACGGCCGACGTGGCCACGAGTGGACGGCTGCTTCGCTGTGCGGTGCGCCCGGACATCCCGGTCGACTCCCTGGCCGTTGGCAGCCGAGTCCTGCTCAACGAGGCGATGCTCGTGGTGGCCGTCGCCGACGAACTCCCGGTCGGTGACACCGTGCGGCTGGCCGAAGTGCTGCCGGACGGCCGCCTGCTGGCGGCAGGAAACTCGGGGGACGAACTCGTCCTGCTGGCCGCCGCCGGGCTCGACGTGGCGTCCCTGCGTCCCGGGGTGACGCTGCTCGCCGACCGTCGCGCCCTGCTCGCGCTGGCCACGGTGCCGCGCAGCGAGGTGGCGGACCTCACGCTGGAGGAGGTCCCCGACGTCAGCTACGCCGACATCGGCGGGCTCGGCACCCAGATCGAGCAGATCCGCGATGCCGTCGAGCTGCCGTTCCGGCACCGCGAGTTGTTCACCGAGTTCGGGCTGCGGCCGCCGAAGGGCGTCCTGCTGTACGGGCCGCCAGGCTGCGGCAAGACGATGATCGCCAAGGCCGTGGCGAACTCGGCGGGCAGCCATTTCCTGAACATCAAGGGCCCGGAGTTGCTCGACAAGTACGTCGGCGAGACCGAGCGGCAGATCCGGGCGATCTTCACCCGGGCGAAGGAGCACGCGACGTCCGGGCGTCCGGTGATCGTGTTCTTCGACGAGATGGACGCGCTGTTCCGCACGCGGGGCAGCGGGGTGTCGTCCGATGTGGAGGCGACGATCGTGCCGCAGCTGCTCAGCGAGATCGACGGCGTCGAAGGCCTGGCCAACGTGATCGTGATCGGGGCCACGAACCGCGAGGACCTGATCGACCCTGCGATCCTGCGTCCGGGCCGCCTGGACGTGAAGATCAAGCTCGACCGGCCCGACCGCGTGGGCGCGGCCGAGATCGTCTCGCGCTACCTGACCCTCGACACCCCGCTCAACCCGGGTGCGGCGGAGCCGTCGGCGTTCCGGCAGGAGTTGGTCGAGGCGATCGTCGATCGGCTCTACGAGCGGACGGACGCCAACCGGTTCATCGAGGTGACCTACGCCGGCGGCGACCGCGAGGTGCTCTACGTGGCCGACTTCGTCTCCGGCGCGATGCTCGCCGGCGTGGTGGGACGGGCCAAGAAGGCCGCGATCAAGGAGCTCATCGACGGCGGTGAGCGAGGTCTGCGGCGCGAGCATGTGCTGGCGGCCTGCGCCGCCGAGATCGGCGAGAACGAGGAACTGCCCAACACCACCAACCCCGACGACTGGGCCCGCGTCTCCGGGCGCAAGGGTGAGCGGATCGTCTTCCTGCGCACCCTCGTCGGCTCCCGCGCCCTCGAACCGTGAACTGCGTACGGCTCGTGGAACGCTCCCTGAGCCTGACGAAGGGCCCTCAACGGTCCCTGAGGAGCCGCTGGAGCGGGCTTCGTCAAGCTCAGCCACCGTTTGGGCCATGTTCCCTGAGCTTGACGCCAGGTTCCCTGAGCCTGACGAAGGGCCCTCAACGGTCCCTGAGGAGCTCCCGAGGAACGAGGGAGCGTCACGAAGGGCCGCCCGGGCGGGCTTCGTCAAGCTCAGCCACCATCGCGGGAGCCCGCGTATGACTCCCCGAGTTCTCGGCATCGAGACCGAGTACGGCATCCTGGCGCCGTCGGCACCTGAGGTGCACCCCAGCGTTCTCAGCGCAGCGGTGGTCGCCGCGTATCCCGGCATCGCGACCGGCACCACGCTCGACTGGGTGGACCCGATCCCGATCGAGGACGCCCACAACCGGGTCCTCGCCAACGGCGCCCGGTTCTACGTGGACCATGCGCATCCTGAGTACTCCGGACCAGAGGTCACGACGGCCAGGGACGCCGTCGCCTACGACCTCGCCGGCGACGCCGCTGTCGTGGCCGCCGCGAGAACCGCGTCCAGGCAGCTCGGCTTCGAGATCGGCATCTACAAGAACAACACCGACTCCCACGGCGCGTCCTACGGCTGCCACGAGAACCACCTGCTGCCTCGGTCGACGCCGTGGGCAGCGATCGCCGCGGCGCTGCCCACGTTCCTGGTGTCACGGGCGGTGCTCGTCGGCTCCGGACGGGTCGGGATCGGACCGCACGGCGAGCGGCCCGGCTACCAGCTGACCCAGCGCGCGGACTTCTTCGAGACCGTCGAGGGCATCCAGACCACGCGACGGCGGCCGATCCTCAACACGAGGGACGAGCCGCACGCGCCGGCCACCGCCTGGCGCCGGCTGCACGTGATCACCGGCGACGCCAACCGCACTCCCTTCACCACCTGGCTGAAAGCAGGCACGCTCTCGGCGTTCCTCACCGCGCTGATCGGCGGTGCACTGCCCGAACTGACTCTCGCCGAACCCGTCGCGGCCTTCCACGCAATCAGCCACGACCTGACGCTGACCGCGCCGCTCCGGCTCGCTGACGGCCGGGAGTTCACGGCTCTCGACCTGCAGGACGCCTTGTGGGAGGCGGTTCGTGGGGACGCGATCCGGCGGCCGGAGGCCTACGAGAGCGATGTCGTCGAGGCGTGGGGCGAGGCGCTCGCCGACCTCCGCACCAGTCCCGCGCAGTGCGCTGACCGGATCGACTGGGTGGCCAAGTACCAGCTGCTGGACGCCTACGCACAGCGGCACGGACTGGGCTGGGGCAGCCCTCGCCTGGCGCAGCTGGACCTCGCATGGGCGCGGCTCGACCGTCCGGGACCCTGGGACGCCCTGGACGCCGCCGGCCGATTCCGTCCAGTGGTGACACCCGACAAGGTAGCCAACGCCGGGGTCTGGCCGCCGTCAGACACCCGAGCCTGGACGCGCGGCCGGGTCGTCGCCCTCACGGCCGAGCGCGTGACCGCCGCGTCCTGGGCCTGGCTGACTGTCCGCGACGCCCACGGCACCCAGCGCCGGCTGGACCTTGACGAGCCCACTGACCACACCCGCGCCCACGTCGGCGACCTCGAGGACGCGGCGGCAGTCGAACGCCTACTCCACGGTCGTCCGCCTGGTTGAGCGCCACCATTCGGCTGCTTGAGCGCCATCCCTCGGCTGCTTGAGCGCCATCCCTCGGCTGGTTGAACGCCATCCCTCGACTGGTTGAACGCCATCTCGGCTGGTTGAGCGCCATCTCTCGGCTGGTTGAGCGCCATCCCTCGGCTGGTTGAACGCCATCCCTCGGCTGGTTGAGCTTGTCGAAACCCGCCGGTCGGTCTCCACAGGCTCGACCAGCGGAGAGGGCCCGGGCGCACCGGCGCCCGGCTAGTAGGCTGTCCGCCCGGAGAGTCAGGAGGACCGGTGGCCGAGCGGGTGCAGCGAGAACGGACGCCTCAGCGCGTCGAAGAGGTGGCTGATTCCACCCCGAAAGCTGCCCAGTCGGTCGACTATGACGCGATCCTCGACCAGATCGACGCTGTTCTGGAGGAGGACGCGGAGGAGTACGTCCGGTCCTTCGTGCAGAAGGGCGGGCAGTGAGCGCCTCATGAGCGATATCGATCTGTCGCCGGCGCTGGTGATCGGGACGGGCCTCGTCGGTGCGTCCGTTGCCCATGCCCTCACCCGGGCCGGCATCACCGTCCACCTGCAGGACAAGGTGTCCAGCCACGCCCGCGTGGCCGCGTCCCGGGGCGCGGGTACGACGTCGGCTCCCGAACCCGAGCAGGTGAAGCTGGTCGTGGTCGCGGTGCCGCCGGACGCGCTGCCGCGGGTGATCGCCCGGGCGCTGACCACCTACCCGCACGCGACCGTCACCGACGTCGGATCGGTGAAGGGCACCGTGCTGGCCGCACTGCGCAAGACGGACGCGGACCTCTCCCGCTACGTCGGGTCGCACCCCATGGCCGGTTCACAGCACGTCGGACCGCTCACCGCCCACGCCGACCTGTTCATCGACCGGACGTGGGTCGTCACGCCGCACGACACCTCCGCAGCCCACGCGGTGCTGGACGTGCAGGAGGTCGCCCGGCTGTGCGGGGCCCGCCGCGTGACGATGGGTGCCGCGCACCATGACGAGGCGGTCGCCCAGGTGTCCCATCTGCCGCACCTCATCTCCGTCCTTGTGGCCGGCACGCTCACCCGCGTCCCTGCCGAGCACCTGCGGCTCGCCGGCCAGGGCCTGCGCGACGTCACGCGGATCGCGGGATCCGACCCGCAGCTCTGGCAGCAGATCATCGGAGCCAACTCGGTGGCCGTCCGGCACGAGCTGCAGGCGATCCAGGCCGATCTGGCCGAGCTGATCTCGGCGCTGGACTCCGGCGACGTCGCGGCATTGCTGGAACGCGGGCGGGAGGGTACCCGCGCCCTGCCAGGCAAGCACGGGCTCGACGCGATCAGCTACGCGCATGTCGTGGTGGAGATCCCGGACGCCCCCGGCGCGCTGGCCCGGCTCTTCCGCGACATCGAGGCGGCAGGGGTGAACGTCGAGGACCTGTCCATCGACCACGACCTCGAGCGTGAGGTCGGCTGGCTGTCGGTGCAGGTGGCGCCGGCGAAGGCGGACGACCTGGCCGCCGCCATGACGGGGGCCGGCTGGACGGTTCGTGACCGCGAACCGCAGCTGTGAGATCGAGGAGAGACCCATGTCCAGTGACCACCTGGTGATCGCCATCGATGGGCCGAGCGGCTCGGGCAAGTCGTCCGCGGCGAAGGGTGTCTCGAAGGCGTTGGGCCTGGCGTACCTCGACACCGGGGCGATGTACCGCGCGGTGA
Source organism: Propionicimonas sp. (assembly GCA_036770475.1). Taxonomy (GTDB): domain Bacteria; phylum Actinomycetota; class Actinomycetes; order Propionibacteriales; family Propionibacteriaceae; genus Propionicimonas. Next base: position 89,569 of record DAIPJC010000009.1, on the reverse strand, counting down.
CGTGCGCGTTCCTGGACGCCGGCGTGGACCCGTCCGACGAGGCGGGGGTGATCGCAGCCACCCGAGCGGCCGACTTGCGGATCAGCACCGATCCGGACGACCAGTGGGTGCGCGTGAACGGACGGGACGTGACCACCGCCATCCGTGAGCCGGAGGTCTCGGCCACAGTGAGCGCAGTGTCGACCGTGGCGGAGTGCCGGGCGAACCTGGTGGCGCGTCAGCGGGCGATCATCGACGCTGCCCCCCGCGGGATCGTCGCAGAGGGACGCGACATCACGACGGTGGTAGCCCCGGACGCCGATGTCCGCCTGCTGCTGACGGCCGACGCGGAGATCAGGATGGCCCGGCGCAAGGCCGAACTCGGCGAGAAGGTGGACGCCGCCCAGCTCGCCGACCAGGTGCTCCGCCGCGACTCCGACGACTCGAAGCTGGTGAACTTCACGACCGCCGCCGACGGAGTGACCCACTTGGACGGCACCTACCTCACCCTCCAGGAGACGATCGACGCGATCCTCGACCTGGTCGCCCGGTCGCGCACGGAAATCGCCGGCTGAGCCTGTCGAACCCCGGAGGCCATTGCCAGACCCGCAAGGTGTCCCCATGGAGTCGTTGTCGACGCTTTGGGGACACTTTGCTGTTGGGGTGGCTGGGGCCCGGCCACCCGCGGCTGGTCGAGCTTGTCGAGACCTCTGCAGCGGTCCCTGAGGAGCGAGCGCCAGCGAGCGTCACGAAGGGCTGCCGTCACCCACCTCTCGGCTGATCCGGAATAGGTGGGTTCAGGCGAGGGCCGTCCACTGAATGCGTCCGCTCCGGCAGCACCCGGCGCAACACGATCCAGACGAGTGCGGCAAGTCCCACGGGCCCCAACTGCACCTGGGTCACCGTCGCGAGCGCCGTCGACAGCGCCGGCAGCAGCCAAGCCGCGACAAGAACCTCCCGGTCGCCACGCCGCCACCCGTGTTCGAGCCCGTACAACGCGAACCACGCGATCGGGAAGGCCAACCAGGCCAAGTCGTAGTCGTGCACGTGCGGAATGGTGAGGAACGTCGCGGTCATCAGGACCGCGCCACGCAGCCGGACGGATTCCGTCCGCCGCCACACCAGCCAGACGGCCACCGCCGCGGCGAGAGCGACAACAGCCCCGCCCGCGTACGCCCACTCAACGGACGCACCGAGCAGCCGCAGCATCGCGAACGTGGACGGCATCTTGGCCCATGGCAGCGCTCCGGCCTCAGTGGCCGCCGAGGCGAGCGGCATGCTGGCCAGCCAGGCCGCGATCGATCCGCGGCCCAGCAGCAGTTCGCTGATCCCGAGCGCGGCGACGGCAGTGCCGGCCGCGACCAGCATCGTCTTCCACGCGCGCGCAGCCAAAAGGGCCACCGCGAAGAGGACCGCGAGATGCGGCTTGATGATCAGCAGGCCCAGCAGCACGCCCGACAGCGCGGGCCGGTGCCGGAGGGTAAGTATCGAACCGGCTGCAAGGGCCGCCGTGAGAAGCCCGTTCTGGCCCTGCGCCACGCACATCCACAGGCCAGGAAACGCCGCCACCAGCCAGCCCGCACCCGGTCGTCCGATCACCTTGCGCAGGGTGAGCCACCATGTGGTTCCCGTCACGCCGAGGAAGACGGCGAGCGCTGCGACGTAAGGAAGTAGGGCGAGCGGGGCGACGAGCAAGAGGAATGGCGGCGGATAGAACCAGGGCCAGCCGTAGCCGGTGTAGGCGGTAAAGATCTCGCGCTGCACGGGAAGCAGGACGTCGAAGTCCCATGCCGACGGCGCCTGTCCCGCCAGAGCCAGCTTCGCCGCGCTGTAGAAGCAGAGGAAGTCTGCGCCGAGGACCTGTCCGCGGAAGTCGAGTCCGTCGTGCAGCGTGACGGCGTAGGCGACAACGGTTGTGGCGTAGAGGGCGACGAAGATGCGCGGGTACACCCGCAGCCGGGCGGCATCGAGCCAGTGCGCGCGAGGGGCACGCTCGTCGGCGCGGTCGGGCGGGGTGGTGCTCATCACCCAGCAGTCTGGCAGCTCTCGCACGTCACGGCCGCACGACAAGCGTGCGGTAGCCTGATCAGTCGCACACCGAGCTGAGGGGACGCCGAATGGCCGAGACCACCTGGACCGACCGGGACCTGCCGGTCGTGGCCGTCGTCGGACGTCCCAACGTCGGCAAGTCGATGCTGGTGAACCGCATCATCGGCCGCCGCGAGGCCGTCGTCCAGGACATCCCTGGCGTCACGCGCGACCGGGTCAGCTACGACGCCGAGTGGAGCGGACGCGACTTCGTCATCGTCGACACCGGCGGCTGGGCCCCCGACGCGAAGGGTATGGCCGCCCAGATCGCCGAACAGGCCGAGCTCGCGATCGCCGCAGCGGACGTCGTGTTGTTCGTCGTGGACGCCGCGGTGGGCACCCAGGACGTGGACGAGGCCGTGGTGGACGTACTGCGTCGCAGTCGCAAACCCGTGGTGCTGGCCGCCAACAAGGTGGACGACCTCCGGCAGGAGGCGGATGCCGCGGCGATGTGGAACCTCGGGCTCGGCGAGCCGCACCCGGTCTCCGCACTGCACGGACGCGGCACCGGCGACCTGTTGGACGCTCTGCTGGAGGTGCTGCCCGAGCCGCAGCCCGCTGCTGAGGCGGAGGTGGGCGGACCGCGCCGGGTCGCGATCGTCGGGCGTCCGAACGTGGGGAAGTCGTCCCTGCTGAACCAGGTCGCGAACAGCCGCCGTGCAGTGGTGGACAACGTCGCAGGCACCACGGTCGACCCGGTTGACGAACTGGTCGAGGTCGGCGGGACGGTCTACCGGTTCATCGACACGGCTGGCCTGCGGAGGCGGGTGAAGGAGGCGTCCGGACACGAGTACTACGCCTCGCTGCGAACGCAGAGCGCGATCGAGCGCGCCGAGGTGTGCGTGGTAGTGCTGGACGCGTCCGAGACGATCAGCGACCAGGACCTGCGGATCCTCACGATGGTGGAGGAAGCCGGCAAGGCCCTGGTGATCGCCTACAACAAGTGGGACCTCACCGACGACGAGCGGCGCCGCTACCTGGGCCGCGAGATCGAGCAGGATATTCGGGCGTTCGGCTGGGCGCCGAGCGTGAACATCTCGGCCCTGACCGGACGCAACGTCGACCGACTCTCGAAGGCGATCGAGGAGGCCCTCGACGGCTGGGAGACGCGGGTCTCCACCGGCAAGCTGAACGCGTTTCTGGGTCGGCTCTCCGCGGCGCACCCACATCCCGTGCGCGGGGGCAAGCAGCCGCGCATCCTGTTCGGGACGCAGGCCCATGCCTGTCCGCCGACGTTCGCCCTGTTCACGTCCGGACAGTTCGACCCGCAGTACGTCCGCTTCGTCGAACGCCGCCTGCGCGAGGACTTCGGCTTCCGGGGCTCACCCGTCCACGTCGAGGTGAGGGCGCGCGAGAAGCGCAAGAACCGCTGAGCCCGCAGACCGCTGGTCGAGCCCAACCGGCCCTGAGGAGGCCGGTGAGGAACGAGCCGGCCGTCACGAAGGGCCGACCAGCAACCGCTCAGGTCATTCCGAGCAGCGTCCAGGTCATCCCGGGCTCGACCGGGATCCCGCTTCCTGCCGTGGCGCCGCCCTCGTGCTGGCTGAGGCTGACGAAGCCCCATCACCCCTGTGGCGGCTGCTGCGGCCCACCCTGCGGCGGGTACTGGCCGGACGGCGGGTACTGACCGGACGGCGGCCACTGGCCCTGCTGCGGCGGATACTGCTGGCCCGGACCGGCCCAGCCCTGTGGCTGCCCGGGCGCCTGCGGGTAACCCTGTTGCGGATAGCCCTGCTGCGGGTAGCCCGGCCTGGCCTGCCCGTAGTACTGCCCCGGCGGCGCGTAGTAGGGGGCGCCGTAGCCATAGGCCGGGGTCGGCGGGAGCTCAGATCGGCGCACCTCGTCGATGAACATGTAGGTGATGTAGGCCTGCAGGAACGGCAAGCCGACCAGCTGCACGAGCATCTGCAGGCCGAAGCTCACCAGCATCGCCGGGATCATCGCCGCAAGGACGGCGCCTGCCTGACGAGGGTCGTAGTACCGGGAGCTCGAGGCGAACGGCAGCACCAGCGTCTGACTGAGCAGGGTGACCGCATACGAAGCGAAGGAGACCCCGAGAGCGGCGATGAAGTAATAGCCGAAGGTCCGCCAGAACGAGCCCTTGGTCAGCGTCCAGGACCTCTTCAGGCCGGCGATGCCGCCGAGGCCCTCGATGGCGACAGCGGGGATCGTGTAGAGGAGCTTGGTGCCGAAGAAGATCCCGAGCGGGATGAGCGCCAGGCCGAGCAGCACGAGTATCCCGACGAGTGCGACGGCTGCGGCGCCGCCGCGCGACGTGGCGGCCGCGCCGGTGACGCCCACGATCAGGATCGCGATCATGGCGTAGAGGGCGATCACCGCGCCGATCAGGATGGCGATCACCGCCGCCATCGCCGGCAGGAAGCCCTTGGTGCGCGCCCACACGTCACCGAAGCCGGGACGCTGGCCCTGGGCCACCTCGTAGGCGGCGACAGCGAACATGCCGTAGCTCTTCACTTGGAGAAGGGTGACGAGGATGAGCCCGACGAAAGCGAGCAGGATCACGATCGTGAGTCCGCCGAACAGCACTCTGCCGCCGCCGGCGTACGCGCCCACGAGGACGGGAATCGCGAACACGGTGACGACCGCAACGACAACGAAGAGTGCGATGGACGGCAGCAGCGCGATCAGCACGAAGAGTCCGAAGCGTCGTTTCAGGGCCTCGAAGGCGCCGGAGAACAGCCCGCCGATGTCGAGGGGGCTGGGCTTGAGCATGGGAGTGGGTGCGAGCACGGTTCGAGCGTAACGGGTCGGGGAGCCCCGAGCGTGGCGGGACGCGGAACAGCAGGCGGTCAGACCTCGCGGGGTACCTTCCCGGTGAGCTTGAGGACCGCGCACATGAACTTGTGCGCCCCGTCGGCGGCGGGGTCGAACATCAGGGGGCAGCCGCCGTCGATGACGAGCAGGCCGTGCTCGCGTCCGTAGTCGACCGCTTCGGGAGAGACGCTGCCTGCATCCACGGAGCGGTGCATCCAGACCTTGGTGATGCCGAGATCGACGGCTTCCTTGACGGTGCCGAGGGCGTGGGCGGGACGCGTCCCGATGACGACCGCCTCGACCCCGCCGGGGACGTCGGCAAGCGTGGCATAGGCGGGGTGGCCGGCGATCTCGGTGGCCTCGGGGTTGATCGGGAAGGCCTCGTAGCCTCGTTCCAGCAGGCGCTCGAAGACGGCGTTGCTGCCGTGGCCCTGCGGGTGGCGGGACACGCCCGTCACAGCGATCCGCTTGCAGGAGAGGAACTCGGCGGCCGCTTCCGCCAGCTTCACAGGCATCGTCGCCTCACTTCTTCCGGTAGACGCGCGCGGCGTCGGTGTCGATGAACATCAGGGTCGGGTGGGTGCCGCCGTAGCGGAGGCCGAGGTGGTGGCCGTCGCCGGGGTCGGCGTCGCTGGTGGGCGTCCGGACGCGGGAGACGGCGGAGACGTTGCCGTCCGCGTCGACGTTGAGGAGCCCGATGACGTCGTGGGCCTCGTCCACGCCGACCTCGACGACGCCGGTGATGAGGATCCAGAGCCTGCCGTTGGCGGACATCGCGGCCTCGATGGATGGGTGGACGGTGAGGCCGGGGTAGTCGGGGGCGACGAGGTCGAGGCGGAGTTTCAGGCCGGGCCGGGTAACGGAGACGTAGCCGCTGCCGACGCTGAGGTTGAAGGCGCGCCCGCCCTGGCCTTTGAGGGTGCCGACTGTCTTCACGGTGCCGGCTTTGGGGTCGACCCGGACGACGTGGTCGTCCTCGTCGAAGCCGTAGAGCAGCTTCTTGTCGACGGAGACGAGGTTGACGAAGGTGGGCAGCGTGACGCGGCTGAGTTTGTGCGCGGGGGAGAGCTTGAGGAGAGCGGGCGCATCGATGGTCGTCGAGGTGAGGACGACGGTGCCATCCGAGAGAGCCATGGGGTTGGCCCATTGGAAGTAGACGCCTTGAGCGAGGTACTTCTTGGGCAGTTTCACCTGGCCGAGGTAGCGGCCGGAGTCGGAGTAGTGGGCGAGGCGCAGCTTGGCGGCGTCCGCGTACCACCAGGTCTTGTCCGGCACCTGGACGCCGTAGTCGGGACCCCAGCGGAGGTTGTCGCCGCCGGGCGACGTGCCCAGCTTGGAGGCGCTGGTGCCGTAGGTGAGCTTCTGGATGCGACTCCACTGACTGCTCAGCTTGGAGGGCTTGCGGAGAGCCACCGTTTTGGTGACCAGAGGGACGGCCGTCGGTGCCGGCGCCGCGAGCGCCGGTGCCGGGGAGAGCCCGCCGAGGACGGCGAGAGCGATCATCGGGACGAGGCTGCGGCTGGAGCGCTTCATCGCGGGCCCTTTCGACGCCTCCAGCCTAAGCCCTCGCCAACGATCCCTGAGGAGCGCCCGCGAGGCACGAGCGAATGCGTCACGAAGGGCCGGCGGCACAGGCGATGCTCCCTGAGCCTGACGAAGGGCCGCCGCCGAAGCCGCGTGCGCAACCCTCCAGAGTTTTCTAGTACAGTGACCAGCCGGGCCGGAGACGGCCGCACAACAGAAGAACGGGCTGTAGCGCAGCTTGGTAGCGCACCTGACTGGGGGTCAGGGGGTCGCAGGTTCAAATCCTGTCAGCCCGACGGTTGAATTGCCTTGTCAGAGGCATATTCGTCGCCTCAGGGTGACCCGCGTGGAACCTCTGTGTCACAACTGTCGGCGTTCCGGACGGTCCGCGCTCTCGTGCACACGGGGGCGCTCCTTCGATGACTCCCACCCCCGCGCTCATGCACCACCGTGCCGTCAGGGGGCGGGGTGCGGTATCGTCAAGCTAGACCGCTAGGCGGGTAGGCAGCACCTGAGACATGCGGCGCATCACACGGGCCGATCACCCGGATGTGCCAGTGGGTCCTCGCGTCAACTTGCGTTGGGCCGCGTGACAGCATCGTTTCCCCTTCCGGAACTCGGGTTGCCGACTTGCGGGTCCGCCGCCATGGCGGACCCGCAAGGGAGTAGATCAGAATGGCCGGGTGGAACTTCGGCACGAGATCTCCTTCGAGGCTGCTCGCCTCATCCGTCGCTACGAGGAACAGGTGCAGCGGGCGGCAGATGAAACATCGCGACGGCAGCGTCGGTCCACAGGGACGCCTGCGCCAGTTCCGGTCAAGCAACCGCCGCACTGGTCTACGGCGGACGGCTTCAACCCCTACTTGACCAGGTCTCGTGTTGATCGAATCGCCCACTCAATCCGCTCGCAGATGCGCGGTCGAGCGTATCGCCCCAGGCAACCGCTTGAGTACTCCGTCCCGAAGCCGTCGGGCGGCGAACGCACGGTTTCAATATTCCAGGTCGCGGATAGTGCCGTGTCAAGGGTGATCTTCGAGAACCTACTGGCCAAGAACCTGCCCCTTTTTAGCGCGCGCGCCTACGCATACCGGAAAGACGTTACCTCGCAGGACGCCATCCAGTACTTGCTCTCCGACGCCTCCGGGCGATCTCGCGTCTTCATAGCCGAGTTCGACTTTACTAAGTATTTTGACACTATTGACCACGAGCATATCAGGCGCAACCTTCACGACTTCAGATTCCTCATGTCAAGTGTGGAGCGATCGGTGGTCGAGGGATTCCTAACAACGGCGGCGGTTCACAGAGACACGTACTCCGATGGCACAAATGAGCTTCGAAGTTGCGGCGTCCCTCAGGGCACGTCCATTAGCCTGTTTCTTGCAAATGTTGCCGCGTGGGACCTAGATCGCGATCTAGAGCACACAGGCGTGGGGTTCACCCGCTACGCCGACGACACGCTGCTTTGGTCGGATGATTATAGCGCCATCTGCCGAGCAACCGACCTTCTCGAGTCGCACGCGAAACGAATGGGAGTAACGCTTAATCACGACAAGAGCCCCGGCATTCACCTACTGGTCAAGAACCCTGAGAGGGCCGAAATGGCGGCAGTATCATCCGCAACCTACTTGGGTTACAGGATCAGCCCGACAGGGGCAAGTATCAAGTCGGACTCTGTGGCAAAGATGAAACATCACATCGAGAGACTCATTTACTGGAACTTGCTCCATGAGCCAATGAGCGGCACGCAGGAGCTAGGCCGCATCTCCGGACATGTTGACAGGGACTATGTCACGCTATTGTCCCAACTCCGCAGTTATCTTTACGGCGATCTTTCCGAACGCACCGTCCAGCGGTTCCAAAGGGGCGAAATTCCCCCTCGGCGCTTTAAGGGAGTTATGGCCGCATACCCCCTAATCGACGACGATGCACAGCTGATCGCGCTCGACGGTTGGCTCGCGAACACGGTCTACCTTGCAATGGCAAAACGGAGGGATCTCCTGACAGCACTAGGAGTGGCCACGACCGCACCGCCCTACAATCTAGACCTCGCGGATTTCTGCAAGGCGAAGACCAAGAGTCGAAGGACCGGCGAAACAATCGATCTCCGGGTCCCGAGCTTCCGAAGGATCGCACGCGTGATGAGAAGGGCTTCGGCCCTCCATGGAGCAAGCCGAATCGGAAGGCCCTCGCCATACGGAGCTTCCTATTAGCCGACCGCGTTCTACTGACCTCTCTCCGAGACGGCCATCGAGCGCCATTCCTGCGAGCAGGTGACAGCCAAGGCGATTGGGTGGCGACGGTTTCGAGCCACGGGAGAAGAACTCCCGATTCGGGATCGGCCGTTGACTAGGTGATTACCCCAGCTCAACGTCCGCCGGACCCGAGCCCGGCAAGCCAGGCTCCCAGCAGTTCCTCGTGGGCTCCCCGCCAGGCCAGCCGCAGTGCGGGCTGAATCTTCGTCGCCACGTCGAGGACCCGCTGTGCGCGGTCTGGGCTGAAGCATTCGATGCTTCGACGGCCGAGTCGGTTCGCTCCGGCCAGTTGGTGGTCGAAGTCGCTGGCCGCCATGGCAAGTTGGTCTTCCCAGGTCTCGTCGCCGTAGACGCCCTCGGAGGAGGCGCGCAGCACGGTGAGCAGGTCGTCGGCGTCCTTGGTCTGGGCGGGCTGTCGTCCAGCGAACGCGATGAGCTTCAGCACGGCGATGAGTTCGAGGGGAGCGACGGGCAGGGGCCTCCCGGACGGGAGTGTGATGTGGTCGGCGTAGGCCGCCGCCTCGGCGCAGCCGATCACGGTGAGGCTGGACTCGTGGATGACGACCTCGCCTTCCCGTTCCAGGCCACCGAAGGGCACCACGTCCACCTGCTGTCCCAGCAGCTGTCTGCGCTGCCAGGCCCGGGTCGGTTCGCCGAGTGTCGCAAGCATCGCGTCGAAATCGAGCGCGTCCTGTGCAGCGACCGCGATGTCAACGTCGTTGGTTGCACGCCGGGGGAGAGAGACCCCTCCGAGGATGAGCGCCAGGTCTCGGGCGGTGGCGCCGATGAGGACCCACCGGCCGGGTGCACCCAGCGCGTCGACGAGAGCGTCCAGGAGTTCACCCGGCACAGGCAGGTCGCCATCAGCCAAGGGCGCGAAGGTGCGCATCGTTCCTCCTGAGGTTGGCGGCGATATCGCGGGAACGAGCGTCGCCGTCGCGGACCAGGTCGCCGTAGATCAGCACAGACGGCACAAGTCCCAGCTGGGGCGTAGGCAGTGCCTCTCCCCAGAAGCGCTCCCGCACCTCGACGCGGAACGGAGTGGGGTCCGTCTTGAGGCGCAGCAGAGTCACTGCGGGGCCGAGAGCCGTGGCGTAGACGATGCCATCGGTGGAGCGGACCTGGTTGTCCAGGGCTGCCGCCGCAGCGATTCCGCCCAACAGGACGCCGCCTTCAGGTTGCGCCAGCAAGGTCTCGGTCCACCGCGCGTCCGGCGCGTACAGCGTGCGCGGCGTAAGGGGACGGATGGTCAGCCTGCGGTAGGCCTCGGCCCAGGCGTCCAGGAGGCGGTTGCTGCGTTGAAGTCGTCCGTCCAGGAGGAGTCCGGCCTCGGTGAGCTGGGCGAGGGTGTTGTGGACGGTGCCCACGGAAACCCTCGCGGCCGCCGCCAGTGCGCGTACCGGACTTCCCGCCAGTTCAGGGTTGGCCAGCAGCGCGAAGGCCACCCGGTGGCTGGCACGGTTCAGCGCCAGGACGCCCGCAGCACGTGTGGCCATGGCCGGCGGGCGCGCGTTTGCGCGCAAGCTGGTCGGTTGAGTCTTGCCGGCTCGCGCGAAGAGGACCGCGCGCCCGTCCAGTGAAAGGTGAGCGTTGCCTCGCTCATCCAGGAAGCTGACCCCGGCATCAGCGAGTCGCTGAGCACTGGTGTCAGTGAATTCGCTGCTCACCAGCAGGGGAAGCCACCCTGGCTCTGCGGCTGGTGTCCGCGGGCTTCGTTGAACCGGGTGGACATGGACCCGATGCAGCGAAGGCCCGTGACGCACGATCAGTCGTCGCCCGGCGGCAGGCTGCACCGAGAGGGTCGTGATGTCCTTCATGCCGGCGCGCACCAGACTCTGCTGGATGAGGCGTGCCAGGAGATCCCCCCGCGCGTTCAAAATGCCCACCCGTTCAATATAGCTGAACAGTTCACGGAATTGAACGGCGCTACGACGCCGCTCAGCTCGGTCGGGCGAAGCGCTCGAGTCCCTAGGGCGGCGGTCAGGCAACACCCAGCTGCTTGGTGGAGAACGAGTGTTCGCCAGTTTCGTCCCGCCAGTAGACGAGCGTTGGGGCCTGGGACGAGAGGGCCTTGGGGTTCTCCAAGGCTTTGAGAGTCTGCCGTGCGGAATGAATCAGGTCATCGAAGTCCTTCATGATGCCCAGCTCGTTCTCCATCGTGGAGACGTAGGCGTGCTTGAGGGCATTGAGCTTCTTCTCGGCCGCCGCGCCCCTGCCCCCGATGAACTCCGGCAGAACCTTCTCCGCCCAACCCATATCGTCAAGGCGCTTCTCGGCGGTGTGAATGGCGTCCCTCAGATCGGAAGATCGGTTCACCAGGCCCTGCCAGAAGTCCGTCACAGACCCGATCTTCGCCTTCAACTGCGCGACCGACGACTGGACCGACTTCGGGTGCTCCTGCATGTCCACGCAGACCCGAAGGTACGCAATCCGCAGGTCGAGGAACGAGGCGAGCATCGCGCTGTGGGCGTCGTAGTTTGCTCGCCTGACATCCGCTATCTCGCCGACCTCGGACGGAGAGTGAGCATCAACGAGGTAGCGGAACCGCTCGGTGAGCCGTCGGACGTCATGTTCAGCGAGCGCGAGCCGGATCAGCATGTCATTGGAGAATGCACCCTCAAGGTCGTAACGCCGGTAGACCTCGTCAACCACTGCTGACGCGGTCAGCAGTTCACCAACGTGCGTCGCCTCCGACCTCGCGATAGCAGTGTCGAGGGCGGTCTTGATCGAGTCCAGCTTCTGATCGACGTGCTGGAACTGCTGCAGCATGATGACCGTGGACATGGCCTGCATGGCCATTAGTGGTGCCACGATCGGCAGCGCGCTAGCGACCGGAAGGAAGGGTGCCTGGGCAGCGATTCCTTTCGCACCCATGACTGCGCTGCCAACACCGCCCTTTAGGCTCATCAACGTCGACGGGTCCGCGGTCGCCATGTACAGCGTCGAGGACATCGCCGCCGACAGCTTCGTACCGGCGACTGCGCTGCCCGCAACAACCATCGACAGCATGCCCTGAGGAGACACCGCCTTGGCGTCGGAGGTGTAGCCACCGGTCGCGAGGTAGCCCGCCTGGAGGCTTGAAACCATGAGGTCACGCAGGTGACCCTGGAACTCGAAAACCGCGATCTCAGTGCCATCGGCGTCGAAGCGCTGCACCTCGACGGTATCGCGGACTGCTTCGTCGGATGCGCTCATGCGTTCCCCCTGTGAATGCTCCTGCATGGCCAGTCGCGCCCTTTGCGACCGGTCACGGGCAGCCTAGCGGCGGTCGCCGACAAAGGAGGGAGCTCGCAAGCGGCTCCCGTTTCGCTAGCCCCTTGCAGAGCCCGAGTGGGTTCTCACCACCGCTGGTAGCGGTCCTCGGGACGGTTGGTCGGGATGGCGGGGAAGAGCTTGTCGAGGTCGGAGATGCGCACCCGGATCAGCTTGTAGCCGAGCTTCACGGCCGGCAGGTCTCCGGAGGCGATCCGGCGGCGGAGCGTGTAGGTGCTGATCGCGTAGATTTTCGCGGCCTCGCGCAGAGACACCCACTCGGTCTCGGTGCGGGAGTTCTGGTTGACGGACATATCGGTTCCTTCCTGAGGTTGGTGCCCGGCGGGCGCCGGACGGGTGTTCAGATGTCGATCCCCCGCGAGGGTCGCGGGGTGAGGTGGGGCAGGTCGCGGCGCGGGTCGTGGCGCGGCAGCTGGGCGGACGAGACGGTCTCCCAGACCGGGTGCAGCCACATCTCCAGCCGGAAGCGCAGCGCGTCGGCCTTGTGGTCGTCGGGCAGCGGCCGGCTCGTCTCCTGCTGGACGTGGGTCCGCAGCCAGGCGCCTTCCGGGTCTGCTTCGGCGCATTCGCGGGCGACCCGGATGGTGGCGGGGTCGTCGACAGTGGCCGGCACGGCCTCATGGATCCAGCCCAGCCAGTTGAGCACTTGCTCGGACTCGCCGGCGATCAGGCCGTCCAACCGGTGCTGGGCCCGGGCTTCGACGAGGTGGTGCTGCTCCGGTCCGGTGGGACGGAGGTCCGTCTCCGGGATCTGATGGGCGGCTCGCCAGAGCTCGATCCGGGTGATCACGTCCCGTGAGGGCGGGCGCACGAGCGCGGCTGCCCAGCGGGGGACGTCCTCCGTCTGTGTGGCTGATTCCACTTCGCCCGAGAGGCGGACGACCAGGTCGTGCCGATCCGCGAGGTAGCAGGCCCACTTTGGAACATCAGCTAGTCGCTCGGGGACGCCGGACAGCCAGGGGAGTGGCCGCCGGTCCGGCGCCTCGCGGAGTCCGATGATGTCGAGGCGGTGGTCGATCACCGCAGCAGGGTCGCGGGCGTCCTCAACGCCGTCGGACGCAGCGGCATCGAGCAGCGCGCTGAACGGGTCGTAGCCGTTGGCGTGGAGCACGAGCAGGTGCGAGCGGAGCACTGGCCACGCGTCGGCCTCGGTGAGGTCAAGCCCGGTCGAACCGGCGGCCGCGTCCAGCCTGCGCACGAGGTCGGGTCCGGCGAACTCCCCGGACGCGGTGATGATGGCGTCCTGGTAGAGCGCGACCGCGGTGCCGAGTTGCGTGCGCGGGTCGTCCAAGGCGGCGATCTGGGTGGTCGCGGAGGCCGGCACGTCGGAGCGGGCAAGGATCGCCTCGAGGCGCTCGGTGGCGGTCGGCGGGCTGACGGTGTCGGGGTGGAACCGGCTGTGCGGGTCGCCGTCCCCGCCGATCTCGACGTAGGCGTGGTTGGCCTGCCTGCCGCGGCTAAGCATCGTGTAGAGCTGCTGGCGCGATTCGCGTCCGGTGAGCAGTCCGTGGCAAGTGTCGGCGGTCATGCCCTGCGCGCCGTGGATGGTGGTGGCGTAGCCGAGTTCGACGTGTCCGGTGACGTAGGCCGGCGGGAGAGTGAGTCGGCGTCGGGTGCGTGGGTCGCGGACGTCGAGGGCTCCGTCGCGGTGGACGCCGGTGACCTGCCACCGGTCGCCGTTCTTGACCCAGCTCTTCCCGGCGCGGAGCCGACGGTCGTTGCGGCGGGTCACGACGGTGTCCCCGGTCGAAGCCTGGTTGCCGTCGGAGAGCGCCGCCTCACGTCCGGCCCGTCCGTCACGGAGACGGTGGTCGCGGGCCTGCTGGTTCAGCGTGGCGACCTGCCCGCGGGTGAGGGCGAGCATGATCGCGTCGAGTCCGGCGCGCCTGTCGGTGAGCCAGGCGTCGAACACCTGCCCGGCGGCGGTGGCGGCGTCGCCGATGTGGACGCGGTCGTGGTCGAGGTAGTAGCCGAGCGCGGCGGGATCGCCGTCCCGGAGCGCGAGGGTGGCGTGGGCCTCGGCCGGGTCGGCGAACCGCATCACCTCGTCGAGCCGAACGGCGCCGTGTGCGGCGACGATGTCGCGGAGTACGCCGCCGGCGGAGACGGCGCCGAGCTGTTGGTCGTCGCCGATCAGCCGGACGCTGGCGCCGCGATCGAGCGCCCAGCTGATCACGTAGTCGAGCCGCAGCGTGTCCGCCATGCCGGCCTCGTCGATCAGGATCAGCGTGTTCTGGTCGACGCGTCGCACCCAGGCGGCGGGTTCGGACCGTCCGATCTCGTGGGCGAGCTTGTGCAGCGTGTCGGCGGGGATGCGATCACCGAGTTCGGCGCCGAGTTGGGCGGCCGCGGTGGCGGACGGTGCGAGGGCGACCACGTTGCCTCCGCTGTAGGCCCAGGCGGTGGCCAGTGCGCGCATCGCGGTGGTCTTGCCGGTGCCGGCCGCGGCGAGGGCGAGCTGCACGCGGTTCCCCGAGAGCGCGAGCTCGCGGACCAGCTGTGTCTGGCCGGGGTTGAGTTCGGTGCCGTTGGCGGTCTCGGCCAGCAGCGCGGCGTCGACGGAGTTGGCGTCGGCCTTGCGTCCGCCGCTGCGTCCGGCGGCGTCGACGATCCGCTGCTCGGCGAACAGGATCCGGTGGGACGTGTAGCGGGTGGAGCCGACGACCCGGTACACCGAGGTGCCGTCGGCACGGCGCAGGGTGTCGGGTTCGCTGATGCCGTCGTCGGGCGGATCGAGGCTCACGCAGGTGGCCAGTGCGGTCTGCTCAACCTGGTCGACGACGTGGTCGAGCTGGTGCGGTGGAATGCCGAGGCCGCGAGTCACCCTGAGTGCCTCGGCCTGGACGTGCCAGACCTGCCATTCGGCCTGGTGCTCCTCGACGGTGGCGATCACGGTCACGGCCAGTTGCCGGAACCGCTCGGCGTCCAGAGTGGGGGAGGGCATCGGCGCCTGTCCGAGCGCGACGCGCAGCAGGGACGCCACGCCGCTGCGTCCGAGGACCGTGACGGCCTGTTCGTACCAGAGCGCGCGCTGCTCGTTGCGGGAACGTGGTTCGTGCTTGGCCTCGCGGGTCTCGAGGGTGGCTTGCTGGTGGAGCTCCTGCCGTTCGGCCGGTGTCGGCGGACGTCCGTAGCGGTTCTGGAACTCGGCGGCGAGTTCAGCCGCGCGACGGGAGATCGCCTTGCGCCGGGTGGACCACAGGCTGATCAGCCGCGGGTCGACGCCGACGACCTCGCGGACGGGCCGGCGTCCGTCCATCCGGGCGGTGTCGGCGAACCTCAGACCCAGCGCGGTGGTGAGGTGGGATTCGAGGGCGGAGTTGTAGCGTTCCGAGGCCGCGGTGATGGCCTTGTGCAGCACGCGTCCGTCGATGGCGCGCCACTGGCCGTCGACTGTGGACTGGACCTTGTTGGCGACGGCGACGTGGGTGTGCAGGTCGGGATCGCCGGCACGGTTGTCGCGATGGGTGAACGCCGCGGCGAGTAGACCGGTGACCTCGATCTGCTCGACGCCGGCGTGGCCCTTGCGAGTCATGAGCACCTGGCGCTCGATGTAGCGCAACGCATCCCGGACGGCGGCGTGGTGCGCGGCCTCGATGATGCCGGCGACCCGCCGGTCGGCCAGGGCCCACAGTGCCGAGACGGACTTCACCGGCGAGAAGGTGAGGTCGTACCCGGCGACCGGGGTAGCGGACGGTCGCGTCATGCGGGTGATGAGTCCGGCGAGTTCGCGCTCGTTCGGTGCCCGGTGTTCAGTGGCGATGAACCAGTCGATGGCGACCTCGGTCAGGAGCCTGGCTCGGACGTCGCGGGGAAGCTTGGCCGAGCGCGGGTTGCCGTGCTGCTGGTTCCAGTCGCCGTAGCGTCGCAGGAGCTGGGTGTGGAAGGGCTGCGCGCTGGTGTCAGGCATCCGGAATGGACGGCCGAGCCGGACGGCCTCGCGCCGCTCCTGCTCGGTGGCGTCAGGGCCGAGGGCGGCGAGACGTTGCACGGCCAGCGGATGCTCACCCTTGCCGAACAGGAACAGCATCTGCTCGGCGGTCACCGGGTCGCCGTCGGCCAGCCCGTCGATCCCGACGAGGCCGGACCCGATCCAGACTCCCGGCGCCTCGCCTCGCTCGTCGTAGTAATCGGCCAGGGGAGTGGTGGACGGGGTGTCCAGGTCGTTCCTCGCGACGGAGTCGGTCAGGTACGTGTAGGCGGACCCAGTCGTCAGCTTCTGCACGCTCATCACGGCGAATCACTCCCTTCATCAGTACAGGCAGATGGACGGGCCTTCCGTGGCCACGGCCGTTGCACGCTGTCGACGACTTAAGCCGCTAGATCGCGGGCATTCGGACACGCGGCCGGCAGAAGTACGTCCTTCTACTCAGCCCTAGGCCAAAGAAGTCGGCGATCAGGACGCCGGGCGCCGAATTCTTCCCATTCGTTCAGCAGGTGAGCACAGTCGTCCAAATGGCTGACCGGAGTGTCCAATGCCTAGTCGCAGCGTCCTCCCCCCTCGCTGGAGGGCCTCCCCGAGATGTCCTGGATCACCGCCTGAATGGGGGAAGGGACGCTAGGGTGGGACGTCCCTACGGTGATCGATCGGGACGTCCACAAGGCGGCGTTAATGTGCGCAAACGTGGGCAGATTCATGCACCGATACGCAGACCTCCGCCATTCCTTGGTGCAGTAGGTGTGTCTCCTGGGAATGGGGTTGGCCGAGGTTCGTGGGCCTGGGGTGACGTCACGGGGGATGCGGGAGTTCGAAGGGCCGGGGTGGGGTGGCAGGGAATGGGGACCTTGGATGGGGGAGGAATAGGGCCGCGGCGGGTGGCATCGGCCGAGGTGGGAGAAGCGGGCTGAGACGGCTTCGGTTCCTGCAACGCGGCGAGGAGGCCACCCCCGTCACTCTCGCTCGCTAGGGTGACGCTCAGAACACGAGCTGGGATCGAGAAAGGTGAGCTGTGGCACGCGTTGCGAAGAAGGCCTCCCCGGCGAAGTCACTTGAGCAGCGCCTGTGGGACGCGGCCGATGCGCTGCGCGGGAACCAGGAGCCGTCGGAGTACAAGCACGTCGTGCTGGGCCTCGTCTTCCTCAAGTACATCTCGGACCGCTTCGAGACTCGCCGCAAGGATCTGGCCGCCGAACTTGAGCAGGACGGTGTTCCCGCAAACCGATGGGACCAGTTCCTCGAGGATCGTGACGAGTACTCCAGCCACAACGTCTTCTGGGTGCCGGCCGACGCTCGCTGGGAGGCGATCCAGGCCAGAGCGAAGCTGTCGACAATCGGCTCCGACATCGACAACGCGATGGACCTGATTGAGAAGGAAAACCCTGTCATCCGGGGTGTCTTGCCTCGCAACTACGGGCGCGAAGGACTAGACAAGGGTCGCCTCGGGCAGCTCGTCGACCTGATCGGTTCCATCGGCTTCACCTCGTCTGACGATCACGGTTCGGACGATGTCCTGGGCCGCGTCTACGAGTACTTTCTGGGCCAGTTCGCGGGCAAGGAGACCGGCAAGGATGCAGGCGCGTTCTACACGCCGCGGTCTGTTGTCCGCACCCTTGTGGAGATGCTCGAGCCCTACAAGGGTCGTGTCTACGACCCTGCCTGTGGTTCGGGTGGCATGTTCGTGCAGTCTGCTGAGTTCGTGAAGGCGCATGGCGGGAAGCGCAACGACATCTCGGTCTACGGGCAGGAGTTCACCGATACAACCTGGCGCCTCGCCAAGATGAACCTTGCCCTGCGCGGCGTCGAAGCTGACCTCGGTGAGCGTTCCGCTGATTCGTTTACGCAGGATCTCCACCCCGATCTGCGTGCCGACTTCGTGCTCGCCAACCCACCGTTCAACGTCAGCAACTGGTGGGACGCCAAGCTCACTGACGACCCGCGCTGGGTGTACGGAGTCCCACCCGAGGGCAACGCCAACTTTGCGTGGGTCCAGCACTTCATCCACCATTTGTCCCCTAGCGGAACGGCCGGCTTCGTGCTGGCAAACGGGTCGCTGTCGTCGAAGTCAAGCGGTGAGGGCGAGATTCGGCGCAAGCTCGTCGAGGCCGACCTGGTCGACTGCATTGTCGCCATGCCCGACAAGCTGTTCTTTAACACCGGCATCGCCGTCAGCCTCTGGTTCGTCTCGAAGGATCGTCACGGCAACGGTCACCGCCAGCGGCGGGGCGAAGTACTGTTCGTCGATGCCAAGAAGCTGGGCCGCATGGAAACCCGCCGCCTCCGCGCCCTCAATGACGAGGACATCGCTAGGATCGCCGACACGTACCACGCCTGGCGCAATCACGACGGTGGTTACGAAGACATTCCCGGGTTTGCCAAAGCCGCCCCGCTCGACGACATCCGGCACCACGACTTCGTGCTGAGCCCAGGTCGGTACGTCGGGTCTGAAGAGGTCGAGGCCGACGACGAACCAATTGACCAGAAGGTCGCCCGCCTCACCCAAGAGTTGTACGTCGAGTTCGAGCGTGGTCGTGACCTCGAAGACGAGATCCGACGACGTCTCGGGGCACTCACATGACGGATACCTGGAGGCAGGTTGCTCTGGGCGACGTTGCAGCGGAGGTGACCGTCGGATACGTCGGACCGATGGCATCGGAGTACGTCAGCGACGGTGTGCCGTTTCTCAGGTCGCTGAATGTGCGCGAGCACCGGATCGATCTTGCCGACGTCCGCTACATCACTCCCACGTTCAACGAGCGGCTTGCGAAGTCGCTTCTGAGACCCGGCGACGTTGTGACCGTGCGAACAGGAAAGCCGGGTACCACAGCAGTGATCCCCGAGTCCTTGCCGATCGCCAACTGCTCCGACGTCGTCATTACCCGCCCGGGCGGTGACCTCGATTCTCGCTGGCTGAGCTACTACATCAACGGTGTCGCGGACGGATTCGTAGCCTCGCGACTAGTCGGCGCGGTGCAGCAGCACTTCAATGTCGGCTCCGCCAAGGAGATGCAGCTGCTTCTCCCGCCAATCGAAGAGCAGCGCGCGATCGCGGCAACCCTCGGCGCCCTCGACGACAGGATCGAGTCAAACCTGCGCGCGATCGACCTGGCGGAGACGCTGGGCGACTCGCTGTTCGCCCAGGCGGCCTCCGCAACAACGGCGCTTGCCGACGCAGCACACCTTACAATGGGGAGCTCTCCCCCAGGTAGTTCGTACAACGAGGATGGGATCGGGCGACCCTTCTACCAAGGGGTCCGCGACTTTGGGCGCCGCTTCCCGGGTCTTCGCGTGTGGACCACCCAGCCTGTCCGACTGGCTGAGGCGAATGACACCCTCGTGTCTGTGCGCGCACCTGTCGGAGATCTCAATCGGGCTTCCGTTGTGTGCTGCATTGGCCGAGGAGTTGCCTCGGTGCGCAGCGAGATGGCATCGACGATCTACTACGCCCTACGCGCGGCGAGCGATCTCTGGGCACCATTTCAGCAGGAGGGCACCGTGTTCGGAGCGATCAACCGTGCCGACCTTGCCGCTGCGAAGCTTCCGTGGCCGGACAGCCTGGTTGCCCCTGACCTCGAGATGCGGCTTTCTGCACTCGATGAGCGGATCGCTTCGCTGTCACGAGAGAGCGACCAACTGAAAGGTCTCCGCGACGCGCTCTTGCCGGAGCTGTTATCTGGCCGGATTCGTGTGCCGGTAGGGGCGGACGAGTACGAAACACCCGATGAACTGGAGCATGCCTGATGGGATTCCAGACCCCGCTCTACGAACTGAGCGACTACCTGAAGTGGACTGCGAGCGGGAAGATCCAGCTTCCCGACTTCCAACGCGGCTACAAGTGGGAGGACGAGCGGATCCGGCAGCTGCTGGTCACGATCCTTCGAGGGCACCCGCTCGGTGTGGTCATGCTCCTGAAGACGGGGAACGATCAGATCCGGTTCAAGCCGCGGCCGATCGAGGGCACCAGCGTCCCCTCAGGCGGCCATGCCGACTACCTGCTTCTGGACGGCCAGCAGAGGTTGACGTCGCTCACCCAAGCGTTGACCGGCGATGGTGTCGTACACACTATGGACAGCCGCGGCAAGCTGATGGATCGCCAGTACTACGTCGATATGCAGTTGGCGGTCCAGGGTGAGGACCGCATTGACGAAGCCGTGCTGTCCCTCCCCGGTGACGGTGTTGAGCGGACCAACTTCGGCAAGGACATCGTTCGTGACGCGTCGACACCCAGCAAGGAACGGGCAGAGGGACTGTTCCCGGTGCGCCTGCTGTTCGGTGACGCGATGTCATGGCTGTTCGACCTGGATGACCGGGATCTGGCCAAGGCGTTCAACAACGACATTGTGAAGCCAGTTGGCACGTACAACATCCCCGCGATCGAGCTGGACAAGGAGACCAGCAAGGCTGCTGTGGCCACCGTGTTCGAGAAGGTGAACGTCGGCGGTCTGTCACTCAATGTGTTCGAGTTGCTGACCGCGACCTTCGCAGGAGACGCCGCGTACTACGCCAAGCACGGCACCGACTTCCGGCTCAACGATGATTGGAAGGCTACCCAAGCGAACTTCGCGCCCTACCCGGTGCTCGCTGGCCTGGAAAGCACTGACTTCCTGCAGGCCGTAACGTTGCTCGCGACCCGGAAGCGGAACCTCCTGGACAAGAGCAATCGACCGCCGGCGATCTCCGCGAAGCGCGAGGACGTCCTCAAGTTGACACTCGAGGACTATCTGGAGTGGGTCGACCCGCTGCGTGAAGCGTTCATCTGGGCGTCCAACTTCCTGGCTGATCGTCATATCTTCGATGTCCGGTTCCTGCCCTATCCCAAGCAGTTGGTGCCACTGGCCGCGATCCGGGTCGTCATGAGCCACGACGCCGACCTGATCGGATCGCGGGAGCAGCTCGTGCGCTGGTTCTGGTGCGGCATCCTCGGCGAGCTGTACGGCGGCGCCATCGAGACTCGCTTCGTCCGTGACCTGGAGCAGGTGCCGGCGTGGGCGCGCGGCGACACCAACGCCACCACGCCCAATACCGTCAACGACGCTACCTTCGTGGAGTCGCGGCTCCATTCTCTGCGCACCAGACAGGCGGCCGCCTACAAGGGCATCTACGCCCTGCTCCTTGGAAACGAAGCGCGCGACTGGATGGAGGACAGGGCTCTCGACAAGGTGCAATACGTCAATCTGGCGGTCGACATTCACCACATCTTCCCCAAGAAGTGGTGTGACGATCACAAGATCGACGACGAGCGCCGCGAGAGCATCGTCAACAAGACGGCCATCTCGGCGGTTACCAACCGGACGATCGGTGGTGTCGCCCCGTCCGAGTATGTCGCCGTGATCGAGCGCAAGGCACAGATACCGTCGACCAGGCTCAACGATCTCGTCGAGGCCCACCTGGTGCCGGCTGACCTTCTTCGAGTCGATGATTTCGATGCCTACTTCGTCGAGCGACGGTCCCGGCTCTGTGACTTGGTGGCGAAGGCAATGGGCAAGGCCGTGCCCCGCGACGTCGACCAGGGAGAGTCCGGGGAAGACTCGACGCAGTTCGAGCTTGCCGAGATCGAAGAGCTTCCGGACGAGGTTGCGTGACAGATGCCCGTCTTCAACGAAGCCATGATCGAGGAGGCGGCTCTCGACTACCTGCGAGAGATCGGCTACTCGACCGAGTTCGGGCCGAATATCGGGCCGGGCGGCATCGCTCAGGAGCGGGCGTCGTGGGATCAGGTCTATCTTCTCGATCGGCTCCGGGCCGCGGGGCATCTCATCAACCCTGCCCACGTGGACTTGGTCGATGATGCGATCCTGCGTCTCCAGCGGGCCGAGTCTCAGTCGGAGCTTCTGGAGAACTTCCGCGTTCACAAACTGCTCGTTGATGGCGTGCCTGTCGAGCATCGCGGCCCGGATGGTCAGGTACGGACGGCATACGTCCGACTGATCGACTTCGACACGCCCGGGAATAACGACTGGCTGGCCGTCAACCAGTTCACCGTTGTCGGCACCAAGAACCGTCGCCCGGATGTGCTGGTGTTCGTCAATGGCATCCCGCTCGCTCTGCTGGAGCTGAAGAATCCGGCCGATGAGCATGCGACGCTGAAGAACGCTTGGAACCAGATCCAGACCTACCGCAGCGATATCCCGGCAGTGTTCACGCCCAACATGGTGACGGTTATCTCCGACGGCACGTCGGCGGCGATGAGTTCGTTCTCCGCCGGCTTCGAGCACTACGCGCCGTGGAAGACCATCGACGGCCGTGAGGTGATCAGCAACAAGCCAGCTCTCGAGGTGCTGCTCAAGGGTGTGTTCGAGCCGGCCCGGTTCCTCGACCTGACGAGGAACTTCGTCATCTTCTCCGACGAGTCCCAGGGCTTGGTGAAGCGAGTCGCGAAATACCACCAGTACTGGGCGGTCAACGCTGCGGTGGCGTCCACGGTCATTGCAGCAGGCGATGGCGGCGACCGCCGCGGTGGAGTTGTGTGGCACACCCAGGGGTCGGGGAAGAGCATCGAGATGCTGCTCTACGCGGCAAAGGTGATGCGCGATCCGCGGATGGGCAACCCGACCTTGGTGTTCCTCACTGACCGCAACGACCTCGACGACCAGCTGTTTGGTGAGGTGTTCGCACCTGCGGAGATCCTGCCCGAGAAGCCAGTGCAGGCCGAGTCGCGAGCCGACCTACGCACGCTGCTGCAACGCTCGTCGGGGGGCATCATCTTCACCACGCTCCAGAAGTTCGCGCCGCTCGTCGGCGACGATGTGAACCCGGTGCTCACGGACCGCCGAAACGTCGTCGTGGTGGCCGATGAGGCACATCGCTCACAGTACGGATTCTCCGAGACCCTCGGTGCCGACGGCACCCTCAAGTCGGGCCTGGCCAAGCACATGCGCGACGCCCTGCCGGGCGCGACCTTCCTCGGCTTCACCGGCACCCCGATCGAATCCTCCGACCGCTCGACCCGGTCCGTCTTCGGGGACTACATCGATGTCTACGACCTCACCCGGGCCGTTGAGGACGGCGCCACTGTGAAGATCTATTACGAGTCTCGACTGGCAAAGGTTGCCCTGTCGGAATCGGACATGGCAGCCCTCGATGAGTTGGCTGAGGAGATCACCAGCGAGATCGACGAGGCCGAGGCGTCCCGGGCCAAGTCGAAATGGGCGCGTTTGGAGGCGATCGTCGGTGCCGAGGATCGGCTCGACCTGATCGCCCGCGACATCGTCGACCACTGGGAGAAGCGCCGGGAGGCGATGCTCGGCAAGGCCATGTTCGTGGCGATGTCGCGCCGGATCGCGGTTCGGCTGTACGAGAAGATCGTCGAGCTGCGGCCCGACTGGCACTCCGCCGATCCGATGGCCGGGCGGATCAAGGTCGTGATGACCGGGTCGGCCGCAGACCCGCCCGCGTACCAGCCGCACTTGCACTCCAAGGATGTCCGCCGCGACCTGAAGGCTCGTGCCAAGGACCCGGACGATCCGCTGGAGCTGGTGATTGTCCGTGACATGTGGCTCACAGGCTTCGATGCACCAGCCATGCACACCATGTACGTCGACAAGACCATGCACGGTGCGGGACTGATGCAGGCCATCGCCCGGGTCAACCGCACCTTCCGCGACAAGCCGGGCGGGCTTATCGTCGACTACATCGGCGTCTTCGCCAACCTGCAGAAGGCCCTAGTCGAGTACTCACCGTCCGACCGTGACCAGGCCGGTGTCCCGATCGAGGAACTGGTCGAGGCCATGCTCGAGAAGCACGACGTCGTCCGCAACCTGCTGCACGGCTGTCCGTTCAACTCCTCACCTAACCTTCCGGCCGGCCAACGGCTCGCCGAGCACGCCAAGGTTCTCGACTTCGTGATGGCCGACCCGGACCGCCAGAAGCGGTACCTCGACCAAGTCCTGGCGCTCGTCAAGGCGTACGCCCTAGCTGGCGCCCGCGAAGAGGCCGCGGCGATCCGCAACGACGTCCGGCTCTTCGCTGACGTCCGCGCCGCGATCCTCAAGATCCTCAACCCCGATGCCGGCCGCGGCGGCGTGGGCGCTGTCGAGATCGACACCGCGATCGGACAGCTGGTGAACGAGGCAGTCGCGGCTGATGAGGTTATCGACATCTACAAGCTCGCCGGCGTGGACACCCCTGAGATCTCGATCCTGTCCGACGAATTCTTGGATTCGCTCGCCCACAAAGAGAAACCTAACCTCCAGCTCGGGCTACTGCGCCGCATCCTCAACGACCGAATCAAGACGATCTCGCGGTCGAACCTGGTGCAGTCACGCAGGTTCTCCGAGCAACTCGAGGAAGCGATCAACAAGTACACCAACCGCTCTCTGACGACCGCTGAAATCATCGCCGAACTCGTCAAGCTCGCCAAGGAGATGCGCGACCAGGCAAACCGCCACGAACACCTCGGCTTGAGCGAAGCCGAGGCCGCGTTCTACGACGCCATCGTGCAGAACGACGCAGCCGTCCTCGAGATGGGCGACGACAAGCTCAAGCACATCGCCGTTGACCTTGTCTATTCAGTCCGCGCGAGCGTGACCATCGACTGGAACCTGAAGGAGTCGGTCAGGGCCGGAATGCGTACGAAGGTCCGTCGGCTGCTCGCCCGGTACGGCTACCCCCCTGACCTCGAGGAACGCGCTGTGGAACTCGTCCTGGAGCAGGCCGAATTGTTCGCGGTACAGGAAGGTGCCTGATCGTCGGGCCGCGGGCCTCCCGCCCTTCCGCTACTCCTCCGGGTCGAGGTCCAGCTTGAGCATGCCAAGGACAAGCGGCGGAAGCGCCAGCCGCGTGGTGAGGTCGGTGATCGATTGCCGAGCATACGGATAGAGGGCGAACTGCCCAGACGTGTCCGCAAATGCGCGAAACTCATCCTCAACGTAGGGTCGCCCGTCTGGATGCGCCGGCAGGTCGAAGAGCGCTGCAAGGAGGAGCTCGAGGCGAGCGACGTCCTTGTACTCCACGTCCGACGCGTCGTCCGCTTCGCCAGCTTGGGCGAGGGGTTGGCGGATCACAAGGTCGTAAGAGACCTCTACGATGAGCGCATTGCTCTCGTCAGGTGTGACGCAACGAGGATCGGTGTCGAGGTTGTAGTCAAGCGCAACGCCTGGGGCGGGATGCTCAATCAGTTCCGCGCCGAGCTTGAAGACTTGGATATCGCGCAGTTCTGCCTGCCCCGCAACGCGAGCCGCCAGTTCCCGCTTGGAATCAACAAGCTTCATCAGGAAGCCAACGCGAAATCAGTCCGAGTGGAGGTCGCGATCCTGGTGGCAGTGTGGATCGACTCAGGCGTGCCATAGAGGGAACCCGCGGGCTTCATCATTCTCTCGGGCGCCCTTGCCTGCTGAACCCAAGCTGCGTGGGCCGCAGGCCGGACATCGACGACGACGGCATGACCCAACGCGCGAGCGTAGCGCTGCAAGGTGGAGAGCCGCGGGTCAGAGTCTTCGGTCTCGAACCCAGAGACCGTAGGTTGCTTGACGCCCATGGCATCTGCGAGCTGCTTCTGCGTAACGCCCGCACGCTTTCGGATGTCGACCAGGCACTGGATCAACTCATGCCGAGTCTGCGAGTCCTCGAACGCGGCACGGATGGCAGGATCCTCGAGCTTGCGCGCGAGCAGTTCCTCGAAGGCGGACATGACTCTCCTGTTAGCGGCGTTGTGGATAACCCGGTGCATCGGTTACTCCCGATACTAGTCACTCCCAGGAGTCTGCAAGGCCATCTCTCACGAAGATGCGTATGTTCCGGTACGCATCCGCTTGCGAGCGCGATCGAGGTCGGGCTTGGGCGTCCGCTGCTGGTTCTTGTAGAAGCAGGTCAGGACGACGCAGTTCCGACCTTCGATGCAGAAGAGCACTCGGTAGTGGTTCGAAGCAACACGGTAGCGGAGCTCCCACAGACCCTTTCCCAGACCGGAGAACTCCTTCTCCATGCAGTCGCCTACAAGCCAACGATCCATGATCTCGAGCATCGCGCCTTGCACATCCAGGGAGAATGACTCGAACTCGGCTAGGGCTACCGCGCGTCCGTTGTCTGATGCACGCCACCACAACCAGTCGTCGTAACGATTGGCCATGGTTACTCCCAGGTAGTTACAGCGTTGGGATCTTGACCCAGAGTCTATCGTCCGACCCCTACCTAGGCGCGGGAGGGGGTCGGACCGATTGGCCCGACCCCCACTTTGAGCGACCCGTCAGGGACGACCGCTCTTGTTCTTGGTTCCGTCCACGAGAATGAACTCGACACCGGGACGGGGCCCGGGCGGGACCTTGTGTCCCTTGGGCAGCGTGATTTCGGCGCCACCGCCCTTGGGGCGGTACTGCCCCGAAACGGGTGCGATCTGACCAGGCTTGAGACCCATCGCACTCCTCCTTTCCGGCAGGCGTGAGGTCGGGGTTCTCCGTACGGAGTGACATCGTGACTCCCTTCCCCGAGAGCCGATCTCACCGACCGGGCCGCGTACGGCCTTTGCGTTCCTGCTCAGGTCGACGCTAGACCGGCATGGGTCCGTCAGGAGAGCGACACGCCGAACGCGTATCGGATTTGACCGATACGTCCACGGAGGCCACCGCATGTGGCCTCAGGACTCAGGTGGGCCCTCGTCCTTGGTCGCGCCCGCGAGCGCCATTTTGGACAGACGTGTGGCCAACTCCGCTTGCCGGTCAGCCGCAGCGTGCTGGTAGATCAGCGCGGCCTGTGGCGTCGAGTGTCCGAGGCGGTCCATCAGTTCGCGCATCGTGGCGCCGGCCTGGGCGGCCATGGTGGCGCCGGTGTGGCGAAGGTCGTGGAAGCGCAGGTCTGAGCGGCCGATTGCCTTGCGGGCGTGCTTGAAGACCTTGTACATGCTGCCGTGGTGCATGTGCTGTCCCTCGGTGTTCGGGAAGATCAGCCCGTCGGGGCCGGGCATCGCGTAGCGCTCGATGTGCGCCCGGATCAGGGGGACGAGGTGGGGCGGGATCGCCACGTCCCGGATGCCGGCGTCCGATTTCGGGGTCGACACCACCGGAGTGTGCGCTGTGGGCCAGGTGACAGCGCGGCGAATGTGTAGCCAGCCGCCGCTGTCGTCAGGAGCCAACTCGACGTCGTGGCGTCGAAGTTCGGTGAGTTCTCCGAAGCGCAGCGCGCACCAGGCCGCGGTGAGAATGAGGACTCGATAGCGGTCCGGCAGTTCAGCGACCAGGTTCGCTAGCTGCGCCAGCGTGGCCGGCTGGATCTTGCGCAGGCGCTTGGTGGCGCCGGCTGCCCGGATGCGGCACGGGTTGACGTCGATCAGCTCGTCCTCTACGGCACCGTTCAGGACGTTGTGGAGGAGCGCGTACAGATGGGCTCTCGCCGCCGGCTTCGACCGGTCCAGCGTGGCGTACCACGCCCGGATGTCGGCCCCGGCGATCTCGTCCACATAGCGCGTGCCAAACGCCGCCACCAGGTGCTTCATCATCGCGGTGTACTCGCGGATGGTTGACGGCTTGAGTTCGCGTCCGGCGAGCCAGCGGGCCGAGTACTCGGCGAAGGTCACGGCCGGTCGCGCCGGTGGGGGAGCGGGGCGCCAGCGGTGCTCGATGATCTCCGCTTCACGCGCGGACACCCAGGCGGCGGCGTCCCCCTTCGTCAGGAACGTGGTCGGAGCGTTGATCCACGGGGCCCGGCCGGGGCCGCGGTAGGACGGGTCCGGGTAGCGCGCCCGCCAGCGGCCGGACGGGAGCTTCGAGACGTTGCCGAAGATGCGGCGACTGTGCGACCGTGCGGGGCGTGCCCGGGGAGCCTCCACGGCCCTGAGCCGGACAACATTCTCCGTGCTCCTGGCGGCGTTCTGTCGTGTCACTGTTCGTCCATCTCCCCTTGTCAGCGGGTCATTGCGTGGAACAACGGTCTGCCAGATCCTCGTTCGGTCGGTGGTCCATGGTTGACCCCGCCGGGATTGATCGAGGGCTGCCACTGCACAAACCTGTCTGTGTATATGTCGAAATGCAAGAATAGGCGTGGCACCTGCCTGTTACAAGGCGCGTGAAAAACAGCCCTGAATAGCCCACTCCTGCATATCTCTGCATAAGTGAGACTGCTTGTCAGAGCTATGTTACCCCTAGTCAGAGGCCGTTTCATGGCCTATTCAAATCCTGTCAGCCCGACTGGCAAATTACCTCGCCAGAGGAATGCTTGGTGCGTGGTCGAGATGATCAAGTGCCGATCCCTCGGCTGAGTCGTGGAGCGTGCCTGGGGGACCTTCGTAGGAGTTCGACATCCTTCTGGGCCTGCTCATAGGAAACCGCGCCGTCACGCCCTTTGGACAACACCCGAGCAGGCAGATGCATTGGCGGGTACCGTGCGTGACCTGACAGACCACCGAGATCACAGTGACGGACCGGCGGCCGACACTGACCCTGCCAGGCTCACGCCGTGCTGACTCGGCAGATCGGATCGAGACAGGGAGGCAATCGTGCGCAGCACATCCAGCGGGCATCCGGCGGGGTCTCCAAAGCCGGGCTCGAGAGGGCCTTCCGAACTCCGGCTCGCGACCGAGGACGCTCGGCAGTGACCCTCGGATACGCGATCGTGGCCCTGGCCGGAGTCGTCACCCTCGTCGCTGCGCTGGGGTTCCTGCACGTGGCTCCCACCGGGCTCTCAGCCGTGCGCGATCCGGTGAGTGGCTATGCGCTGACTCGCTACCGGCCCGCCTATGCGCTGGCTGCGGGTGCCGCCGCTGTCGCCGGGCTGGCTGTCGCACTGCTGGTGTCCGGGGTTCCCGGGACGAGTGCTTCGGTCGGCCTGTTGTTCACCTTCGCCGCGGCGCGAGCTCTGATCCCGGTGTTCCCTATGGATGCGCCCGGATCGGAGCGGTCGACCTCGGGACGGGTTCACTCGGTGTTGGCAACGCTCGCGTTCGCCACGGTGACCGCTTCCGCATTTCTCGCCTCGTGGCCGCTGGCCGTTGCCGGCGAGCACCTACTCTCAGCCGTCTCGTCCACAGCCGGTGTCGTGATGGCCGTCGGCTGCGCCGTCGTGATCGCTGGACACAGCCATCCCGGCCCGAGACGGTGGTTCGGTCTCGCCGAACGTCTGATCTATCTCGGCTTCATCGGCTGGTTCGCCTCGGTCGCGATCTCGCTCGGCCTGCCGTGACGACCTTGCTAGCGTGGAACGCATGCCCATCAAGTTCGAGAACGTCGGCATCGCCGTCCGCGACCTCGAAGCGACGATCGCCTTCTTCACCGACCTCGGTCTGGTCGTCGTCGGCCGGGACACGGTCAGCGGCGAATGGACCGACACCGCCGTCGGCCTCGACGGCAACCACGCCCACATCGCAATGCTCCAGACACCGGACGGCAACGGGCGCCTCGAACTCTTCGAGTACATCCACCCCGACGCGATCGAGACGGAGCCGACCCGTCCCCACGAGATCGGCATGCATCGCGTCGCCTTCTCCGTGGACGACCTCGACGAAGCCCTCCGGATCGCCGCGCGGCACGGCTGCTACCCGCTCCGCGGCGTGGCGACCTATGCAGACATCTACAAGCTCACCTATGTCCGCGGCCCCAGCGGCATCATCGTGATGCTCGCCCAGGAGCTCAAGGAGAGCTAACTGCGGACATCGCCGGCGTCGGTGCTGGTTTCGTTGCGAGGCCCGCCGCTGGACGTCGCGCCCGCGGGCTATGTCCCCGCGTGGGGACTGGTTCGATCTACGCAATTGTGCTGAGATCAACGCAGTTCTCTCATCCCCGCAAGGAGTGAAGCTCGTGCACGAGATCCGTTGCCCTCATTGCAATAAGTCATTCGCCATCGATGATGCGGGATATACCGACATCGTCAAGCAGGTTAGGGACGAGGAGTTCGACCAGCAGCTTCATGAGCGACTCGAGTTGGCCGAGGCCGACAAGCGCAGTGCGGTCGAACTTGCGCGGGCGAAGGCCGCCCATGAGCTGGCTGAGACTGCCGCGGCCAAGGATGCGGAGATCCAGGGACTGAACGCGAAGCTCGAGGCGGCTGACTTCGCACGCGAACTCGCAATCGCTGAGGCCCTGCGCAGCGTCGAGAAAGAGCGTGACGTTCTGGCGACACAACTAGCTCAGACCGAGCAGGAGAAGCAGTCTGCCGCCCAGCTGGCTGAGGTGAGGCTGGCCAAAGAACTACAGAGTTCCGCAGTAGCCAAGGACGCCGAGATCCAGGAGTTGAAGGCGGCGCTCAACGCGCAGGAGCTGGCACAGAAGCTCGCTATCACGGAGGCAGTCAGCGCTGTCGTGAAGGAACGGGACGAGCTGAGGAGCGGGCTTGAGCGAGCGGAGCTTGAGATGAAGCTGTCCGAGCAGGCTCTGAAGGACAAGTACGAAGTCCAGCTGAAGGACCGCGACGACGCCATCGAACGACTGCGCGACATGAAGGCCAAGTTGTCGACCAAGATGGTCGGTGAAACGCTTGAGCAGCACTGCGAGACCGAGTTCAACCGTATCCGCCCCACCGCATTCCCCAAGGCTTACTTCGAGAAGGACAACGACGCCCGCACCGGCAGCAAGGGTGACTACATCTTCCGCGACTACAGCGAAGACGGTACCGAGATCGTCTCCATCATGTTCGAGATGAAGAACGAGTGTGAGACCACCGCCACCAAGCACAAGAACGAGGACTTCCTGAAGGAACTCGACAAGGACCGCGCCGAGAAGGGCTGCGAGTACGCCATCCTGGTGTCGCTGTTGGAACCGGACAGTGAGCTGTACAACACCGGCATCGTGGACGTCTTGCACCGGTACCCGAAGATGTATGTCATCCGTCCCCAGTTCTTCATCCAGATGATCACTCTGCTCCGCAATGCCGCCATGAGCGCGGTCTGCTACAAGGCGGAGTTGGAACTCGTTCGTCGCCAGAACATCGACATCACGACCTTTGAAAGCGATCTGGAGAAGTTCAAGGACGCCTTCGGACGGAACTACCGCCTCGCCTCCGAGAAATTCACGGTCGCGATCAAGGAGATCGACAAGTCCATCGCTGCACTGCAGAAGACGAAAGACGCCCTGCTCGGGACAGACAATCAACTGCGGCTGGCCAACGACAAGGCCCAGGACGTGACCCTCAAGAGGCTGACCCGGGGCAACCCCACGATGGCGGCCAAGTTCGCCGAAGTGGCGCGTCCGATGCCGATTGCCGCTGACTGAAGTTGGCGGCGGCCCTTCCCCGGCCGTTCAGGCGTCGAGCAAGGGGAGATCGAGGTCGTACGCGAGGACCACGACCCTTGCCAGAAGCGCCTCCTGCTCGGCGGTCAGGAATCCGACGGTGCGTCCAAGCGCCGTGGCCGGGATCGTCACGACGTTGTCCAAGGAAACCGCGCTCGCGTGTTCCAATCCGTTATCGGGACCGACCGGAACTTCACTGCTGAGGCCCTTGATAGTGGACGTGATCGGCGCGACGGTGACCTTGATCATCGCCGCCCGGGCGGACTCGCGGGTGAGCACCACGACCGGTCTCGTCTTGTCCAGTCGCGCCAGACAGATCTCGCGCACGTCAGTCGGCGATATCGATGTGGCGGGTCATCCAGTTCACCAAGGCATCCAGGTCGTCGTCGGGACCCCGCTCGCGCAGGATCGCCGCATCCTGCTCGGCGGCTTGGCGACGCATCTCCCGCTCGAGTGCCGCCGTGACCAGCGCGGCCCGACTGGACGACTTGCCCTCCGCCACGACCTGGTCCAGAAAGGCCACCATCCGGTCCGGCAGCCGCACGGCGATCTGGGTGCTCATAGTCCAACCTTACCAGTGGTGCATCCCAGATCGGGATCCATCATGCGCGCCTCAATCCGACGGCGGCGGAGAGTCTGCCCTGCAGCCCGCTGCGCTCCGGCGATAGCCCGCGTCCCGGCCACCCGTCACCACCGAACGGTTCAGGCGCCCGTGCTCAATCCTGGACGGGGCACGTCCGCGGAACCCCGGGCCATCCACATCGTCGGATCGGCAAGCGGACGGAAACCGAACTGCTCGTACAAGCCGTGGGCGTCCGCGGTGGCCAGCAGGACGCGCTTCAGGCCGAGTGGCGCCAGGTCGGCCAGCACGCCCTCGACCAGCAGCTTGCCCACGCCTTCGCCGCGACATTCCGGCGCGACGAACACATCGCACAGCCACGCGAACGTGACCCCATCCGTGACCACCCGGGCGTACGCGACCTGGCCCCCGGTGTCCACGCGGCACACGCTGTAGTTGCGCGAGGCGTCGATCGCCCTGTCCTGCACCTCCCGCGCGCGACCCTTCGCCCAGTAGGACAACTCGCTGAGCCAGCGGTGCACGAGCGCTCGATCAACGTCCTGGTCTGCGGTGGAGAAGCGGTAGACGCCAGCCATCCCGGCATGCTATTCGCCTGAAGGGCACCCTTCGCTGCAACTCACAGCCCGAGCGGGGCAGACTGTCAGGGTGAAACCCAGCGCGATGATGATCCGGGGTGGCGTCATCGCGGCGATCATCCTCGTCGTGCTGGGGGCGGCGTCCGCCACGCCGTGGATCATCACGCTCGCGCTCCCACGCTTCACGGCTCCCGACCGTCCCATGCCCGAGACCCCGCAGGTCACGGTCGCGCCGCAGGAACCCGTCCAGCGCGACCAGTCGCTCACTCACATCATCGCGACCGTCGCGGCCGTCCTGTTCGCCCTCCTCGTCACAGCCGTCATCGCGTACGGGCTCTACCGGCTCGTGCAGCGGCTCCGGGCGGCGTGGCAACCGGAGGACGACCACGTCGAATCCGACCAGCTGGACGGCGATGTGCCCGGCGAGGCGGTGACGGTCGACATCGCCTCCCTGGCCACTGCGGTCGCCCGCGCCGAGGCCCATCTCGCTGGCGTCGCCGTCCCCGCGGACGCCGTCATCGCCGCCTGGATCGCGCTCGAGGACGAAGCTGCCCTCCAGGGCACCGGACGCGATCCCGCCCAGACCCCGACCGAGTTCACCTCCGTTCTGCTCCAGCACACCCCGGCCCCCGCGGACGCCGTCGCCGTGCTGCGCGGCCTCTACCACCGAGCCCGGTTCACCTCGTACCCCGTGACGCCGGACGACGTCCGCCGCGCCCGCGAGTCGCTCGCCCGCATCGCCGCAGCGCTGGACGGGACGGCGGTCTTCATGCGCCCGACGGCCGGGGGGCCGGCATCATGACGTTTCCAGTACGCGGCGTGGTCGGATGGACGCTCCTCATCGCCGCCGTGTGCACGGTGCTCGGTCTGGGCGGCGTCCTCGACCGCACGCACGCCGCGCTGCTCGGCTGTCTCGGTTTCGCCGCCGTCCTGATCCGCGCCGGCTCCGCCAACCAGTGGAAAGCGGAATGGCCCGGCCGCCCGTTTACGAGCCGGGCCGGTGGGCGCGGCGCCGTGAGCGACCTCGGCTGGCAGGTGTTCGGTCAGGACGGACGCGTCCGCCCCCACGTCGTCGAGCGCGTGCGCCGTCTCGCGGCGGCCCGACTCGCGCTGCGCGGCGTCGACCTGGACGATCCCGGCCAGAGCGCCGACGTCGAACGACTGCTCGGCGCCCAGGTCGCCACCGGCCTCGCCGACCGACGACCTCCCACCGCCCGCACCCTGCAGACCTGGCTGGACGCGATCGACCGAATCAGCCACGAAAGGACCACGCCATGACGGATTCCACCATGCCGGTCGCAGAGATCGCCGAACTCGGTGACCGCATCCTCGGCGAGGTCGGGACCGCCGTCGTCGGCATGCGCGATCCACTCCAGATCGCGCTCGCCACGATCCTCGCGGGCGGCCACGTGCTGTTCGAGGATGTGCCCGGCACCGGCAAGACGCTCGCCGCGCGCAGCCTGGCGACCGCGCTCGGCCTGGCCTTCTCGCGGCTGCAGTGCACGCCCGACCTGCTGCCCAGCGACATCACCGGCTCCAGCGTCTGGGATCCGCAGCGCGGCGACTTCGTGTTCCGGCCCGGTCCGGTGTTCACCGGCCTGTTCCTGGCCGACGAGATCAACCGCACCGCACCCAAGACCCAGTCGGCGCTGCTGGAGGCGATGGCCGAGCGGCAGGTCACCGTCGAGGGTGCGAGCCATCCGCTGACGCCGCCGTTCCACGTCGTGGCCACTTCGAACCCGGTCGAGTACGAGGGCACCTATCCGCTGCCCGAGGCGCAACTCGACCGGTTCATGGTGCGTCTCGCGGTCGGCTATCCGACCCGCGAGGGCGAGCGTGAAGTGTTGCAGCGGCGGATCGCCAGGCAACAGGAAGCCGCGCCGGTGTCCCAGGTTGTCACCGCGGCAACGGTGATCCAGATGCAGGCCGGCGTCGAGGCCCTTCCGGTGGATCCGGACGTCGTCGCCTACTGCGTCGACCTCGCCGGGGCGACCCGCGGCCATCCCGGGCTCGAGGTGGGCGCCTCACCGCGCGGCTCGCAGAACCTCGTCCTGCTCGCCCGCGCGGTCGCGGTGCTCGAGGGTCGCGACTTCGTGCTCCCCGAGGACGTCAAGCGGGTGGCCGTGCCGGTCCTCGCGCACCGGCTCACCCTCACCGCGACCGCGTGGGCGTCCGGACGGCGGCCAGAGGACATCGTCGCGGAACTGCTCGCTTCCGTCCCCGGCCCGACCACCGCGCGGCTGAGTTGATGGCCCGGGACGCGCCGGCCTGGCGGCCCGCCCGGCTCGGAGACGCAGTGGTCGCCGGCGTCCTGCTGCTCATGATCGGGCTGCTCGCCGGACGGCCGGACGTCGCGCTGCTCGGCGTTCCGGCGCTCGTGGCGGCGGTGTTCAGCCTCACCAGAAGGCCACCGCTCCCACAGGTGATCGCCGAGCAGCCCACTCCGGACGCCAGCGGCGGCCTCGATTCGACCCTTCGCATCTCCGGGGGCGAACTGGCCCACGTGCGAGCCTCGGCGGTCGGCCAGCGCACCGCAGAGTTCGTTGCGGACATCCCGAAGGGCAGTGAGCGCGAGGTCGAGTTGCGGCTCGCCTCTGTGCGCACCGGCCCGCAGCAGACGGCGGTCGCCGACGTCCGCGGCTACGACGGGTGGTGGGAGCACGACCCTCGATCCGTCGGCGGTACCACCCGGCTCGTGCTGCCCGCGTCCATGCGTCTCGGTCTCGTGCCGGTGCCGCACAACCTGCGGGGTCTCACCGGGCCGCGCGTCTCTCGCCGGTTCGGCGACGGCGGCGAACTGCGCGACATCCATCCGTTCGTACCGGGCGATCGGCTCAAGCGCATCGACTGGCGCACCACCGCCCGCCGGTCACCGAACCTCGAGACGCTCTACGTTCGCCGCACGTTCGCCGACGCCGAGGCCGCGGTCGTGCTCGTCGTCGACTCCCGCGACGACATCGGCCCCGACCTGCGGACGTGGCGCGGCTTCAGCGAACAGCGCGTGGACGAGGCCACTTCGCTCGACCTCGCGAGGCACGCCGCGGCCAGCATCGCCCGCGCGCTCGTCGAGCATGGCGACCGGGTCGGGCTGGTCGACCTCGCTCTCGAGACCCGGCCCGTACCGCCGGCGTCCGGACGGCGGCACCTGCGCCGCGTCCTGCACGGCCTCGCGCTCGCGCACCCTGTGGGCCAGCCGAGCGCCCGGGTGCGACCGCCGCAGGTGCCAGCGGACGCGCTCGTCTACCTGTTCAGCACCGTGCTCGACGATGCCGCCGCGCAACTCGTCCGCACCTGGCGCAGGCTCGGGCACCCGGTCGTGCTCATCGACACGCTGCCGGACGTGCGCCCGGTTCGCGAGCCCTACCTGGCGATTGCGCGGCGGATCATCCGCATCGAACGGGACCTGCGGCTGGACGGCCTGGCTCGCGAGGGCGTGCCGGTCGTCCACTGGGCCGGCCCGGCACGCTCCGCCGCTGCGGCGAGCCTCGACTCTCTCGCGCGGGTGGCGGCGCGGAAGCGGGACTGGCGATGACCGCCTGGTTCCGGGTGCTCATGACCGAGCTGCCGCTGCTCCGCGACCTTCCCGACCTCGGTGAGCGGCCGCTGCCGCGGGTCGCGGTCACGCTCGGGCCGACCGTTCCCGGCTGGCTGCTGCGTGCGGCGGCCGCTGTCGCGGCAGCGGCAGTGCTCGCCATCGCGGCGCAGGGTGTCGGGACGAGTCCCGGGCTCGCGTGGGCCATGGTCGGGATCGCCGCTGCGATCATGGCGGTCTGGCCCAGCACAGCCGCCGCGCACACGGCGGTCGTCGTGGGCGGTCTCCTGGTCGCGCTGGACGCACACGGCCCGTTCGATCCCGTCGTGTTCGCCCTCATTCCACTTGCCTATGCCACCGTCCGGCTCGCCTGGTGGGCTGAACGCGTCGCACCTGCCGCCCGGATCGAGTTCGCGGCGCTCGGCCGTGGGCTGGGACGCGGAGCCACGCTCGTCGGCGGCACGCTGGCGCTCGGCGGGTTCGCCTTCCTTTTCGCGGGACGGCCGTCCGCGATCGGTGTGCTGGCCGGGGGCGTCGCTCTGGTCGCACTCACCTGGCTGGTGTTGGCCGCGCGCCGCGCGTAGCCGCGTCCACGACGGGCTCAGGCTGACGGGCCAGCCACACCCCGACAACCGCCAGCAGGACACCGAGGACACCGAAGCTGAGCCAGAAGCTGCCGCCGCGGCGGGCCGCGTCCATGAAGATCACCACCACGAACGAGACCTGGCCGCAGAGCTGGAACAGCCCGGACGAGGCACCCTCGGGCGTCGGCGCCGCGATCTCGGACGCGTACTGCATGCCCACGGGCATCGCGCCGGTGAGCAGGAAGCCCGCAATGAACGCGCACGCCCCCAGCGCGACGATCGACTCGTGCGGAACGACGAACCCCATCATCAGCGGCGCAGCGGCGATCATCGGAATCGCCGTCCAGGCCACCCTGCGGCCCGTGCGATCCGAGACCGCGCCGAGCACGAGAGCGCCGAGGACGCCGCCCGCCAGCAGCGCCTCCAGCAGCAGTTCGGCCGCCGGCTCGGGCAGGCCGATCGCAGTGACCACCTGCAGGCTCCAGGTGGACAGCCCGTTGAACACGCCCAGCGCCACGAACAGCGCGATCAGGAAGACCTGGAACGGGCGCTGGCGGAGGGCGTGCCGCAGGCCGTTCAGCTCCAGGGCTCGCGCGTTCGCTGCGTCCGCGATGCTGCAGTCGGCGTCCCTGGCGAGGACACAGTAGGCCATGGCGGTGGCGGCGGACGCGGCGGCGTACACCCACAGCACCTGGTCCAGCGCGAGGCCTGCGTCCAGCAGCGCAGGGCTGAGCGCGGTGCCGAGCGCGACACCGAGCATCATCGCGAGCGTGAGGACGGAGACCACCGTCGCCCGGCGGTCGCGCGGGAACCACCTGCCTGCCACCGTCGTCCACGAGTTGAGCAGCAGGGGCTGCGCGGCCGCGACGAGCACGGTGGCGGCCATCGCCTCGCCGTACGAGTGGCCGGCCATGGCCCGCAGCGCACCGCCGACGGCGACCGCCACTGCGCCGAGACCCACCGCGAACCGGATCCCGTAGCGGTCGATGAGCCACGCCGCGGGAATCGACAACGGGATGAACACGACCATGAAGACGATCGAGAAGTAGCCGATCAACGTCGTCGACACCCCGTAGAACGCGGCCGCGGTATCGCTCACCGGCGCCAACGCGATCCACTGCACCTGGATCGTGACGTTGACCAGCGCCGAGACGGCGAGGACGACCCAGCGATCGTGCGGGCTGGCGGCTGTGTTCACTGCAAAGAACCTAATCAACGCTACGGGCGAGCGGAGGACGTCCCACGCTGGCGGGTTGCCGGGACGTCTCCCGGTCGCAGCCGGCCGGGAAGGTGGCGCCGCCCGGCGAGACGGCGCCACCACCGGATCACGGCGTCGGGTAGTCCGTCACGAACTGCGGCGTCCCGGTATTGGTGTTGTCGGCCTGGGTGCCGGTGTCGTTCACGACGTGGATGATCGTTCCGGCCGACAGATTGACGGTCATCACGTGGTGCAACCGCACGCCAGACCGCCTGGGCACCTCAAAACCGCTCGTGGTGACGATCGACGGGTTGTTCTGGTTGAACACGTAGACGCCGCCACCGCTCAGGCTGTGCGTGCGCACGCGATCCGCGACCTTGTAGCCGGGGAAGCCCAGAGTGCCGTTCGGCTGCGTCCAGTCCGCCTGGGTCGGCGGGTCGTAGGGCAGTTCGTTCTGGAAGAACACCACCCGGCCGCGCTCGCCCTTCCACAGCGTGCTGTACCGCTGGAAATGCTCGGCGAAGAGCCCGGTGACGGTCACATCGTCACCGTTCACCACCAGTCCGTAGCGGCCGATATTGGTCTTCCACCGCTCGGTGTCGCCGCTGAAGCCCTCCACGCCGTGGTCGGCCCGCCAGAGCCATGTGTGGTCCACGAGCACGTGGTCGGCGTTGATCTCCAGCGCCGTCGTCGCCCGGCCGATGTGTGGTCCGCCCACCCGGAAGTAGACGTCACTGAGCGTGATCGGGTTCCTGGCGCTACTGCGGCCCCAGCCATGGCCGTGGTGCCCGCCGACCTGGAGCAGGACGGGGGAGAGCTTCGTCCCTGCATCGATCGTGACACCGGCGACCACGATGCCGGCCCGGTCGGCGACCTTCAGCGGCACCGCGCCGCGCATCGCGGTGAGAGTCGCGTGCCCGAGGCCCAGCACGACCGTGTCCGGACGCTGCACCTCGATCGAGCGGTCGATGCCGTACACGCCAGGGGTCAGCAGCAGGTTCTTCCCCCTCGCGAGAGCCCGGTTGATCTCGGCGACCGAGTTGCCCGGCCGCGCGATGAAGAAGTCCGACAGCGGGACACTGCGTCCGGGCGTCATCCCGTTCGCCCACGACACGCCAGAGGTGTTCGTCCTCGCCGCGGGGACGCGGACGAGCCACTTCCCTGCGCCGTCGACGTACAGGAACGGCTTCTCCCGGCTCAACGAGGTCTTCGCCACCGTCGTGTACGGCGGGTTCGGGAACGCCGAGTCGTCGGGCGCACCGGTGACGCCGGAGAACACCTGGTTCCAGACAGCATTGCTCCAGCTTTCGACGACGCTGTTGCGGATGAGCCACTGCTGCTGCGAACCGTTCACCACCGCGGGCAGCTTCGAATCGGCGATGAAGCCACCGCTCGCGTACTGCGGACCAGCCGTGCAGTAGTCCATCAGCGACAGGGTGTTGCCGCTCACGTTGACGCGGCGCAGCGAGACCGCCTGGGACACCGCCCAGAAGTTGGCGCTCTGCCTGCACCCGTCCTGGCCGGACTTGTTGATGTTGAGCGAGAGGTTGCCGAGCGTGCGCCAGAAGTTCACCAGCGCCAGGCAGTTGGATGTCCCGCCGCCCTCGAGGCACCGGTTGTAGACCTCGATGCTGCCGTTGATCGTCACGTCGCCCGGTTCGGCGCCGAGGCCCTCCACCTCCGTGTAGTAGCCGACCTTGAACTGCAGGGGTTTGTCCGCCGTGCCGTAGGTTCCGGGCAGGAACAGGACGGCGTGGCGGGCTGTGCTCATCTCGGCGTCCACCTGCTGGGCGGCGAGGGCGTCCAGCTTGCTCTGGATCTCGGCCAGCGGAGTGCGGGGCGAGAAGATCGTGACGTTCGGGCCGAGGTCGGGCAGCGCCGGTGGCGGCGTGGGCTTCGGGTGCCCGGACGGGGTGGCCGAAGCCGGAACCGAAGTCAGCGCACCGGTGACGAGAACGGCGCCGGCCAGAACCGTGGCGAACCTTCGGAACCGGCGCATGAGGGGTGTCGGGGTCATGCGGAATCCTCTCCATCGAGGCCTGGAACGGCGGGGGTGCCGTCCACCCACGACGCTATTGAGGCACTGGGAGCGGTTTCAACCGAGAGGATTGCGTAGCTGGGCGGAGTGACCCAGACCGTTGATGCCCCACAGCCGCTGGTCGATCGTGTCGAGACCATTTCGGGGGCCGACGGCCTGTCCACAGGGTCTGGCGGCTCCGGACCGTTTTCCACAGGAGCGCAGATCGCCTGATCAGTGACGCCGGATTCTGCCGAGACTGACGGTGTGCGCACACCGAAACCCTGGACGCTTCCCACTCAGCCGATCAGCATGACCCAGCTTCGCAACGTGGGCGTGACCCCCGAGATGGTCGCAACCCGGCTTCGGGCGGGGAGTCTGCTTCGACTGCGACGGGGTGTGTTCCTTGCTGCCGCGGCCTGGCCCGAAGATCCATCGGCTCGACACCTGGCCCTCGCGCGCGCCGAGCTGGTCGCGAACCCCGCGGCCGTGCTCTCCCACCAGTCCGCCGCGGTCGCCTGGGGCCTGCCGAGTCCAGGGTTCGACCGCTGGTGTGAGCAGCCGGTCAGCGTGACGTTGCCGGCGGGCGCCGGGCACGGGTCGCAGTCCCGAGCGGGGGTCCACCACGTGGCCGGGCTACCCGCGGAGCAGGTCACGCGAGATCCAGCAGGGTGGCCGGTCACCAGTCTGGCCAGGACGGCGATCGACCTGGTGCGTGGACGTCCACTCCCGGAGGCCCTGGTCATCCTGGACGCGGCTGCCCGGAAGCTCTGCGAGGGCTTCGTCGCCAGTCCCCGGCGTTCCGACTACTCCAACCCCCAGCTGGTGAGGGCGGCACGTGACCAACTGTTGGGAGCGTCCTCGCGCCCCGCCCCGGCGATCTCCGAGGCCATCGCGGCTACCGAATCCGCCCGTGAATCGGCGGCCGAGTCACTCTCAGCCGGGCACTTCCGGCTCGCCGGACTCCCTACGCCCGTCTTCCAGGCCCGCATCGACACACCATCGGGAGTGTTCTTCCCCGACTGCTACTGGCCGGAACACAACCTCGTCGGCGAGTGCGACGGCGCTGTGAAGTACAAAGACGGCGAGGCCTACGTGCAAGAGAAATGGCGTGAGCAGGTCCTACGTGACCTGGAGTTCCGCATGGTGCGCTGGTTGGCCAGGGAGATCATGAGCGAACCCTGGGTGGTTGTGAAGCGAGTTGCTCGCGCACTCGGGTTCTGATCCATCGTTGATCGGGCTATCCCGGCCTCTCCGAGCCGGACGGACGAGTCATCCATCGCAAGCCGGCTAATGAGGCCCGGAACTGGGGGCATAACCCTCGCTGCGATGGACGGCGGTCCCGGAGTGGGTGCGGACGCCGGGATAACCCGGGTTGCGATGGAACAGGAGCCCTGCGGCCTGCGAGCCGGCGCGCTCAGCCTGCGAGCAAGGCGGCCAGGCGGTGCTTCTTGCGGTTCTCGCGGACGACCCAGGCGACGTCCGGGTCGTCGGTGGGTAGCGAAAGGAAATCTGTCAGACCCGGCTCGGGACTCGCCGCAACGGCCACTGACCAGCAGTAGCCGAGCGCCTTGCGCAGCGTCCGGACGCCGTCGGCACGGCGGCGGCCTTCGGGCGTGGTGAGCAGGTGGCCGGTTGCTCGCCGGCACGCGACGAGGGCAGCCGCTGCCGTCTCACGATCACGCAGGAGGCGGGGTTCGCAGATCGCCGCGATACCCGCGCGCACGACCAGCGGATCGGTGGACGCCGTCCACGTCTCCGCCAGGTCGCGCAGGCCGACCGGATCGGCGTCCCCGATGCGCTGGGCCGCGATCGCACACGCCTCGCGTACCCGCCAGCGGGAGTCGGCGCAGCGCGCCGTGAGCAGCTCCACCAGACCGGGGTCGTCCGGTTGCTCCAGCACCAGCCGCCCCAGCGCCGCCACGCCACAGCAGGCGAGGAAGTCGTCCGCGTCGGCTGCCAGGACCAGGGCGAGATCACGTGGCAGGACGTCCGCAGCCGCATCCAGCAGCGTCAGGTTCGCGCGCGGCCCGGGCAGGTTGCTGTGCGCGGTGAGGTAGCCCGGCCACTCCGCCGGCGGCAGGTCTCCGAGCGCCGCCCGGTACTCGGCTCGGCTCGTGCTCACGCGCCGGACGCCGGCTGCGCGGGAGGCAGCGGCTGGGCGGCGTGCGCCATGGAACCGAGGATGAGGTCAACGCAGCCCGCGTAGCCCAGGCGCCCGCTGTTCAGGCACAGGTCGTACTCGCGGTAGTCCCCGAACCGCGTATTGGTGAAGAACTGCTGGTAGCGGTCACGGGTCTTGTCCATCTTCGCGATGTACTTCTCCGCGTCCTTCCGGGCCACGCCGTCCACTTCCATCGCCCGGGCGATCTTGCGGTCGGTGTCCGTGCTGTAGATGAACACACTGCGGAAACGCAGCCTGGCGTCGCGCAGGATCTTGTCCGCGCACCGGCCGATGAACACCGACGGCTTCGTCCGCGCGGCCTCGGTCACCACCTCCGCGATGGCCGCGTACATGCGGTAGGGGAGTGAGTAGGTCTCGGGATCCGTGCCCCCGATGATCGACAGGTCGAAGTACTGGCCGGTGAGAATCCGCTCGTCGAAGCCCTCCAGCATGTCGGCGGGAAGGCCGCGCCGGCTGGCGGCCTCCTGCAGGATCCGGGTGTCGTAGAACTCCATGCCGGTGCGCTCGCAGATCATCCGTCCGATCTCGCGGCCGCCGCTGCCGAACTCACGATTGATCACGATCGAGCGCTGCATCGCACCCGGCTCCTTCCGTCCGCACCGATGCCCGAAGGGCCCTCATTCGCACCCTACGCCGGACGCCCGGGCGCCGGGCGCAGATCGTCAGGTCCGCCGCCCGGCGAAGTCGATCAGCTCCAGGGCGTCGAGATAGCCGTCAGCGTCGAACGCAGGCACCAGCCCGGACTGGACCACGTAGCCCTGGCGCAGACCCACGACGATGTGAGCGAGCAGCGCGGCGCGCTCGGACGCGGTCTGGAGGTCCAGTCCCTGCTCGATCAGCCACGCCTCCAGATAGCCTTCGAAGAGTCGGCGCATCTCACCCGAGAACTCTTCGAGCAGTTCCGCCAGCGAGGGCTCCCGCGCGCACGTCGACCACAGGTGCAGCTGGATCGCCGCCTTCGCCGGGTTGCGCCGGAAGCCCTCCAGGTTCTGCCGCAGGACTGTCGCCGGGTCGGGGAGCGGACGACGCTTGCCCAGCTCGGCGAACTCGCCCGCCCGCTCCTGCAGCACCTCGCGGATCACCTGCGTGGTCAAGTCCTGCTTGTTCTCGAAGTGCAGGTAGATCGCTCCGGCGGACATGCCGGCCTCGGCGATGATGTCGGCCATCGAGGTGGCCTCGAAGCCTTTGCGGATGAAGCAGCGCAGCGCCGCCTGGGCGATCTGCCGGCGCCGGTCGGCGCGGCGGTCGTCACTGATCTTCGGCATGTCTCACCTCCGTGGTCCTGCTTTGACACCGTATCGGCAGCGGCAGAAGAATGCCGAATGAAGGTTCGTTCTTTTTGGTTGCGAGGCCCGCTCGGTCACTGCGCCGGACGCGAGCGAACCGGTCGGACCGAAAGAACGGGAGACACGGATGGCCTCATCCGCCACAACGCGCGCGCACGGACGTCCGCGGTTGGTCTTCGCGGCTGTCGCGGTGACAGCCGTGGCCGCGGGCGCGCTCGTCCTGAACGCCTGCAGCACGGGTAGCAGCGCGGCGCTGGTAGCCACCGCCCCCGTGCAGCGCGCGACGATCAGCACGGGCGTGGCGGCCGCAGGCACGGTCGCGGCGACATCCTCACGCAACCTCGGCTTCCCCAGTGGCGGCCAGTTGACGTCCGTGGACGTGCAGGTGGGCGACCACGTCAAGGCCGGTCAGGAGCTCGCGACAGTCGACGACTTCCTGCTCAGGCAGCTGCTCGTGCAGCAGCAGGCCAACCTCGCGTCCCAGAAGGCTGCCCTGGCCCGGCTGGAGCACAGCCCGGCCGTGAAGGGCGCCCGCGATACCCTCAGCCAGGCACGGACAATCCTTTCCGCGACCAGGAGCCAGGTGTCGGCGACCGGACGGGCCGATGCCGTCGCCGTCTCCCGCGCGAATGCAGCACTGGACGCCGCGCAGGCCGCACTCGCCGCGTGCACCGCGGACTGCGCGAGCCTTCAGTCGGCGGTGCTGACCGCCCAGACCGCGGTTGCGACGGCTGAGCAGAAGCAGAAGGTCGACGAGGCTGCAGGAAAGGTGTCGCAGGCCTCCGCACAACAGGCGGTCGTGAGCGCACAGAACAGCGAGGCGTCCGCCGCGTCGGACCGTCCGTACAACATCACCCAGCAGCGCGCGGCGGTGACGAC
This sequence comes from Propionicimonas sp., assembly GCA_036770475.1. Lineage (GTDB taxonomy): Bacteria > Actinomycetota > Actinomycetes > Propionibacteriales > Propionibacteriaceae > Propionicimonas. The sequence goes on along the minus strand of DAIPJC010000009.1, from coordinate 45,756 downwards.
CGCGCAGTCGCTGGCAGACATCGCCCGGCACAACCTCTCGCTCGCTACTCTCAAGGCGCCCTTCGACGGCACCGTCACCGCGATCAACGGGGCGGTCGGCGAGTACCTGACCGCGTCGACCGGGACGACCGCAGAGGCGCCGGGCTCGGACGCAGCCGTTCCCGGCACCACCGTGGTGGCGGGCGCTTCCACGATCACCAGGGCCGGCGGCACCCAGTTCATGGTGCTGTCCAGCACGGGGGAGATGACGGCCGTCGTGCCATTCCAGGAACTGGACGCGGCGAACATCGTCGCCGGTCAGACCGTCAGGCTCGGCGTCGACGCCCTGCCCGACCTCGACGTCACCGGCACCGTGAAGTCGATCGCGCCGTCCGGCACGGCCCTCACCGGCACGATGAGCTACTACGTGACCATCGGGCTCGACAGCAACGACAAGCGGATCAAGGAAGGCATGAGCGTCCACGCCGCGATCGCCACGCAGGAGAGGAAGGACGTGCTGAGCGTCCCGAACGGCGCCGTTCACGCCGAGAACGGCCAGAGCGTGGTCACGCTCGTCGACTCCTCTGGCCAGCAGCGGACGGTCACCTTCGCCGCCGGTCTGGTCGGGCAGGACCGCACCGAGGTGGTCTCCGGCCTCTCCGAGGGCGACCAGGTCGTCGTCCCTGCGTCCACCCACTGAGCGAACTCCCGGAAGGCAACCCATGACAGACAACGAGGGCACTGAGGTTCTCCTGGAGGCTTCCGGCCCGGCAGAAGAGGGTCCGGACGAGGTCGCGCCGCCCGAGCCGCCGAAGGGGGGCCGCCGTCCGTTGCGGCGGCGCACCAGGATCGGCCTGATCGTGATCGGGATCGTTGCCCTGGTGGCCGCGGTCGCGCTGGTCGCGAACTGGATGATCAACGCCGCGAACTACGTGACCACGGACAACGCGCAGGTCGACGGCACCCAGCTCTCGATCAACGCACCAACCAGCGGAACCCTGACGAACTGGACGGCGACGATGGGCACCCCGCTGAAGTCCCAGCAGGTGGTGGGCCGGATCGCCGTGCAGACCGGCTACATGCAGCCGCAGTTGCTCGTCCGTGCACCCGCGGACGGCGTGGTCGCGGTGAACAACGGCGTCAACGGCGCCTTCGTCGCGGCGGGTACGCAGCTGGCGATCGCCTACAACCCGGCCGACGTCTTCGTCACCGCGCGGGTCGACGAGACCGACATCAACGACGTGCGCGTCGGCCAGGTTGTCGACATCTCCGTGGACGCGTTCCCGAATACGACGCTCAGCGGTCACGTCGTGGAGATCAAGACGGGAGCAGCCGGGGTGTTCTCCCTGTTCGGGCAGTCGAACACCACCGGCAACTTCCAGAAGGTCACCCAGGTGATCCCGGTCAAGATCAGCATCGACGACCGGCAGAACCTCGCGCTGGTGCCCGGCATGAACGTCACAGCGAAGATTCACAAGAAGTGACCGCGATCGCCCAGCGGCCGGCGACGCGGACGGCGCCGGCCGTCTCCGCCACTACCGAGACCACCCACTGGCTCGGACCGCTGCTGGTGCTCATCGTCGGCATGTTCATGACAGTGCTGGACACCAGCATCGTCAACGTCGCCATCCCCACGATCCAGACGCAGTTCGGCGGCAGCACCGCGGAGATCGCCTGGATCAGCACGTCCTACAGCCTCGTCCTCGGGGTGGTGGTGCCGACCACCGCGTGGCTCGGCGACAAGATCGGGCTCGGCCGGCTCTACACGATCTCGCTGGTCGCCTTCGCCGCCGGCTCCGCGCTCTGCGGGCTGTCCTGGAGCCTGCCGAGCCTGATCGCCTTCCGCATTCTGCAAGCCATCCCGGGCGGCATTCTGCCGGCCATCACCATGACGATGGTCTACCGGCTGGTGCCCAAGGACCGGATCGGCTCGGCCATGGGCCTGTACGGCATCGGCGTGATCGCCGCGCCCGCGCTCGGTCCCACCCTGGGCGGCTACCTGGTCGAGTACGTCGACTGGCGGCTGATCTTCTACATCAACGTCCCGGTCGCCGTCATCGGCGTCGTCCTGGCGCTGTGGATGCTGCCGAAGTTCGCCCAGCTACCGACCTACCGCTTCGACTTCCTGGGTTTCATCACTGTCGCGGTAGGGATGGTGTGCCTGCTGTTGGCGTTCTCGGAGGGGGCGTCCTGGGGCTGGAGCAGCTACCCGATCATCGGCCTGCTCGTGACCGGCGTGCTCAGCCTCGCCCTGTTCGTGATCATCGAACTCGAGGTCGACCATCCGTTGCTGGACCTCTCGGTGTTCCGCACCTGGCCCTACCTGAACTCGCTGCTGATCATCAGCGTCCAGACCATCGGCATGTTCGCCACGCTGTTCTACATCCCGGTGTTCCTCCAGTCCGCGCTCGGCATGGGCGCCCTGGACGCGGGGCTGGTCGTCCTGCCACAAGCCCTGATGATGGGCGTGATGGCGCCTCTGTCCGGACGGCTGTACGACCGGATCGGCCCGCGCTGGCTGGTGTTCTCCGGCCTGCTGATCGCGGCCTACGCCACCCACCTGATGACCGGGCTCAACCTCAATACGACCAAGGAGCAGATCGTCCTGTGGACCTGCATCCGCTCCATCGGCATGGGCCTGGGAATGATGTCGGTGCAGGCCAGCGGCATCGCAGCGCTCGATCCGCGCCTCACCAACAGCGGCAGCGCGATCAACAACGTCGTGCAGCGGGTGAGTTCGGCCCTCGGCCTCGCGGCGCTGTCAGCGATGGTCACCATGCAGCAGGCGCAGTTGCTCTCCGATCGGAACGCGCTGATCCAGGCCTCCGACCCACAAGCCGGCCACCTCGGCATGGTCGGGCTCTACCAGCTGTACACGGGGATGAACCTCGAGGTGCTCGCGAACGCGGTGACCAACATGTTCCAGATCACGACCTGGATCACGGTGCTCGCCGCCGTGCTCGCACTCACCCTGCGCTCGGGTCCGGCAGGTGCCGCCGGACCGTCTGTCGCTGCTCTCGACTAGGGTCGACTCACGACGCTTGACGGGAGGCTGGCATGGGTGCGGTCGAGTTCTGGGAGGACCGTTACGGGTCGAAGGAACAGGTCTGGTCGGGCCGGGTCAACCGCGTGCTGGTCGATGTGGCGTCCGATCTGCTCCCCGGGCGAGCGCTCGATCTCGGCTGCGGCGAGGGCGGGGACGCGATCTGGCTCGCGCAACGCGGCTGGCAGGTGACCGCAATGGATATATCGACAATTGCGGTGGAACGGGGACGGACGGCCGCGCTGGCCACCGGCGTCCCCGCCGACCGGATCACCTGGGTCGCCCAGGACCTGGCGGACTGGACCCCGTCCGCGACGTTCGACCTGGTCAGCGCGTTCTTCCTGCACTCGCCGGTCGAGCTGCCGCGGGAGGAGATCCTGCGCCGCGCAGCCGGTGCGGTCGCGCCGGGCGGACACCTGCTCGTGGTCGCTCACGCCGCGCCGCCGCCCTGGTGGACGCCGGAACAGCACGAGCACGCGCACGAGGCGCTTCCGACGCCGGAGGAGGAACTCGCGTCGCTCCGCCTGGCAGCCGGCGAGTGGGACGTGGTCATCGCGGAGGCCCGCCTGCGTCCGACCACTGATCCGGAGGGGAAGCCTGTCGAGATCCTGGACGGCGTCGTGCTCGTCAGGCGCCGCTTGCCCGAGGGGGAGCGCGACGTCGCGTCCGAGCTGCGTGCGCTGGAGCCGATCTTCCATCGCTCGCCCGCGGGCTCGACCCGCGAGCACTTCGAGGCCATGACCGTCCCCGACTACTGGGAGGTGGGCGCGTCCGGCCGCCCGTACGAGCGCGAGTTCGTGCTGGCCACGGTCACCGAGCGCCACCACACCGGCGCCGCGAACGGCCCGCTGGACGTGACGGACTTCGCCGTTCGCCGACTCGACGGCGACGCCTGGCTGGTCACCTACGACCTCGACCAGGACGGACGCAGGAGCCGCCGCTCGACGATCTGGCTCGACACCCCCGGTGGCTGGGTCGCGGTGTACCACCAGGGCACCCTGACCTGACCCAACGATGATCCCTGGCCGAACGATGATCCCTGAGCTTGACGAAGGGCCAGAGCCTGACGATGATCCCTGAGCTTGACGAAGGGCCAGAGCCTGACGATGCTCCCTGAGCTTGACGAAGGGCCTGAGCCTGACGATGATCCCTGAGCTTGACGAAGGGCCGGCGGCTGGAACGTCATCCCGGCGAAAGCCGGAATCCCCGCAACTGGTCCAGCGACCCAGCGAACGGGAGCCCGGATCAAGCCCGGGATGACAGGACACCGCGCCCAGGCTGCCGGAGAACCGCTCTTGCCTGGCGTCCCGTCACGCCGCTAGATTAGTGACTGACGATCAGTCATTAATGGAGAACCATGTCACCGAGAACTGTCGACCGGACCGCGCGGAGGGCCGAACTGGTGGCCGCCGCGACCCGCATGTTCGCAGAGCGTGGCGTAAGTGCCACCTCGGTGGCGGACATCGTCCGTGCTGCTGGTGTCGCCCAGGGCACGTTCTACCTGTACTTCGACACGAAGGACGACGTGATCCTCGCCGTCGTCGGAGAGGTTGCCGAACAGATGCTGGCCGCGATCTCGACCGAGCTGGGCGACCCGGGCCTCAGCCCCGCGGAGCGGCTCGGCAGCTTCAGTCGCGTCCTCACCTCGCTCAGCCAGGACTCCTCGTTGACCGACGTCGCCGACTTCATCCACCGCCCGGAGAACGAGCGGCTGCACGACCGCTTCGCCGAAGCCTTCCTCCCGCGCCTGGTTCCGCTCATCGAACAGACCATCGCCGACGGCGTCGCGGACGGCAGCTTCGACGTCCCGGACGCGCGTGCGGCCGCCTGGTTCATCCTCGGCGGGCTCCGCAGCATCGAACTCGCGGGCACGCCGGTCGCTGGCATGCCTGCGGCGCTCGAAGAGGCCTCCCGACTCGTCCTGCGCACGCTCGGCGCCCGGTGATGGCCGCAACCGATCCTGTGATCGCGACCGAGGGGCTCGCCAAGCGGTATGGCGACGTCAAGGCCGTGGACGGCATCGACCTCGAGGTTCGGCGTGGCGAGATCTACGGGTTCCTGGGCCGCAATGGTGCGGGCAAGACCACCACGATCCGGATGCTGTTGGGTCTCATCCGGCCGACCACAGGGGTCGTCCGGGTCTTCGGGCGCCCGATCGGTGGCGACCAGGGATGGCTGCGTCGGGTGGGTTTCCTCGTCGAAACAGCGACCGCGTACCCGAACCTGACCGTCGCGGAGAACCTGGACATCCAGCGCCGACTCACCGGGGCGGCCCGCGCGTCCGTCGACGAGGCGATCGAGCGACTCGGCCTCGTCCCGTACGCCGACCGCCGCGCGGGACGCCTGTCGCTGGGCAACAAACAGCGACTCTCACTGGCCAGGGCCCTGCTGCACTCGCCCGAACTGCTCATCCTGGACGAGCCGGCGAACGGACTCGACCCGGCCGGCATCGTGGAGGTCAGGGAGTTGCTGCGCACGCTGTCGGGCGAGCGCGGCGTCACGGTGTTCATGTCGTCCCACATCCTCGCGGAGGTCGCGCACCTGGCCGACCGGATCGGCATCATCGACGCCGGCCGGCTCGTGGAGGAAGCCTCCCGGGACGAACTCGCCGCGCGAGCCCGGGACTACGTCCGCGACACCTTCACTGAGGCGGAGCGACAGGAGGCGCTGCTCACCGCGGACCTGGAGCGGTACTTTCTCGCCCGCACCACTCCCGAGCGGACGGGGGCCACCCGATGAGCGGGCAGGTCGTCCTCACCGAGTTCCTGAAGCTCAAGCGCTCGGTCGTGCCGTTCGCCACGCTCGCCGCCATGCTCGCGGCACCGTGGGGGATCGCCCTGTTCATGTGGATCGTCCGCGACCCGCAACGCGCCGCCGACCTGGGACTCCTGGGGACGAAGGCGAACCTCGTCGGGCTCGAGGCGACCTGGCCGGCCTTCGGTGGCTACCTGGTCATGATCGGCGGCGCAGGCGGCCTGGTGATGCTCGCGTTCGTCGTGACGTACCTCTTCGGGCGCGAGTATGCCGATGGCACGGCCAAGAACCTGTTCGCCCTCCCTGTGGACCGCCGCTGGTTCGCCGCTGGCAAGCTGGCCGTCGCGACCGTGTGGTGGCTGGGGCTCGTGCTCGCGTTCCTGCTGGAGGGGTTCGGGATCGGACTGGCGATGGCGCTGCCGGGGTTCAGCACGGACGTCGCTGTGACGACGGTGTCGAACGCGCTGCTCTGCGCAGGCTCGGCCTTCCTGCTCGCTCCGGTGGTGGCGCTGGCCACGATCTGGAGCCGCAGCTACCTCGCCGCCCTGGGCATCGCGCTCGGCCTGCTCGGGCTCGGCAACCTCTTCGTCCACACGGGCTGGGCGGCGTGGTTCCCGTGGTCGGTGGTGCTGCTCCTCAGCGACTCCGCGGGGCGGAGCAGCGTGCCGTGGACGAGCTTCCTTGTGCTCGCCCTCACCTTCGTGGCCGGTGCCGTGGGCACAGGCCTACACCTCAGGCTCGCCGACAACCCGTGATCGGGGAATGACCGTAGAGTCCTCGTGTGGATGAACTGATCGCCTTGTACGACGGGGACGGCAACCCCTGCGGCACCGCGCCGAGGTCCCGGATGCGGGCGGAGAACCTGCAGCACGCCGCCACCGCGGTGGTGGTGCGCGATTCCGGCGGACGGATCTACGTGCATCGGCGCACCGACACCAAGGACGTCTATCCGGGACGCCGCGACTTCGCCGCCGGGGGAGTGATCGCCGCCGGCGAGGAGCCCGACGAGGCAGCGGCCCGCGAACTCGCAGAGGAGCTGGGCATCACCGGCGCCCCACTATCCCCGCTCGGACGGGGCTTCTACGCCGATGACCACACGACCTACCACGCGTTCTGCTACACGGTCACCTGGGACGGCCCGATCCGCTGGCAGCCGGAGGAGGTCGCCAGCGGCGAGTGGCTGACCATCGAAGCCCTCGTCACAGCCATCAAGACCGATCCTGACGACTTCATGCCCGACACGACTGGCCTGCTGAGCACCTGGCTGGCCGAGCAGGAGAGCTGAGCGCGACCTACCGAACGGGACAAAACTGCCGCCAGTTGCACCGAACTCGCCGAACGAGCCGTTCTGGGGCATCTCGCGGCAGGAATGTCCCGGAAGATCGGGGGCGCAGTGCGAGCGCGCCCGCCGGCACTCGCATCGATCTGGTGGGACGCTGCCGTGCAAGCAATCCGGTACGCCGCCTACGGCCACGACCCGTGCCTCGTCGAGCTCCCCGAACCCGAGTGCCCGGAGGACGGGGCTGTCATCGCCGTCCGTGCGACCGGGGTCTGCCGCTCCGACTGGCACGCCTGGCGAGGTCACGACCCGGTGCCGCTGCCGATGGTGCCCGGCCACGAGTTCGCCGGCGTCGTTGCCAGGATCGGCCCGCTGGTCAGGGGTTTCGCTGTCGGTGACCGGGTGACCGCGCCGTTCGTCAACGGCTGCGGACGCTGCCACTGGTGCCTCAGCGGACAGGCGCAGGTGTGTCCCGACCAGACCCAGCCGGGCTTCACCCACGCTGGTTCGTTCGCCGAGCAGGTGGTCGTGCGGGCTGCAGACTTCAACCTCGTCCGGCTGCCCGAAGCCATCGACTTCGTGACCGCGGCGGCCCTGGGTTGCCGGTTCGCCACGTCATACCACGCCCTCACGGCGCAGAGCCGGCTGGCGTCGGGGGAATGGCTGCTCGTGCTGGGCTGCGGGGGTGTCGGCCTGTCCGCCGTGCTCGTCGGGCGCGCCCTCGGGGCTCGCGTTCTCGCCGTCGATCCGTCCGCGGCTGCCCGAGCACGGGCGACCGAACTCGGTGCGGTGGCTGTCCTGGCCACCGCTGATCCGGGCGCCGTCCAGGAGGCCACGGACGGCGGTGCCCACGTGAGCCTCGACGCGGTGGGCTCGGCCGCCACCGCCAACGCCTGCGTCCGCGGCCTGCGTCGCCGGGGACGCCACATCCAGGTCGGCCTGATGCTGGGCACCCACGCGGACGCGCCGCTGGCCTGGGGCGTTGTCGTCGCCCACGAACTCGAGGTCGTGGGCAGCCACGGCATGGCGGCGGCCGACTACCCCGGCCTGCTGGAGCTCATCACTGCGAGGTCGCTCGACCCGCGACCGCTCGTCGGAAGGGTGGTCGACCTCGCGCAGGCGGGCGAGGAGCTCATGGCGATGGACGCGCCCTCACCCGCGAGCGCCGGCATCGTGGTCGCGACGATCTGAGGGTGACGGTGGCCCTTCGTGACGGTTGTGGGACTCGTTCCTCGCCCGCAGCCTCCTCAGGGACCGGCACCAACTAGACCTCGCCGAGGCTCGGGGACTCCGCGTGGACGGCGTGGCCGCCGAACTGGTTGCGCATGGCGGCGACCAGCTTCATGGCGGGGGACTCGTCCTGCCGGGACACGAAGCGGGCGAACAGCGCCGCGGTGAGGGCGGGCACCGGGACGGCGAGATCGATCGCGGCGTCGACCGTCCAGCGGCCCTCGCCCGAGTCGTCGGCGTAGCCGCGGATCTTCTCCAGGTGCGGGTCGTCGCTGAGCGCGCGGGCGATCAGGTCCAGCAGCCAGGACCGGATCACCGTCCCCTCGCGCCAGCTGTCGAAGATCGCCGGCACGTCGTGCACCACCTCGGCCTTCTCGAGCACCTCCCAGCCCTCGGCGTAGGCCTGCATCATCGAGTACTCGATGCCGTTGTGCACCATCTTCGCGAAATGCCCGGCCCCATGGCCGCCGGCGTGCACGAAACCGCACTCACCTTCCGGTTTGAGCGCATCGAAGATCGGACGCACGACGGCCACATCGGCCGCGTCCCCGCCGCACATCAACGCGTAGCCCAGATCCTTGCCCCACACACCGCCGGACACCCCGCAGTCGATGAAGCGGACACCCCTGGTCGCGAGCCGGCCCGCCCGCACCTGATCGCCCGTCCATTTGGTGTTGCCACCGTCGATCACGATGTCGCCCTCGCCCAGGAGCCCGGCCAGGTCGTCGATCACGCCGTCGAGGAACTGGACGGGCACCATCACCCAGATGACCCGGGGCCGCTGCGTCAGGGCCTGCACGAGACCGGCGAGACTGGCCACCTCGGAGACGTCCGGGTTGGTGTCGTAGCCGACCACGGTGTGCCCCGCGGCGCGCAGCCGGGCGACCATGTTGCCGCCCATCCGGCCCAGTCCGACCATGCCCAGTTCCATCGCGAATTCCTAACTCTCGGGGACTACTTTGGCGTCCTGCCTCGGCACGAACACCGTGTTGACGATCATCAACAGGGAGGCCGTGACCGGCACCGCGACCAGCGCGCCCAGCAGCCCGAGCAGCGTGCCTCCGACCATGGCGCCGATCAGGACGAGCGATCCGGGAATGTCCACCGCCTTGGTCATCACCCTCGGCGTCATCACGTACGCCTCCACCTGCATGTAGGCGAAGTAGACGAGCGCAAAGATCAGCGCGGCCCACCACGAGCTGAACGCGGTCACCGAGGTCGCCAGCACCCAGAACAGCACCGAGCCGATCATCGGGATCATCGTGACCAGCAGGGCGAGGAAGGCCAGCAGCGCCGCGAACGGCACTCCGAGAATGCTCAGCAGGATGAAGGCGAACACCGCATTGCAGGCCGCGAGGATCGCCATGCCGGAGACGTACCCACCCACGGACTCGGTCACCTGATCGGTGATCTCGATGATCTGCGGACGGGCATGCGCGGGCGCAAGCCGGGTCACGGCGTCTCGCATCGTCCGTAGCGAGGCCAGGAAGTACAGGGTGAGGACGAGGACGATCAGCGTGCCGGACACCGCGTTCACGACACCGGTGCCCACCGCGAGCGCGCCGCCACCGAGAGCCAGCAGGTTCGCGGGGTTGGACAACCAGCCACGGGCCTGGTTCAGCAGCGTCTGGTAGATGTCGCTCTGCCCGGTGGCTGCGACCAGGTTCTTGAACCACCCCGCGTTCTGGAGGTCCGTGATGTAGCCCGGCACGGCGGAGGCGAACTGGCTGATCTGCACCACGGCCGTCGGCAGGACGAGGGCAAGAATGCCGCCCATGATCAGTGCGAACGCGATGAACACGATCGCGATGCTCAGCCCTCGCGACATGTGGTGCCGTTCGAGCCAGCGCACCAGCGGATCGAGGGCGAGCGCGATGAACAGGGCCGCGCCGATCGAGACCAGGACGGTCGAGAGCGAGGCGACCGCGCCGGCGAGCGAGATCGCGACCAGCGCACCCACAGCCGCGGTGAAGCCCCAGGCGAACGGATGACCGAGGTCGACGCCGATGCGGCCGCGGCGGGCGCGGTGCACGACCTTCGCGGCCGCGACGTCCGCGGTCGTGGGGGCAGGTCCGATGAGTTCGGGCTCCGTCGAGTCAGCGGGGCGAATGCTGATCGGCTCGCTGAGGGCCGGGGGCGGTTCAGTCGCGGACTGCGTGGGATCGGCCATGCGGTTCAGCGTAGGGCCTCGGCTGCGTCGAACGCCCTCAATGAGGCCAGCGTACGGACGCGCGTCGCGGCACGAGGTCCAGCACGAGGACGGCCCCCCCGAGGAGCAGCAGCCCGCCGAATACCTGCCCCGGCGACAACGGGTCGCCGTAGAGCGCGACGCCCGCCAGGGCGGCAACCACGACTCCAGCGGCCTTCAACCGGCTCGCGCGCTGGGCGTGGCCCGCTGCGGGCAGGCGTACGTCGAGCACAGGTCCGGCCAGGGCCAACACGACAGCGAGCAGAACGAGCGCGATGTAGCCCCATGCGGACCGACTGCCCATCGTCCCCAGCAGAAGTGCGAACGGAAGCGCGGCCACGGCGGCGATCAGGTGGGCGCCGATCAGGGCCTCGGGCCGTCCGACGAGCCGCACGGACGCATAACGGGTGGCGAAGGCGGCGGCGAGGGCGGCCAGCAGACAGGCGAGGATGCCGGAAATGAACGCCCAACTGTCTCCCTCGACCGGGAAGACCACCACCAGCAGCAGGCCGACGAAGCCGACCGCCAGCCCGATCGCGGCGGTCCCGGTGATGCGATCCATGCCCCAGACCTGGCCGATCAGGGTGGCGAACAGCGGCATCGCGCCCAGCCCAATCGCGGTCAGGGCCAGCCCGAGCCGGTCGAGGGCGAGGCAGACGCCCAGGTTCTGCACGGTGACGGCCACACCGAGGAGCACGAGTTGGCCGGCGCGCTCGGGCATGCGCAGCCGGCGTCCAGACAGCCGAGCGGCCGCAGCCGTCGCGATCGCGACCGCCAGCGAGCCCAGAGCGGCAGCTGGCGCCCAGCCGAAGCCTGCGACCACGTCGTGCACGAGGACGAAGGTCAGACCCCACAGCAGCGAAAGGCCGACATGCGCCGGCCAGCTCCCTTGTGGCATGCGTGATCTCCCGAGACTCGGACTGTCATACGCTCTCATACACCTGACTAGGGTTCCGAACCCTGGACATTCGTGCAGGCCATACGGATCAGGCTGATCAATCTTGCACGCCGGCCGTTCGGCGAACCAATGGACATGGATCGAGGCGGACGAAACGCCTAGCCTGAGCCGATGCGTGACGCCTCGGCCTCGGTCCAACGGACCTATCTGGCGCTCACCGTGCTCACCACTCTTGCGGCGTCGTTCATCTGGGGCGTGAACACCCTGTTCCTGCTCGACGCGGGGCTGGACAACACCGGGGCGTTCGCCGCGAACGCCGCCTTCACGCTCGGCATGGTGCTCTTCGAGATCCCGACCGGTGTCGTGGCCGACACTCGCGGGCGCCGATTCTCGTTCCTGCTGGGCACCGGCACGCTGCTGCTCTCCACGCTCCTGTACTGGTGGATGTGGCGCGTGCACGCGCCGTTCGCCGGCTGGGTGCTCGCTTCGATCCTGATCGGGCTCGGCTTCACCTTCTTCTCCGGGGCCACCGAGGCGTGGCTGGTGGATGCGCTCGCGGACGCGGGGCACACCGGCGACCTGGAGTCGGTCTTCGGTCGCGCACAGGTGGCGTCCGGGGTGGCCATGCTGATCGGCGCTGTGCTCGGCGGTGTGATCGCACAGGTCGGCGACCTCGGCGTCCCGTACCTGGTCCGGGCCGGCTTCCTGGCAGTCACCGCCGTAGTCGCCTCGATTGCCATGCGTGACCGGGGCTTCACGCCGGACCGCGGCAAACGCCCGCTGCAGGCCGTCCGCGCGGTACTCGCGGGCTCCATCGAGAACGGGCTGCGGAACGCTCCCGTCCGCTGGCTCATGCTGGCCGCACCCTTCGTCCAGGGTGTTGGCATCTATGTCTTCTACGCCCTGCAGCCGTACCTGCTCCAACTGGCGGGCGATCCCCGGGCATATGGGATCGCCGGTGCGGCGGCGGCGCTGTCGGCGGGAGCCCAGGTGGTCGGCGGCCTTCTGGTCGGCCGTGTGCGTCGACTGTTCCGGCGCCGCACGGACGCGATCATCCTCGGCGGGATCGTCGCAGTCGGGCTGCTGATCGGCCTCGGCTCGGCGGGCAACCTGTGGGTCGCTCTCGCCCTGGTCGCGGTGTGGTCGCTGGCGAGCGCGGCCGTGACACCGCTGCGGCAGTCGTTCCTGAACGGGCTGATCCCGTCCAGTCAGCGGGCCACCGTCCTGTCGTTCGACTCGCTGATGGGCTCGTCCGGGGGCGTCGTGGTGCAGCCCGTGCTCGGCCGGGTCGCGGACGTGTCCGGCTACGCCACCTCGTACCTCGTGTCGGCCGGGGTCCAGGCGCTGGCGCTGCCGTTCATGTGGCTCGCGCGGCGCGAGCATGCCGCCAGCGACCCGATCGAGTGATCCAGGGGGCAGCGGACTTGATCTGAACCAGGAGAACCGTCCCCGCGAACCAGGAGAACCGTCCCCGCGAACCAGGAGAACCGTCCCCGGGTCGCCTAGACTCGCGGCATCAGGACTGATGAGGGGGACACGATGACCACGACCAGCCCAGAGACTGTGGTGCGCCGGCTGTGGTGGCTGACGCTGCTGCGGGGCCTGCTGAGCATCGCGCTCGGCCTGTTCGCGATCTTCACGCCCGGCGTCACGCTGCAGGCCTTCTTCATGGTGTTCGGCGTGTTCAGCATCATCGACGGCGTCGTGGCGCTCGGCAGCGGCATTGTCTTCCGCGGTACCAGTTGGGGCTGGACGGTGTTCGAGGGCATCGCCGGCATCCTGATCGGCTTCATCGCGCTCGTGCACCCGCAGACGGTCGGTGCGATCATCGTGATCTTCCTCGCAATGTGGGCGCTCGTGATCGGCCTGTTCCAGGTCGCGATCGCCTGGCAGCTGCGCGGGTCTGGCCAGCGCAGCTGGCTGTGGGTGCTGATCGCAGGCGTCGTCACCGCGCTGCTGGGCGTCTACTTCCTGGTGAACCCGGAAGTGGGCGCGGCCTTCCTCACCGTGACCGTCGGCATCTTCGTGCTCGTCGCCGGTATCGTGCTCGTCTACGGCGCGATCCAGCTGCGGCGCAACCGCGAGGAGCTCCTCCAGCTGCTGTCATGAGCGAGCGGCTGTTCGTGGCGGTACGGCCGCCCGCCGAGGTCGTCCAGGCGTGGGACGCCTTCCTCGACCCGCGCAGGGACGCCGAGCCTGGCTTCCGCTGGACGGTCGCCGAGGCGTGGCACGTGACCTGCGCGTTCATGGCGAGCGTCCCGACGATGCTGGTGGAGCCCCTCGACGAAGCCCTGGGCGCCGTCGCCGAGCGGACGCCGTCCTTCGCGGTACAGGTCGCCGGCAGCGGAGCGTTCCCCGACCCCGACCATGCCCGGGCGCTGTGGCTGGGCGTCACCGAGGGCACGGAGGCCCTCAGCCGGCTCGCCCGGCGCTGCCGCCAGGCCGCGTCCGGGTGCGGCATCGAGGTGGAGGGCGGACGGTTCCGGCCCCACCTGACCATCGCCCGTACGCGTCCGGTGAGCGCCCGGCGCTGGCTGACGATCCTCGACGCCGTCCCGCCGGCGACCTGGACGGTGGACCGGTTCACCCTGCTGCGTTCGCACCTGCTGCCCGGCGGCGCGGGATACGAAACCGTGGGGGAGTACCCGCTCCACACCGCCACGAGCCCGTCTCACTGAGCTCCGGTCGCAGGAGTCGCTGACCGCAGGGAAGGCTAGGCTGCGCGATCGTGGCAGGGATCAGGGGACTCTTCGCAGACACGGCACCCCTGGCCAACGCCGGTTTCCGGCGCCTGTGGCAGGCCAACATCATCACCGTGATCGGTGCCCAGCTCACCGTCGTCGCCGTGCCCGCCCAGATCTACGCGATCACCGGCGACTCCGCCTATGTCGGCCTGACCGGCCTGTTCGGGTTGGTGCCGCTGGTCGTGTTCGGGCTGTGGGGTGGCGCGCTCGCCGACCACTTCGACCGGCGCACGCTCCTGCAGATCACCACGTTCGGGCTCATCGCCACCAGCGGCCTGTTCTGGCTGCAGGCGGCGCTGAACCTGAACAACGTCTGGGTGATGCTCGGGCTGTTCGCGCTCCAGCAGGCCTGTTTCGGCGTCAACCAGCCCACCCGCAGCGCGGTGCTGCCCCGGCTGCTGCCACCCGAGCAGCTGCCGGCGGCGAACGCCCTGAACATGACCGTGACGATGGCCGGCGCGATCGCCGGGCCGATGATCGGCGGCATTCTGATCCCGGTGCTCGGCTACTCCTACCTCTACCTCATCGACACCCTCACCATGTTCGCCACCCTCTCGGCGGTGTGGCTCCTGCCCAGGCTGCCGGTGGAGAACCGGGTCGGTTCGCCGGGTCTGCGGTCGGTGATCGACGGCTTCGCCTACCTGCGCGGGCATCCGGTGCTGCTCACGTCGTTCCTGCTGGACCTGATCGCGATGATCTTCGGCATGCCGAGGGCGTTGTTCCCCGAGGTCGCTCACCAGTCCTTCGGCGGGCCGATCGAGGGCGGTACTGAGTTCGCTCTGCTGATGGCAGCCATGCCGGTGGGTGCGGTGCTGGGCGGCGTGTTCTCCGGCTGGGTCTCCCGCGTCCGCAGGCAGGGCAGGGCGGTCGTCTACAGCATCGTCCTGTGGGGGGCCTCGATCGCCGTGCTCGGGGTGGCGGTCGGTCTCGCCCCGCAGTGGCGCCTCCCCATGCTGGTGGCTTCGTTCGTCGCGCTCATGGTCGGCGGCGCGGCCGACATGGCATCCGCTGCGTTCCGGCAGTCGATGCTGCTGTCAGCCGCCGACGACTCGGTGCGCGGACGGCTGCAGGGCGTGTTCATCGTCGTGGTGTCGGGCGGTCCGCGGATCGCCGACACCCTGCACGGCTACGCCGCCAGTCTGTTCGGGACCGCATGGACGACCGGAGGCGGCGGCCTGCTGGTGATCGTTCTCACCATCGGAGTGGCGGTAATGGTGCCCGCGTTCTGGCGGTACCGTCCGGTCTAGGATCACGGCCATGGCGGTCCAGCGACTGTTGTGGGTGGATCGGACGACCGGCACGGCGACGACGCGGGACGACGCGGAGATCCCCTCGCTGCTGGCCGATCCGTCCGGGTGGCTCTGGCTCGACGTCCCGGAGCCGGACGAACAGACGGCGGCGCTCCTGCGCGACGTGTTCCAGGCCCATCCGGCCGCGGTCGCCGACGTCGTCGAACGCAACCACGTACCGCGCCTGCACGTCTACGGAAAGACGCTGTTCCTCGTCCTGCACCGGCCGCAGGCCAACCCGAGCGGGCACGTCCACTACCTCGAACTCGACCAGTTCGTCGCGCCGAACTACCTGATCACGACGCACGGCCCGCGGAACCTCGAGGTGCCGCTGGAGATGTTGCTGGAGGAGACCGACGAGCTCGCCGACCGGATGCTGTCCGGCCGCCGCGTGCCCGCGGATCCGTGGGCGGCGTCCCATCGCATCGTCGGCGCGCTGGCGATCGCAGAGGAGCGCTACGTCAACCGGCTCGCCCGCGAGGTCGGTGAACTGGAGAAGCAGGTCATGGCTCACACGGGCGATGCCAAGCCACAGGAGTTCCTCGAGGACCTCTTTCACACCCGCCACGCCCTGCTCACGGTGCACACGATGACCAGCCAGTCCGCAGAGATCTACGGACGCGCCCTGCGACTGCTGGGTGAAGACCGCACGATTCACGGCCTCCTGCGGGACACCAAGGACGCCTACGACCGGCTCAGCAGGATCACGTCCAGCCAGCTGGACTACCTCACCGGCGTCACCGAGTACTACCGGGCCCGGACCGACACCAAGATGACCATCGCTGCCGAGCGGCTGGCGGTGATCGCCGCCATTACCTTGCCGGTGACCGCCATCAGTTCGATCCTGGGCATGAACGTGATCGTCAGTGAAGCGACGAACTGGCCATGGCTGATCGTGCTGCTCGTGATGATGCTCGTCCTGTCGCTGGTCCTGCTGCGCTGGGCGAGGCGCCAGGGCTGGTGGTGACGTCCGCCCGGCCCGCCCCGAGGATCAGGAGAGCGCGGCCTTCACCTTCGCGGCGACCGTGGCGCCGTCGGCCCGTCCGGCCGCACGGGCGTTGACGGCCTTGATCACCAAGCCCATCTGCTTCATGGATGGCGCCGCGCCCAGCTGGGCGGCGGCCGAGGCCACCTCCTCTGCGACGATCTCGTCCAGTTCGGCCTCGGTGAGCCGCGCGGGAAGATAGCGCTGCAGGACGTCGACCTCCGCCAGTTCCTTCGCGGCCAGTTCGGGACGGTTGCCCGCCGTGTAGGCCTCCGCGGAGTCGCGGCGCTTGGCCACCTCGCGGTTCAGCACACCCCGCACCTCGGCGTCGGACAGCTCCCGGGCCTCCTTGCCGGCCACCTGCTCGTTCTTGATGGCCGCCACGGCCATCCGCAGGGTCGACTTCGTGAGTTCGTCGTGCGCCTTCATCGCGGCCACCATGTCGGCCTGGATCCGGTCCTTCAGTTCCGCCATCACTTGCCCTTTCGTCCCAAACCTCGCCATTCTCCCACGTGCAGGGACAGCCGGAGACGCGCGGCTACACTGAGGTCCCGCGCACGCTTGGGGAGGGTCTGCACATGCCTGGGACGCCGGTCGCCGGCTCGGTCGGCGTCGTCAGCACCCGGACCGTCCGGCTGTTCACCGCCGAGGAGCCCCTCGTCCTGCAGCTCGGCGGCACCCTCGGCCCGGTCGACGTTGCGTACGAGACCTACGGCACCCTGTCGGCCGCCGCGGACAACGCGGTGTTCATCTGCCACGCGCTCACCGGGGACGCCCATGCCGCCGGCTACCACGAGAGAGCGAAGCGGCCGGGTTGGTGGGACAACCTGATCGGGCCCGGCAAGCCGCTCGACACGAACCGGTTCTTCGTGATCTCGGCGAACCTGATCGGCGGCTGCCAGGGCAGCACCGGGCCGTCGTCGCCGAACCCCGCCACGGGGGAGGCCTACGGGCTCGACTTTCCGCTGCTGATGATGCGCGACCTCGTCGCCGTCCATCGCGCGCTCGTGAAGCACCTGGGAATCACCCGGCTGCTGGCCGCGCTCGGCGGTTCACTGGGCGGCATGCAGGTGCTGCAGTGGGCGCTCGACCATCCTGAGGAAGTAGCGAACGCCCTCGTGGTCGCCGCATCGAGCCGGCTGACCGCACAGAACATCGGCTTCTCCGCCGTCGCGCGCCGGGCGATCATGACCGACCAGAACTTTGCCGGCGGCGCCTACGCGTCCGAAGGCGTGAACCCCGACACGGGGCTGGCGATCGCGCGGATGATGGCCCACATCACCTACCTCAGCGAGGACGCGCTGACCGAGAAGTTCGGACGCCAGCCGCACCCGGACCGGCACGAACCCGGCTTCGGCATCGACTTCGCCGTGGAGAGCTACCTCGACCACCAGGGTCAGGTGTTCCTGGAGCGTTTCGACGCGCTCAGCTACCTGTATCTCACCCGGGTGATGGACTACTTCGATCCGTTCGCCGACCCGAACGCGCTCGATGCCGTGACGGCCAGCCCGGTGAACTGGCTGGTGCTCTCGTTCGCGTCCGACTGGCGATTCGGCACGGACCACTCGCGCCGGATCGTCCGCAAGCTGGAACACGCAGGGCAGCCGGTGACCTTCCGGGAGATCCCTTCGACGTGGGGGCACGACTCCTTCCTGCTGGAGGTGGACTCGTACCACGCGACGCTGCGGGCCTACCTCGACCGCGCCCTGGGCGACCGTGCGCCGGCGGGAGTCGCCCGGTGAGCCTGCGTCCCGACCTCGCCCTGGTCGCCGGGCTGATCCCGTCCGGCAGCCGCGTCCTCGACCTGGGCTGCGGCTCCGGCGAGTTGCTCGCGTCCCTGATGGCGGACGCCGGCTGCCGCGGTACCGGGGTGGAGATCGACCCGGACGCCGTGCTGGCAGCCATCTCGGCCGGCGTCCCTGTGATCGAGCTGGACCTCGACTCCGAACTCGACGACTTCGCCGACCACTCCTATGACGTGGTGGTGCTCTCCCGTACCGTCCAGACGCTGCACCGGCCGGTCGAGGTGCTGCAGCACATGGGCCGGATCGGGCAGCGGCTGATCGTCTCGGTGCCCAACTTTGGCTATTGGCGGCACCGGCTCCGGTTGCTGCGCGGCCGCATGCCGATGTCGCGGGAGATCCCGCACGCCTGGTACGACACGCCGAACCTGCGCCACACCACCCTGGTGGAGCTGGAGCAGCTGTTCGACCGGCTCGGCCTCACCGTCGAGCAGCGGGTGGTGCTCAGTCCCGCCGGCGCGCCGCTGCGGAGCGGCGACCGCCTGTACAACATCGTCGGCGGCTCTGCGGTCTACGTCCTGCACGCCGCCTGATTCATCGGCGGCCACGGGCTTCGTCAAGCTCAGCCAGCACAACGAGGGAATGCTCCCCGAGCCTGACGAAGGGCGAAATGCTCCCCGAGCCTGACGAAGGGCGAAATGCTCCCCGAGCCTGACGAAGGGCCACCCAGTCTACGAAATGCTCCCCGAGCCTGACGAAGGGCGAAATGCTCCCTGAGCCTGACGAAGGGCCACCCGGTCTACGACATGCTCCCTGAGCCTGACGAAGGGCCGGCCATCGCCTTCACGATTCGCTCGGCCGCACCGCCGAGGTTCAGTTCTGCGGCCAGGGCGGCGAACCGGACGGGATCGGCCGGCGCTACGGGAAGCGTCAGGTCCACGTCCGGCAGTGGCGCGTCGTCGCGCACCGCGACGACCTCGCGCGCGGGTCCGAGGTAGGCCACGGCTGCGGCCAGCCGCGCCTTCAGCGTCGCGGGCAGCCGACCGTCCACCGCCGCGGCCAGGATCCCGGCAAGGTCACCATGGTCCGATACGAGCTTCGCCGCGGTCTTCTCCCCGATGCCCGCGACGCCGGGAAGGCCGTCGGACGGGTCGCCCCGTAGTACAGCGAAGTCCACATAACCTCCGCCGTCGATGCCGTACTTCGCCCTCAGCCAGGCCGCGTCCGCCCGCTCGTGGTTGGCGACCCCGCGTCCGCAGTAGAGGACCCGGATGCCACGCGTGTCGTCGATCAGCTGGAACAGGTCGCGGTCGCCGGTGACCACATCGGTGGGAACGGTCGCGCGGGCGGCCAGCGTGCCGATCACGTCGTCCGCTTCACAGTCGGCGGCGCCGACGATCGGCAGGCCGAGGGCGTCCAGCACGTCACGGATCAGCGGTACCTGGACGACCAGCTCCTCTGGGACCGTCTCCACGTCGTCGTGATCCACCCGGTGCGCCTTGTAGGACGGAACGAGCGCCACCCGCCACGCCGGCCGCCAGGCGTCGTCCCAGCAGCACGCGACCTGGGTGGGGGAGTAGTCGGTGATGAACCGGGCGAGGAAGTCCAGCAGCCCGCGCACCGCGTTCACGGGACGCCCGTCCGGCGCCCGCAGCGTCGAGGGAATGCCGTGGAACGCGCGGAAGTACAGCGAGGCGGTATCGAACAGCATCAGTCGGGGCTCGGCCATCGCTCCATGCTGCCAGCCCCCGCCACAAACGCTCCCGAAATTCGTCCGCGCTACCGAAATTTCGGTGGCGTCTGCGCTTTTCGGGAGCGTTTGTGGTGGCGGCAGGATGGGCCGGAACGTCCGGAGCCGGTCGCGGTCCCGACTAGGCTGGCCGGGCTGTCGAAGGGAGGCCCGTGGTCGAGTGGCTCGCCGCACGGCACTGGGGCCTGCGTGCGGCCCTCTCCGTGGTCGCCGGCGTCACGACCGCGCTCGGTTTTCAGCCCTATGGGTGGTGGCCGCTCGTGCCGCTCGGTGTCGCGGTGTTCACGCTCGCGATCCTCGGCGCCCGTCGCGTTCGGGGCGCCGCAGGGCTCGGCTACGCATGGGGCGTCGGGTTCCTGCTGCTCGGCGTCGGCTGGATGCAGGTGATCTTCGTCCAGGCAATGGTCGCGCTCGTGCTGATCGAGGCGGTCTTCTACGGGGTGCTCGGTGCGCTGATCAAGGTCGCGGCGCGCACCCGGTGGTGGCCGCTGCTGGCCGCCGGCTGCTGGGTCGGCATCGAGTTCACCGTCGCCCGGTTCCCGTTCAACGGCTTCGGCTGGATGCGGCTGGGCTATGCGATGGTGGATTCCCCGCTGGCCTGGGTGCTGCCGCTCGTCGGTGTGGCAGGGCTCAGCTTCGTCACCGCGCTGCTGGCACAGGGGATCGTCTGGCTCGCGGCCGCCGCGTCCCGGCGCCGCGTCGTCACGGCCGTTGCCGCCCTGGCCGCTGTCACCGCGCTGGCGGTCGGCGGCACGTTCGTCCCCGTCGGCACCCAGACCGGGACGCTGAACGTCGGCTACGTCCAGGGTGGCGCGCCCGGCGGAGGCGTCTACGGCATCGGCGAGGCCCGGACGACGACCCGCAACCACCTCGCCGAGGCCACCCGGCTGGCCGGACGCATCCAGTCCGGCGAGTTGCCGAAGCCCGACTTCGTGGTGCTCCCCGAGAACACCACGGACATGGACCCGTACACCGACGCGGAGACCGGACGCCTGGTCGCCCAGATGTCCGCACGCCTGGGCGTCCCGATGTTCTTCGGCGCCATCCTGGGCGGTCCCGGCGCGGACGAACGCCAGACCGCGTCCCTGTGGTGGGATCCGCAGCAGGGCGAGGTGGCCCGCTACATCAAGCGGGGCATCGTCCCCTTCGGCGAATGGGTGCCGTTCCGGTCGTTCCTCGTGCCGCTGATCCCCGAGTTGGCGTACGTGGGCGCCCAGTCGATCCCCGGAACGGAGCCCGGCGCGGTGCACGTCACCCTGCCGGACGGAAGGGCCATCACCGTCGGCGTCATGGTCTGCTACGACCTCGTCTACGACGACTTCGCCTACGACACCGTCCGCTACGGCGGCCAGGTGGTGCTCGTGCAGTCCAGCAACGCGATGTACCAGGGCACCGGCCAGATCGAGCAGCAGTTCGCGATCACGAGGGCGCGCGCGATGGAACTGCGCCGCGAGGTGCTCGTCACCACCACCAGCGGCGTCTCCGGCCTGATCGACGCCGACGGGTCCGTCCGGTTCACCCTGCCGGACCACGTCGGCGCCTCCGGCGTCGTTGCGCTGCCGGAGCGTTCCGGGCTCACCCCGGCCACCTGGCTGGCCTCGCCCCTCGAGTTGACCGTCACCGTCCTCGCCGGGCTCGGTCTCATCGCGTCTCTGGCATACGGCAGAATGGGCCACGAGCGATTCCGGAACGGGAGAACAGAATGACCGACTCGGCAGCGCCGCTGGAGCGGGTGCTCGTCATCATCCCCACCTACAACGAGTCGGAGAACATTCGACCGATCACCGCACGGATCCGTACCGCGGTCCCCGACGCGCACATCCTCGTGGCCGACGACAACTCCCCGGACGGGACCGGCGCTATCGCTGACGAACTGGCTGCGGCGGACGACCACATCCATGTGCTGCACCGCAAAGGCAAAGAGGGCCTGGGCGCGGCCTACATCGCGGGTTTCCGCTGGGGTCTCGCCGAGGGTTACCAGGTGCTCATCGAGCACGACGCGGACGGCTCGCACCAGCCCGAGTACCTGCCGGCGATCCTCGACCGGCTCGGGACGGCCGACGCGGTGAAGGGCTCGCGCTACGTGAAGGGCGGGTCCACCAAGGGCTGGCCGCTGCACCGCGAACTCCTGTCCCGCGGCGGCAACCTGTGGACCCAGCTCATGCTCGGGCTACCCGTCAAGGACGCGACGGGCGGCCTGGTCGCCTGGCGCGCCACCACGCTCGAAGGCATGGGGCTGGACGGCGTCGAGGCCGCCGGCTACGGGTTCCAGGTGGAAATGGTCCGCAGGGCAATCCGGTCGGGCTACACCGTGGCCGAGGTGCCGATCGAGTTCGTGGAGCGCGAACTCGGCGCATCCAAGATGAGCGGGAAAATCGTCGCAGAGGCCATGTTGCTGACCACCCGCTGGGGCGCGGAGTACCGGCTGGGCCAGGCCAAGGACGTCGCTGAGAAGGTCGGCGAGTCCGCCGGGGTCGTCGCGAAGGACGCGGGCCGGACGGCGGGAAGCCTGCGGGACCGGATCGCGCGATGGTGGCACCGACGGAAGGGCGGGAGCACCCCGTCGTGACCAGCCCGGCTCCGGTACAGCGGCGATGGCTGTTGCCGGCCCTGGTCGTCGCTTTCATCGCGATCTCGGTCGCCGAGGTCTGGCTGCTCACCGTGGTCGGGGAACTGATCGGAATCTGGTGGACGCTGGCCATCCTGGTCGGCGAGGCCGTGCTCGGCGCCTGGCTGATGCGGCGCGAGGGCAGCAAGGCCTGGCGGGCGCTGCTGGACGCCTACAGCAGCGGCCGGATGCCCACCGGGCAACTCGCGGACGCCGCGCTGATCCTCGTCGGCGGCATCTTCCTGATCCTGCCCGGCTTCCTCACCGACCTGCTCGGGCTGGTCTGCCTGCTGCCGTGGACGCGTCCACTCGCACGCCGTCTGGTGGGCTTCCTGATCGCCCGCCAGGCCGCCAGGCGCGGACTCGACATCGGCACGATCCGGACGCAGTACGGCACGGGCACCGTGATCAGGGGAGAGACCGTAGACGCCCCCGCTCAGGATCCGCAGCCCACGTCGCCGGACGACAGCCAGGTCATCCGCGGCGAGATCGAGGAATAGCACGGCCCTCGTCCGGCGCCCCCTCTGTTGTCCCGCGCTCGACCCGGGATCCCCGACACCCCTCGCCAGGCCGATTCATCGGTCGTGACGCGATTTCGGGTCTGGATGGTTCCAGGGCACGGATACCTGCCGGCTCGACGCAACTGGCCCCGGAATGGCGTCACCGTCCCGGAGCCAGTCGACCATGCTCCCGGTCGTCCCGCGGATGAGCTGTCGAGGGCTTCGTCAGGCTCAGCCGGCATGACCACTCAGCCAGCGAAACGACTCAGTGCTCCTCGCCGCGGATCTCGTCCAGGCGCTCGGCGAGCAGGTCTTCCAGCTCCTCGATCGAGCGGCGCTCGCGCAGCATGTCCCAGTGAGTACGGGGAGTCTTGGTCTCCTTGGCCTCCGGCTGGACGCCGTCCGAGCGACGGGCGGTCTCGCCGCAGCGTGGGCACTCCCACTCGGTCGGCAGGTCCGCCTCTTCGGCGAAGACGACCTCGAAGTGGTGCCCCTTCGGGCAGTCGAAACCGATCTCCTGGCGCGGAGCCAATTCGACTCCGCTCGGGTCGGCATGACTCCTGGACCCCAGCCCGGAACCCCTCAACGCACGCTCAGCCATCGCACCTACCTCCGTCCCAAAGCTAGCGAACCCGCCCAAAGTCGCTGGCTGGGATCGGGATACCCACAACGGGTCGCCCGATCACAGCACCTTGGGTAACACGTTTCCCGCGTCGATGATTCCCTTGCGCATGTCGACTCGGGCCAGCAGGATGCCGCCGACCACGAAGAACACGATCAGCGCCACCAGCGCCAGCCGGTAGGACTCGGTGAACTGGAACACCAGTCCGAATGTCAGCGTCCCCAGCCAGCTCGTGCCCCGCTCCATCGCCTGGTAGAAGCTGAAGTACTCCGACTCGCGCCCCTTCGGGATGAGCTGGCTGTACATCGAGCGCGACAACGCCTGCGTGCCGCCCATGACCACTCCGATCGCCGCGCCGAGGCCGAACAGTGCGCCGACCACGCCGGACGGGATTCCGAACCCGACCAGCACGACCCCCAACCAGATCACGATCCCGATCAGCACGGTCTTCTTCGCGCCGATCCTGGCCGCCACCCTGCCGAACCCGAGCGCGCCCGCGATCGCCACGAACTGGGTGAGCAGGAACGTGGCGAGCACGAGGCTCTCGTCGATGCCCAGCTCGCGGATCGCGTACACACTGGACGACACGATCACCGTCTGGATGCCGTCGTTGTAGAACAGGAACGCCAGCAGGAAGGCCAGTGTCTGCGGGTAGCGCCGCATCTCGGCGAACGTCGCCGCCAGCTGCCGGAACGGGTTGCGTCCGGCGACCTCCGCGGGCACCTCCCTGGGCAGGCCGCGCAGGCCCAGCACGGGGATGAACGTGAATCCCGCCCACCACACACCCGCAGAGAGCAGGCACAGCCGCACGGCCATCGCCTTGTCGATCCCGAAGGCGGGAGAAAACGTCAGCAGGCCAAAGTTCAGTGCGAGCAGCAGGCCGCCGCCGACATACCCCCAGGCCCAGCCGCGGCTGGAGACCCGGTCGCGCTCGTCCGGGCCCGCGATCCGCACCAGCATGGAGTCGTACACCACGATCGATGCGCCGAACGCGATCAGGCTGATCACCATCAGCCAGGCGCCGAGTTCCCAGTCCGAGCCCATCAGGAAGAACATCAGTGAGCCTGCCGCGGCGCCGATCCATGCGGTCGCGCCCAGCCAGCGGTGCGGGTGCGCCGAGCGATCAGCCGCAGCTCCGACGAAGAGCAGCACCACGGCCGAGACCAGCGTGCTGATCGTGGCAAGGAGGGACGGCAGGGCGCCGGGCAGCACGGGGACGAAGCCGAGCAGCTGCACCGGACGTGAGCACTGGCCCGAGTCGAGGCCCGGACAGGCCGCGTTGGTCGCAAGACTGACCAGGTACGGGCTGATCAGGACCGTCGCGGTCGTGGTGTAGAACGCCGAGTTCGCCCAGTCGTACCAGTACCAGGCGCGCTGTTCCCGAGTGCTCCTCACTCCGTCCCCCTCCACAACCCGCGAGCCTGCAGCAGCTCCTTCAGCGGCGCGATCCGGTTGGTGATCAGGCCGTCCACGCCGAGGTCCAGCAGCCGCTCGGCCTCGACCATGTCGTCAACCGTCCACACGTGCACCAGCCGTCCGGCGGCGTGGACGGCCGCGACCATGTCCCGCCGCACCAACCGGACGCGGCCGCGGCCCAGCCGGGCCGGCACCTGCAGCACCTGGCCCGCGTCCAGCGGCAGCCGCCGCAGCAACGGGATGAACCCGTACCAGGCCACCCCTGCGGGCGTCACGGCCGTGACGACGTCCGGACCGGCCAGGCGGCGGAAGGCGGCCAGCCGGGCGCCGGAGAAGGACGCCACGCACACCCGGTGCGAGGATCCCGTCCGGCGCACCAGCTCGGCGAGTGGCTCGACGGCACGGCGGTCCTTCAGGTCGAGGTTGAACCTGACGGAGGGGAACTCCTCGAGGACGTCCTCCAGCCGGGCGATCGGGTCGATGCCACCGATCCGCACGGCGGCCAGGTCGGCCCAGGTGCGCTCGGCGAGCGGTCCGGTGGCGTCGCTGACCCGGTCGAGCAGGGCGTCGTGGAAGACGACGAGTTGGCCGTCCGCGGTGGCACGGACGTCGGTCTCCAGGTACTCGTAGCCGAGCTCCACCGCGCGGGAGAAGGCGTACCGGGTGTTCTCGCGCGCCTCGTCCGCCGGGTCGATCCAGCCGCCCCGGTGCGCCATGGCGATGAAGGGGCGGTCGAGGTAGGGGAGTGGCTCAGAGCGGGGTCCGCCCAAGATGTCGGTCACGGCACTGCCATCCTCAGCGTCGATCGGTCCCGGCGGCGGCGCGCGACCGGGCGAGCACGAGCCGCCCACGAGGACCACCCCGTGCACGGCCGGACCAGACTACGGCATCGCCCCGCGGCTCAGCGGCAGGACCCGTCGGCGCCGGCGTCCCGGGTCAGGGCCACGCGTTCCAGCGGCTCGATCGCGCGGGCGAGGACCGCCAGTTCCTCGTCGTCCAGCGCCTCCAGCAACCGGGCGACGGCCTCCGCCTGCTCGTGCCGGATGGCCATGAGCAGCCGGACACCCTCCGCCGTGATCTCGATCAGGCTCGACCGCGCGTCGTCCGGGCTGGGGCGGCGGGTGACCAGGCCGCGGTCCTCCAGAGCGCCGACGACCCGCGCAACGGCGGGCGGCGCGAACCGCTCGGTGCGGGCCAGGTCGCTGGGCCGCTGCGGGCCGTGCCTGTGCAGGGTGGCCAGTGTCGAGAAGTGGCCGGCCGACAGTTCTCCGCTGGTCGGACGGATCCGCCGGCCGATCCGCAGCACGACCGGCGTCAGCCGACGGGCGACCGCGGCGCGGGCCTCGTCGGCGGACGATCCCGGCTGAGCCCCGGACGATCCTGGCCGAGCCCCGGACGATCCCGGCTGAGCCCCGGACGATGCTGGCTGAGCCTGACGAAGCCCCACTTCGTCCCCCACCTCGTCCATGGCGAGCGGGCCGTTCACTTCGCGCTCTCCGACCTTGAGCCCGCATCCGCCAGCACCGGCGCAGGGACGAGCTCGTCGTGGACGTAGCGTCCGCCCCGGCTCAGGGAGGCGACGGCCCCGATCAGCGACATCGCTGCCGCGACGCCGAACACGACGACCAGACCGTCGTGGAACGGCCCTGAGATCAGCTGGGGGAAGAACTCGTGCCCGGTCAGCGCGGCCGCGTCCGCCGGATGCAGGGTCTTCAGCACTCCGCTGGGGCCGAGCAGCGCCTCGATCGGGTTGTAGCCGAGGAACGCGGCGAACAGGCTGCCCACCGGCGGGAGGTTGGCGATCTCGTTGGCCGCTGCGGCTGGCACGCCATGAGCCAGCAGCCCGGCCCGCAGTGTGTTCGGCAGCGTGGTCGACAGGCCCGCGATCATCAGCGAGAAGAACACCCCGATCGACAGCGAGGAGCCGGCGTTCTGCAGCGTGCCGGTCACCCCGGACGCGGCGCCGCGCTCGCTGGCGGGCACGCTGTTCATGATCGCCGTCCGGTTGGGCGCGCCGAACATGCCCGAACCGATGCCGGACAGCAGTGAGACGACGGCGAACTGCCAGTACTCGAAGTCGACCGGCATCAGCAGGTACAGCACGAACGTGAGGGTGACGATCAGCAGGCCGACGGACGCGAACCCCCGCGCGCCGTACCGGTCGGACAGCATGCCGCAGACGGGCCCGGCGACGAGGAAGCCGATGGTGATCGGCAGCATGTAGATGCCTGCCCACAGCGGGGTGTCCTCGAACTGGTAGCCGTGCAGCGGCAGCCAGATGCCCTGCAGCCAGATGATCAGCATGAACTGCAGGCCGCCCCGTCCGATCGCCGCAAGCAGCGCGGCCAGGTTGCCGGCGCTGAACGCCCGGATCCGGAACAGCCGCAGGTCCAGCATCGGCGCGCTGCTGCGCAGTTCGATGACCACGAACAGCACCAGCAGGGCCGCGCCGCCGATCAACCCGCCCAGCACCCACGGACTGGTCCAGCCGGTGGTCTGGTTCCCGTACGGCTGGATGCCGTAGGTGATCGCGGTGAGCAGGCCGGTCAGGCCGAGGAAGAACGTGACGTTGCCCGGCCAGTCCAGCCGCCCGGGGTTGCGCTCACCGGTCTCGTGCAGCGACTTGTACGCCCAGATCGTGCCGACCAGCCCGATCGGGACCGAGACCAGGAACACCGCGCGCCAGTGGACGACAGCCAGCGCGCCGCCCAGCACCAGGCCGATGAAGCTGCCCGCGATCGCCGCGACCTGGTTCACGCCCATCGCCATGCCTCGCCGGTCGGCGGGGAAGGCGTCGGTGAGGATGGCGGTGGAGTTCGCGAACAGCATCGACCCGCCGATCGCCTGGAACAGTCGCCAGCCGATCAGCCACAGGGCACCCGCGCCGCCGGTGAACGGGACGAGGGCACAGGCGATCGCACCCACGGTGAAGAGGACGAAGCCGAGGTTGTAGATCCGGACCCGCCCGTACATGTCGCCGAGCCGGCCGAAGCTCACCACCAGCACGGCGGTGACGAGCATGTAGCCCATGATCATCCACAGCAGGTAGCTGACATTGCCCGCCCCGAGCGGGTTCAACCCGATGCCGGCGAAGATCGCGGGCAGCGAGATCAGCACGATCGAGCCGTTGATGGTGGCCAGCAGCATGCCGAGCGTGGTGTTGCTCAGCGCGACCCAGCGATAGCGCGGGTGGTCGGCGGCGAGGAATGGTTGGCGCATGCGCTCACTTCCGGTGCTCTGGGGCGGCCCGGGCCGGCTCACGAGGGCGGGAGCCCCGGCCGCCGGCGGTGGCGAAGTTATTCACACATGATAACTACTTGGCCGCCGGCGACTATTCCCGGCCAACCCCTGACCCGTCCGCCCTCCGAGCGGCGTCCCTCGTCCGGCACGGCCGGACGTGGAGAATGAGCGCGTGACCACGATCCTCTCCATCCAGTCCTCGGTGGCGTACGGCCACGTCGGCAACAGCGCGGCCACCTTCCCGCTGATGCGCGTGGGGGTGGAGGTGTGGCCGGTGATCACCGTCCACTTCTCCAACCACACCGGATACGGCGCGTGGCGCGGCCCGCTGCTCCGCGCGTCCGACATCGCCGACGTCGTGAAGGGCATCGACGAGCGCGGCGTGCTTAGCCGGGTGGACGCGGTCCTGTCCGGGTACCAGGGGGCAGCCGATGTGGGCGCGGAGGTGCTGCGGACGGTCGAGCTGGTGCGGCAGCGCAACCCCCGCGCGATCTACTGCTGCGACCCGGTGATCGGGGACGTCGGACGCGGCGTCTACGTGCGTCCGGGGATCCCCGAGTTCATGCGCGACCAGGTCGTCCCGGCGGCGCAGATCGTCACCCCGAACCACTTCGAGCTCGACTACCTCACCGGACGCACCACGACGACCGTCGAAGAGGTGCTCGACGCGGCGGAGGCGCTGCGCGCGACCGGCCCGGACGTGGTGCTGGTGACCTCGACCGTGCTGGACAGCGTCGACCCGGACGAGATCCTGATGCTGGTCGACACAGCGGACGGCGCCTGGCAGGTCACCACACCGCGACTGGAGCGGACGTTCACCGGCTCCGGCGACTTGACCGCCGCGCTCTTCCTCGCCCACTACCTGGAGGGCGACCACGCGGGGGAGGCGATGGGCCGCACAGCGGATGTCGTGTACTCCCTGCTCAAGGCCACCACCGACGCCGGGTCGGACGAACTGCTGCTGGTCGGCGCGCAGGACCAGCTGGTGCACCCCGACCACCACTTCGCCGTCGAGCGGTTGCGCTGAAGCCATGGCCGGGGCGGAGGTGCTGGCCGCGGTGCTGCTGGCCGCGGTGCTGGTCTTCGCCGTCGTCCGCCCGAAAGGCCTGCCCGAGGCGGTGGCAGCGGTGCCCGCGGCACTCGTCGTGCTGGTCACGGGCGGAATCGGCCTTGACCGCGCCGCGCAGGAGAGCCTTCAGCTGCTTCCCGTGGTGGGCTTCCTCGCCGCTGTCCTGGTGCTGAGCGATCTCTGCGCGCGGGACGGCCTGTTCGACTGGGCCGGACAGTTCATGGCCCGGCGCAGCCGGGGCGAGCCGCATCGCCTGCTCCTGCTGGTGTTCGTCGTCGCCGCCACCACCACGGCCGTGCTGAGCCTGGATGCGACCGTCGTGCTGCTCACGCCGGTGGTCTTCGCCACCGCGGCCAGGGTCGGGGTCCGGCCGCGTCCGCACGTCTATGCCTGCACGCACCTCGCCAACGGCGGCTCGCTGCTGCTGCCGGTGTCGAACCTCACGAACCTGCTCGCGATGACCGCGCTCGGCATCGGCTTCGTCCAGTTCGGGCTGGTCATGCTGCTGCCGTGGCTGGCCGTCCTGGTCGTGGAGTACCTGGCGTTCCGCTGGTACTTCGCCGGTGACCTGAGCGTGGGCGCGGGCACGGGCGAGGGCGATCAGGAGAACGTCAGGCTCCCGCGATTCAGCGCAACCGTCCTCGCGCTCACCCTCGCCGGGTTCGTGGCGGCCTCGTTCCTCCACATCGAAGTCGTCTGGGTGGCGGCCGTCGGCGCGCTCGTGCTCGCCGTCCGGGCGCTGCGTGTGGGCCAGGTGCGCGCGCGCGAGGTGGCGGTGTCACTGAATGTCCCGTTCCTCGCCTTCGTGATCTCGCTCGGGATCGTCGTGAAGGCTGTGGTCGACAACGGGCTCGCCGACCTGATGGGGCACATCGTGCCGTCCGGCGACTCGCTTGCCGCGCTGCTCGCGTGGGCCGGGCTGGCCGCGGTGCTGGCGAATCTCGTGAACAACCTGCCTGCGGTGCTGATCCTGCTGCCGCTCGCGGCCGGCGGGGGAGTGGGCCCCACCCTCGCCGTCCTGGTCGGCGTGAACGTCGGGCCCAACCTGACCTATGTCGGGTCGCTGGCCACGCTGTTGTGGCGCCGGATCATGCACGCGCACGACCACGAGGCCCCGCTGGCCGAGTTCACCTGGCTGGGCCTGCTGGCAACGCCCGTCGCGATCGTCGCCGCCGTCGTCGCCCTGTGGGGCTCGGTGCAACTGTTCGGAGGTGCATTGTGAAAGTGCTGGTCTGGATCGCGGAGGCCACCTGGCCGGCCTGCGTGGACGCCGTAAACGACCTCTTCCCTGACACGGAAGTCACCCTGCTCGCCGCCCTGCCCGGCGACCTCGCCGCGCAGGCGTCCGGTGCTAGGACGGGCCTGTGGGGACGGGGGAGCGGACGCGACCCCGGCGTCCGCGTCACAGAGATCGCTCGGGAGGCGAAGCGCGCCATGCTCGACGCCGCTGCGGCGAGGCTCGGCAGGCCGGCCGCCACCCTGCTGCGCGAGGGACGCGTCGAGAGGGAGGTCACCGCGGCCGCCGCGGAGGCGGACGTCCTCGTGCTCGCCAGGGACGGCGACCTGTCCCGCCTGGGTCCGCGCAGCCTCGACAGGCACACCCGGTTCGTGGTCGACCACGCAGCCTGCCGCGTCCTCCTGGTCTGGCCCGGACGCGTACCCGGGTTGGCGTCCATCCCGCCTCCGCCCCCCGAGCCCTGAGGAGCCCCCCGACGAGGTTCGCCGTACCAGCGGTTGGGTACGGTGGCCATGACACAGACCGGGACGAGACGGAGGTGTTCTGCGCGTGCTCACGATGGGCGTTGTCCGCGGGATCAGCTACGGGCTGTTCGGCGCGCCGGAAGACTTCGGCCCGGCCGCCCGCGGCCTGAATACGGCTCTGGTCAGGGCGTACGTCTATTGGGGGCAGGTGGAGCCAGAGCCCGAACGGTACGACTGGACGGTCGTCGACCGCCTGCTCGAGCAGGTCGCCGGGTGGGGCCGGCTGTGGGTGACCGTCTGCAGCAGCTCCCCGTGGGCCACCCGGACGCCGACGTCCTTCCTGCCGCCCTCCCCGCCCCACGACCCGGCCGCGTACGCACGGTTCGTCGTTGAACTCGTGCGCCGGTGCGAACACCAGGTGGACTACTGGCAGTGCGAGAACGAGCCCAGCAACGCCGGCCTGCTCTGGAGCGGCAGCGCGGGGGAGTACGCGGAGCTCCTGACCACGTTCGCCGACGCGGTTCGATCCGTGCCCGGCGCGGGGCACGTGGTGCTCGGCGGGATCGGCTACGACGCCCTGAGTTCGGAATCTGGCAGCGAGGCGTGGCAGTTCTTCGGCACGGTCTGCGGCGCGGCGGCCGCGTCCTTCGACGTCGCGGACGTGCACCTGTACGACGATCCCCGGCGCATCCCCGACCATCTCGCCGCGGTGCGTGACCTGCTCGACCGCAACGGCTGCGACCAGCCCCTCGTCGTCGGCGAGTACGGCGGACCGACCATCTTCGGGTTCCCCGCTGCCGAGCAGGCCGTCCAGACGACGATGCTCGCTGCCTTCGGCGAGGGCACGGCGGAGCTCCCGCAGGGCGCAGCGGGCGAGGCCGAGACGCCGGACCGGCGCGCGATGCGAGAGCTCTACCGACGCCTGCCCGAACTGCCCGCGGAGTTGCAGCAGTTCCTGGACGGCTGCCCGCCGGACGTGGCCACCCGACGCGACCGGATCGCCTGCCGCGAACTGGTCACCCGCAACCTGACCGCCTTCGCCGAGGGCGTGACCACCACCTGCTACTGGGACCTGGCCCCCGAGGTCCCCGACTACTCCGACCCGTACAACATGCTCGGCCTCGTCTCGGCCCGGCTCGCGCTGCTCGACTTCCGGGACGGGGAACTCGCGGACGCCCAGCCGTCGGCCGCCACCTTCCGGATGCTCGCGGCCGCGCTGCAGGACGCGGTCGCCGTCGAGCGGATCACGCTCGGCGACCGCAAGGACGTGCAGGCCTTCACCGCCGTCTTCCCACCCGGCTCGGAGAAGGCGCTGCAGGTGCTGTGGCGGGACGCCGATCCCTTCGGCGGCGACGAGGACGCCCGTGAGGCCTTCGAGTGGCAGTGGGTGCACGACCGCATCCACGTCGCCAACGCCTTCGCAGAGGACGTCCCCATGCCCGCGTGGAACCACGGCAGGCTGGCCGTCCCGCTGTCGGCCACGCCGATCCTGCTCAGTTCGACGCCGTTGCTGACGGTGGGCTAGGCACCCCGATCGCGGAGTCGGCCGTCGGCACGTCCGGCAATGCAAGGACGGCCTGTGGCGGCACGGAGTAGTTCCACAGCTCGACGGTCTGGAAGACCCAGTAGGTCACGAACAGGGTCAGCAGCACGGCCTCGATCCAGAACACGACAGGGAACCGGTCGTCCACCACGGCGTTCTGCTGGCCGGTCACGACGAACACCACGATGCCGATCGCCACGGCGGCCAGCATGGCAATGGCGATGGTCCGGTAGATCCTGCGGTAGGTCGTGCCGGAGAGGTCGGCCAGGTCATTGATCCCGAGCGAGGTGCGTCCGTTGATCCAGACGACCACGATCAGGAGCAGGAAGAAAGAGATCGCTGACGTGTAGTGGGCGAACTGGATGAACACCGGCCGAGCGAAGGCGTAGGCGCCCGCGTAGACCAGCCAGAGCACCCCCACGACGACCAGTCCCCGGCGCGTGGAGAGGCTCCACGGCGTGGACGAACGGACCGACCACATCCGCAGGCCCGCGACCACGAGCGCGACCAGCCCCGCGCCGAGGTAGGCCCACATGTTGGTGTCGATCGCCGCGTGCAGGGCAACGGGCACACAGTCCCGCCCGGGCACCGGGCAGCTCGGGTCCGCGACCGGGGTCGGGACGAACCCCACGACCGGGATCAGGACGCCCGCGATGTCGAGCAGGGTGTTCTCCGCGCCCGGCCGTCCCTTCACGGCCACCAGCGCCAGGCCCACGGAGAGGAGCGTGGCCACGAAGATCCCGCGCAGGTCGTCGGAATAGAACGTCGCGGAGATCGACGGCGGCACGCGTCCGCCGGCCCGGACGATGTGGACGACCAGTCCCACCCCGAGCAGCAGGCCGATCGCGACCAGCCCCGCCCGCAGGGTCCGGTAGGTGTCCAGGGCCGCCTTGTCCTCCAGAGCCGCCCGTTCCGCCGCCGCCTGGACGTCCATCGCGATTCCCCCTTCGCCGCTCACTCCATTGGAGCGCCGTCCGCCGCCGAACGGACTGGGCATTCCTGCCCAGGCGGGAGGTCAGTCGCGGAAGACGTCGATCCGCGCGCCGAGGGCGTTCAGCCGGTTGGGCAGGTCCTCGTAACCGCGGTTGATCACGTACACATCCCGTAGCACGCTCGTCCCGCGCGCGGCGAGTGCCGCCAGCAGCAGGCACACCGCCGGACGCAGTGCCTGAGGGCAGATCACCTCCTGGCCGCGCCACCGGGTGGGCCCGGTGACCACGATCCGGTGGGGGTCGAGCAGCTGCACGTCCGCGCCGAGCTTGTTCAGCTCCACCAGGTGGATCGCGCGGTTCTCGTAGACCCAGTCGTGGATCATCGTGCGGCCCTCGGCGACCGCGGCGATCACCGCGAAGAACGGCAGGTTGTCGATGTTCAGGCCAGGGAACGGCATCGGGTGGATCTTGTCCGCTGCGGCGCGCAGCACCGATGGACGCACGGTGATGTCGACCAGCCGGGTCTTGCCGTTGCAGGACGTGTACTCGGGGCTCAGCGAGTAGTCCAGGCCCATCTCGGCGAGGATCGCGAGTTCGATGTCGAGGAATTCGATCGGCGCGCGCTCGACCGTGATCTCCGAGCCGGTCACGATCGCGGCGGTGATCAGGCTCATCGCCTCGATCGGGTCCTCGGACGGCGAGAAGGTCACGTCCGCCTCGATCCGGTCGAGGCCGTGGACGGTGAGCGTGGTCGTGCCGATGCCCTCGATCCGCACGCCGAGCTCGGCGAGGAAGAAGCACAGGTCCTGGACCATGTAGTTGCTGGACGCGTTGCGGATCTCGGTGCGGCCCGGGAACTGGGCAGCGGCCATCAGGACGTTCTCCGTGACCGTGTCGCCGCGCTCGGTCAGCGTGATCCGCCGGTCCGCCTCTGGCGACGTGTGCACCTCGGCGTGGTAGAAGCCTTGCGTCGTCCGCACGCTCAGCCCGAAGTGCCGCAGCGCCTGCAGGTGCGGCGTCACGGTGCGGGCGCCGAGGTTGCAGCCGCCGGCGTAGGGCAGGTCGAAGGCGTCCTCTGAGTGCAGCAGCGGGCCGAGGAACATGATGATCGAGCGGGTCCGGCGGGCGGCGTCCACGTGCATCTCGGCCAGGTCGAGGTCCGCGGGACGGTGGAGTTCCAGCTCCGACTTGTCGTCCGACCAGGTGGCGCGCACCCCGATGCTGACCAGCACCTCGAGGATCCGGTTCACCTCCTCGATCTGCGCGATCCCGCGCAGCACCGTCCGTCCGTGGTTGATCAGGGACGCGCAGAGCAGCGCCACGGCCGCGTTCTTGGACGACCGGACCGCGATGGAGCCGTGCAGCGTCACCGGGCCGTGGATCCGCAGGTGCATGGGGCCACCCGGCCCCGCGGTGATCAGGGGGGAGTCCAGTGCGGTCGCGATCCGGTTGATCATCTCCAGGCTGAGGTTCTGGCCACCGGACTCGATCCGGTGCACAGCGCTCTGGGAGGTGCCGAGGACGTCCGCGAGCTCCTGCTGGGTGAGTCCCCGCTGCTTGCGCGCGTCCCGGATGAGGCTGCCGATGCTGCTCGGAAGGAGGTCTACCACGTCGGCAGCTTATCTCACATGAGATATGAGCACAGCCCGACGTGGAATCACGACCCCTTCGACGCACGCCTTCAGCGCGGGCAGCCGGCTCCGCTCCTGTCGTAGAGTGACCGCCATGACCCAACACTTCGATGTCGTTGTCCTCGGCGCCGGTCCCGGGGGCTATGTCGCTGCCATCCGCGCCGCCCAACTGGGCAAGAGCGTCGCCGTCATCGAGAAGCAGTGGTGGGGCGGAGTGTGCCTGAACGTGGGCTGCGTGCCGACGAAAGCCCTGCTGCGCAACGCGGAGATCGCGCACATCTTCACCCACGAGAAGGACGTCTTCGGCATCAACGGCGAAGTGACGTTCGACTACGCGACGGCATTCAAGCGCAGCCGGCAGGTGTCGGAGCGGTCGGTGAAGGGCATCGGCTTCCTGATGCGGAAGAACAAGATCACCACCTTCAACGGCTGGGGCGAGTTCGTCGACGCGCGCACCCTGAAGGTGACCACCGACGACGGTGAGGAGACTGTCACCTTCGAGTCCTGCATCATCGCGACCGGCTCGGTCACGAAGATGCTGCCCGGCACCCAGCGGTCCGCGCGCGTGGTCACGTACGAGGAGCAGATCCTGGCCGATACGCTGCCCGGCTCGATCGTTATCTGCGGCGCGGGCGCGATCGGCACCGAGTTCGCCTACGTGCTCGCGAACTACGGCGTCCAGGTGACCATCGTGGAGTACCTCGACCGGATGGTGCCCAACGAGGATCCAGAGGTCTCGGCCGAGATCGCCAAGGCCTACCGCAAGCTCGGCGTGACCGTGCTGACCGGCACCAAGGTCGACGCCATCGAGGAGTATGCGGAGGGCGTCCGGGTGCGGGTCAGCCCGGCCGGCGGGGGAGAGGGGAAGGTTCTGGAGGCCGAGCGCGTGCTGCAGTCCCTCGGTTTCGCGCCGCGCACCGATGGCTACGGACTGGAGAACACCGGCGTCGCGTTGACCGAGCGCGGCGCGATCGCCATCGACGACTACATGCGCACCAATGTGCCCGGCATCTATGCGATCGGGGACGTGACCGCCAAGCTGATGCTCGCGCACACCGCCGAGGCGCAGGGCGTTGTTGCTGCGGAGACCATCGCCGGCGTGGAAACCATGCCCATCAATTACGACATGATCCCGCGGGCCACCTACTGCCAGCCGCAGATCGGGTCTTTCGGCTACACCGAGGAACAGGCGAAAGCCAGGGGTTACGAGGTCAAGGTCGCCAAGTTCCCGTTCAGCGCCAATGCAAAAGCCAACGGCATGGGCGAAGGCGTGGGATTCGTGAAGGTTGTCGCGGACGCCCGCTACAACGAGATCCTGGGCGCCCACATGGTCGGACCGGAGGTCACTGAACTCCTGCCCGAACTCACCTTGGCGCAGCAGTGGGATCTCACCGCGGACGAGGTCAGCCGCAACATCCACGCGCACCCCAGTCTCTCCGAAGCCCTGAAGGAGGCCGTGGAGGGCATCTCCGGGCACATGATCAACCTCTGAGCCACCCGGCTCGAACTGCTGCGGCCCCACACCCGCCGCGGGCTCTCGGCGCAATCATGTCCTCCTAAAGGGTGACAAATGTCCTCCCCGCGGGGGACAAATACCCTGAATTGTCGCCCGAAGGGGGGACAAATGAGGCCCAAGAATTGCATTGAAAGTTCCTGATCCCGCTTTTCAGGGCCACCGGTGCTGGATTAGGATCGCCGCTATGACCAAAAGGAACTGGGAACGCGGGGCGACGGCCGTCGAATACGGCATCTTCGTCGCCTTCATCGCGGCCGTGGTCGTCACCGGCGTCACGACCCTCGGGATCGCCACCAGGGACGTGCTGTTCGCCCCGGTGGTGAACTTCCTCACGAACTTCCACCCGTAGCCAACCCACACCGCATGCTCCTGCGTGAACGATCCCGGACTGTGGCCACCCAGTTCCCAAGAATCGCAGTCGGGACCAGGACAGCAGGAAGCAGCGGACGAAGGACCGCCAGACCCCTGTACCGGTCGGAACCAGATGTCCGATAAGCCACATTATGACATTTCGACCAAACCAAGCCACCACGGTGGCCTCCCCCCACATCTGATCGGACGCACCTCATGAGCACCATCACCGCCAAGCTGGTCTCCCGGTTCGACCACTGGCTCGACCGCATGGTCGCCGGTGACGATCGCTACATCTGCGCGGCCTGCGACGACCGCTTCCACAGCCGGTCCGAAGGCATTGAGCACGTCCTGCGCTGCCACCCCGAGTATCAAGGTGTCGTCGTCTACGAGGGCGCAGAGCAGCCGCAGCCCGCGCCGACGCCGACCCCGGTTCGCCCGTCTCGCGCCCCGCTGCCCGTGGGCTTCACCCCGACTCCGGTCCCAGTCCACGCCATCCACTGATCTTCTCGCTGAGCGGGATGCCACCCGGGGTTCCCCCGGACCCCGGGTGGCTCTGCAAGACTGCAGCGCGTGACCAGCCCGACCGAGTCGATCGCCGCTGACGTTCTCACCAGGGCGGGCATCCCGTTCCGGCTGCACGAACATCCGCCAGCCCGTACCGAGGCGGAACTCCACCTCACCGGGCTCGACATCGACACCTCGGCCAAGACGCTCGCATTCACACTGCCGGACGAGCGCTTCGTCCTCGCTGCGATTCCCGGCCGGGCCAGGCTCCGCTACGGCAATCTCGCCCGCGCGCTCGGCGTGGCGCGCGCAGCCCTGCGACCCATGCTGGCCGACGAACTCCGTCAACTGGGCATGACGCCCGGCGGCGTGACGCCCGTCTGCGCTGACCCGCGGGTCGTGCGCGTCCTCGACCGCTCTCTCCTGGACCACCCGGTGCTCTACTGCGGTGGCGGCACCCCTGAGCTGACCATCGAGATCGCCGCCGCCGACCTCGTCCGCCTCGAACCGACCGCGGTCCTCGCGGACCTCTGTGGCGACTCGCCGTTTCCTGTCTGAATTCATCGAAGCGCGAAGGCCGCCACCCGTTGGTCGGCCCCCGGGCTGTCGACTCACGCTGGGACCGTTAGCATGTGGCTCAACACGCAGCGCTGCGTCCGACCGAGCGAAGGAGCGGTTCAGTGATCAACCCCGTCGCCGAACTGCGAGAGTTCTTCGGCGCGGCCGTGGTGAACCCGGTCGAACGCGATCACCACGAGTCGGCCGAGGCGCTCGTCCAGCGGCGGTGGATTTCCTCGGTCACCCTCGCCGTCGGCTCCTTCATGCTCGCGCTGACCCTGCGACTGCAGCCCGGCGACCCCGCGTTCTACGCGACGACGCTCGCCCTCGCCGCCACCTGGATCGTCGGTGGGATGCTCTCCGGCAAGATCTACCTGGGTCGGTCCCACACCCGCGCAGGCACGACGGACGGGCGCGGCATCGTCCAGGCGCTGATCCTGGGCACACTGCTGCTGGCCGCCTTCCTGGCCGGCGCCGCTCTGGTGGCGCCGGTCCCCTACCTGCGTGGCCCGCTCATCGTCCTGCTCGACCACGCCCGCTACGGCATTCTGCCGGTGGTCGCGATTCTCACCGCACTGGTCGCGGTCGGCGAGGAGATCTTCTTTCGCGGCGCGCTCTACGCCGCCGTCGGAGGTCAGCAAGCCCTGCTCGTGACCACGCTCGTGTACGCGCTCACCACCATCCCCAGCGGGCTCCCGTTGATGGTGATCGCCGCGGCGCTGGTCGGCGTCGTCACCGGGCTGCAGCGCCGAGTCAGCGGTGGAGTCCTCGGACCGATCATCACGCACCTGATCTGGTCGCTGGGACTCCTCTTCCTGCTCCCCCTCGTGCTGGGCATGTAGAGCATTGCTCTGTGAAGACTTAAGGCTTAATCTTGAGAAATGAAGCCTAACACCTTCAGTTTCGCGATCGTCGCTGACCAGGTGGACAGCCGGTCGGATGCCGATCGCGTCCCTGCCGCGCTCGACGCTCTCGCCGGACTCGACGTCATCCTGCCGTTCGAGCGCACCGCGGGCGACGAGGTCCAGGGCCTCGCGGCCAGCCCCGAGAGCGTGGTCGAGGCCGTGCTCCGCCTGACCCGGCTGGACGGCTGGCGGCTCGGCATCGGAGCGGGGACGGTCGAGACTCCCCTGCCTGGCTCCACCCGCGCCGCGCGCGGCGGCGCCTACCTCGCCGCCCGGACGGCGATCAGCGCCTCCCGGCGCTCCCCCACCGGACTCGCCCTCGCGGTCGACCCTGTTGTCAGGGACGACCGGTACGGTGAGGTGATCGGGACGGCCAGGGACGCCGAGGCCGGGCTCTGGCTGGTTCGTTCGGTCCTGGCCCGGCGCAGCAGGGAGGGGTGGGAGCTGATGGACCTCCTCGACCACGGCCTGACCAACGCCGAGGCCGCCGCCCGGCTCGGCATCAGCCCTTCCGCAGTCAGCCAGCGCTTCGCCCGCGCCGCGCGCCAGGAGGCACTCCGCGGCGCGGAACTGTGCATCCGCCTGCTCGCCCGCCTGCAGGATGCCTCGACGGCGGTGTACGGATGAACCCCGTGCTGAGCGCCGCGCTGAAGGCACTGGTGGTTGTTGTCGTCGGCCTGGTGGCGACGCTGGTCGGCAGTCCGCTGGTGCGCGTGGTCCTGCGTCTGGCCGACCGTCCTCCGCACAAGAAGCCGAAGACTCCCGGTGACGAGCCGGCCGAGGCTCCCGGGATCGAGGCAGCCTCCGCCCAGTTGCGCGGTGGGCACTGGATCGGCCTGCTCGAACGGCTCGCGATCTACGCGTCGATCCTCGCCGGCTTCAGCGCCGGCATCGCGGTCGTCCTCGCGATCAAGGGCCTCGCCCGCTATCCGGAACTGAAGGCGACCACCAGCGGTGCCGCCGAGCGGTTCATCATCGGCACGTTCTCCAGCGTCCTCTTCGCGTCGGCCTGCGCCGGCCTGGCGTGGTGGGTGACCGGTCTGTGGTGAGGCGGTGACTGAGGACCTCCGCCCGCCCACCTCGAGGTGGGCAACTGTGCCACCAACCTCGGGCGTCGCCCGGGAAAGGCGCCGAGCAATACTGGCCGGGTGACCCGCACCGCGCGCGCCGTCGCAGGCGTGGCCGCCGCCGGGCTGGGCACGGCGGCCGGTCAGGTGCTGGGCACCCTGTTCGACCCCGCGTCCGCGCCGCTGCAGGCCGTGGGCGCGGCCGTCATCGACCTCGCGCCCGCCGGGCTGAAAGAGTGGGCGATCTCCACGGTCGGCACAGCCGACAAGCCACTCCTCGTGCTGACCGTCGTCGTCGCCCTGTGCGTCGTGGGTGCGGTGGCAGGTATCGGGTCGGCCCGAAGGGCCCTCACGGGGGACCTGCTCTTCGCAGGTCTCGGCCTGCTGGGCGTGCTTGCTGCGCTCACCCGTCCCGACGCCACGCTGCTGGACGCCCTGCCGAGCGTGCTCGCCGCCGCGGTGGCGATCGGCGTGCTGCGCTGGCAGTCCCGCTGGGCAGAGCCAGGGGACGCCGGCCCGGAACTGCGGCGCGGCTTCGATCGTCGGCTCCTGCTCACCGGAGGAGCCGGGCTCCTGGGCGTGCTCGCGACGGCCAACCTGCCCGCCGCGCGCGGCAGCGCGCCCACCACGACCCCGATCACCATCCCGCGCCCGAAGTCACCCGCCCCGGCCTTCCCGACCGGGCTGGAGCGGACGGTG
Source organism: Propionicimonas sp. (assembly GCA_036770475.1). Classification (GTDB taxonomy): domain Bacteria; phylum Actinomycetota; class Actinomycetes; order Propionibacteriales; family Propionibacteriaceae; genus Propionicimonas. The sequence goes on along the minus strand of DAIPJC010000009.1, from coordinate 5,010 downwards.
GCCGGCGTGTCACCGCTCCGGACGCCGGTGTCGGACTTCTATCGCGTCGACACCGCGCTCTTCGTCCCGGGGCTCGAGACCGACCAGTGGCGTCTCGAGGTGACCGGCATGGTGGCCAACCCGTTCGCGATCTCGTGGGACGAGCTGCTGGCCATGCCCATGATCGAGCGCGACATCACCCTGACCTGCGTCTCCAACGAGATCGGCGGTCCCTACTGCGGCAGCACGCGGTGGCTCGGGGTCCGCGTCGCCGACCTGCTGGCGCGCGCCCAGCCGTCTCCGGGCGCCGAGCAGGTGCTGAGCACGTCGTCGGACGGGTTCACGGCCAGCACTCCCCTGCCGGTCCTGCTCGACGGCAGGGACGCCATGGTCGCGATCGCGATGGACGGGCAGCCGCTGACCAGGGAGCACGGGTTCCCCGCGCGGCTGCTCACGCCCGGCCTGTACGGCTACGTCGGGGCGACCAAGTGGCTCACGCAGCTGAAGCTGACCACGTTCGCCGCCGACGAGGCCTACTGGACGGCGCGTGGCTGGGCCGAGCAGGCCCCGGTCAAGACCGCCACCCGGATCGACACCCCGCACGGCAGCGTCAACGCGGGCACGATCGCGATCGCCGGCGTCGCGTGGGCCACCCACCGCGGGATCAGCCGCGTCCAGGTGCAGGTCGACGACGGGCCCTGGCAGGACGCCCGCCTCGGCCCCGATGTCGGCCTGGACTACTGGCGCCAGTGGTACCTGCCCTGGGACGCCACCTCCGGGCGCCACCGCCTGTCCGCGCGCGCCTACGACGGCGCCGGCGTCCCCCAGACCGCCCAGGTACAGGGCGTGCTCCCGGACGGAGCCACCGGCTACCACGTGATCGAGGTTCAGGTGGGCTGAGCCCTCTGGGACACCGGTCCCTGAGGAGGTCGCGCCCTTCGTGACGCCGTCGCCCGCAAGCTCACTACGGCTCCTCAGGACCGGGAGTGAGCGACCGTCACGCAGGGCCGTGCCAGACCTCGCCCAGGCTCAGGCCTCGAAGGGCGCCGGGTCCCCGGCGCCGTAGCGCAGGATCTCCACCTCGTCGTCGGACAGGTCCACGATCGTGGTCGGCTCCAGACCGCAGTCGCCGGAGTCGAGGACGGCGTCCAGTTGCGTCCCCAACTCGTCGTTGACCTGCCATCCGTCGGTCATCGGGTCGTCCGCCCCCGGCAGGATCAGCGTCGACGACATCAGTGGCTCACCCAGCGTGTGCAGCAGCGCGAGCGCCGTCGTGTGCTCGGGCACCCGCACACCGACGGTCTTCTTCTTCGGGTGCAGCATCACCTTCGGCGCCTCGCGGGTGGCCCGCAGGATGAAGGTGTAGGCACCGGGCGTGGCGGCCTTCACGGCGCGGAACACATCGTTGTCCATCTGCACGTACTGGCCGAGCTGGGCGAACTCACTGCAGACCAGCGTGAAATGGTGCTTGTCGGAGAGCTGGCGCAGGGTGCGGATCCGCTCCAGCCCGTCCCGGTTGCCGAGCCGGCAGCCGAGCGCGTAGCCCGAGTCCGTCGGGTACGCGACGAGACCACCGTCCCGCACGATGTCGGCCACCTGGCCGAGCGCGCGAGGCTGCGGGTTGTCCGGATGTACGTCGAAGTAGCGAGCCATGGAGTCGAGCCTAGACGCGACGACGAGGGAGGACGCGAGCTTGCTCGTGATCCGACGGAGGAGGAA
>DAIPJC010000009.1:0-3212 GCA_036770475.1 Propionicimonas sp. | reverse complement strand
GACGAGGGAGGACGCGAGCTTGCTCGTGATCCGACGGAGGAGGAAGCGTCGGAACGCAGTGAGTAGACGCGACGACGAGGGAGGACGCGAGCTTGCTCGTGATCCGACGGAGGAGGAAGCGTCGGAACACGGAGGAGGAAGCGTCGGAACGCAGTGAGTAGACGCGACGACGAGGGAGGACGCGAGCTTGCTCGTGATCCGACGGAGGAGGAAGCGTCGGAACGAAGTGAGTGACTAGAACCTTGCCGGATAGGGTGCGGCCATGGCTCTGCTGTCGCTGACCCTCGACGAACTCCGCACGCGCACCAGCCTCAAGTGGCGGACGTACGGCCCGGATGTCCTGCCGATGTGGGTGGCCGAGATGGACACTGCCCTGCAACCCGCCGTTCGGGACGCCCTGCAAGGCGCCATCGAGCGCAGCGACACGGGCTATCCGCACGGCACCGCCTACGCCGAGGCCTTCGCCGCCATGGCTGCGGCGCGCTGGGGCTGGCAGCTGGACGTCCGGGCGCAGGTGCGACGTGCAGGCGACGTGATGAACTCGGTCCTCGCGGTACTGGAGGCCACCACGTCGCCGGGAGACGCGGTCGTAATCAATCCGCCGGTCTACCCGCCGTTCCGGCAGGTCGTCTCCGGCTACCGGCGCCGGATCACCGAGGCCGCGCTGACCCCGGCTGGTCGCCTCGACCTGGCCTCGCTGGAGGCGGCGTTCGCCAGTCCTGACCGTCCGTCGGCCTACCTGCTGTGCTCGCCCCACAACCCCACCGGTGCCGTGCACACCCGCGAGGAACTCACCGCTGTGATGGCACTCGCCGAGCGGTTCGGCGTCCGTGTGATCGTGGACGAGATCCACGCCTGCCTGGTCGACCCGGGGACCACCTTCGTCCCGCTGCTCACGGTGCCCGGCGGCGAACGCGCAGTCTGCGTGACCAGCGCGGGCAAAGCATGGAACCTCGCCGGCTTCAAGGCCGGACTGATCGTCGCAGGCGCTGCAGCCACGGATGTGCTCGGGACGCTGCCTCCGCTCGCGCAACAGTCCAGCGGGCACCTGGCCAACCTCGTCCATACCGCTGCTCTGGCCCACACCCAGGACTGGATCGACGAACTCGTGGGCGAGCTGGCGACCAACAAACAGGTACTGGCGTCCGAGCTCGCCATCCACCTGCCCGACGTCGCCTACGCGCCCACGGAGGGCACCTACCTCGCCTGGGCGGACTGCTCTGGTCTCGGTCTCGCCGATCCCTCGCGCCACTTCCTGGACGTGGGCCGGGTCGCGTTCTCCCCCGGTGTGAACTTCGCCCGCTCGCATCGCCAGTGGGTCCGGATCAATCTCGCCTGCGCCCCCGACCTGGTGGTCGAGGGAGTCCGGAGGATGGCCGCCAGCGTCTGAGGCCTTCGGCTGGTTGAGCTTGTCGAAACCATCGGACGCTGGGATCTCGACAACCTCGATCAGCCGAAAAGGCGGTCTCCCAAGAGCCCTACCGCCAGCCCAACTCCGGCGCCAGGTGGGTGAGGACCGCCTCGATCACGTGGGCGTTGTAGTCCACGCCGAGTTGGTTGGGGACGGTCAGCAGCAGGGTGTCGGCCGCGGCGATCGCCTCGTCCTCGCGCAACTGGTCCACCAGGACGTCCGGCTCGGCGGCGTAGCTGCGTCCGAAGATCGCGCGGGTGTTGGCGTCGATCCAGCCGACCTGGTCGGCGTCCTCCCCCTGTCCGCCGAAGTACGTGCGGTCGCGGTCGTCCACGATCGGGAAGACGCTCCGGCTCACCGAGACCCGCGCCTTGCGGTCGTGGCCGGCCGCCGCCCAGGCGTCCCGGTACAACTGGATCTGTTCGGCCTGCTGCACGTGGAACGGCTTGCCGGACTCGTCGTTCTTCAGGGTCGAGCTCATCAGGTGCATGCCGAGTTCCGCGGCCCAGGTCGCGGTGGCGTTCGAGCCGGCGCCCCACCAGATCCGGTCGTGCAGCCCGGCGGAGAACGGTTCGAGTCGCAGCAGCCCGGGCGGGTTCGGGAACATCGGACGCGGGTTGGGCTGCGCGAAGCCCTCACCTTTGATCACCCGCAGGAACACCTCGGCGTGCCGGCGCCCCATGTCGGCGTCGGTCTGCCCGTCCTCAGGGACGTAGCCGAAGTAGCGGAACCCGTCGATCACCTGCTCGGGCGATCCGCGGCTGATGCCGAGCTGCAGTCGTCCGCCGGCGATCAGGTCGGCCGCACCGGCGTCCTCGGCCATGTACAGCGGGTTCTCGTAGCGCATGTCGATGACCGCCGTGCCGATCTCGATCCGGCTCGTTCGGGCACCCACCGCGGCCAGCAGAGGGAACGGCGAGCCCAACTGCCGCGCGAAGTGATGGACGCGGAAGTAGGCGCCGTCCGCACCCAACTCCTCCGCAGCCACCGCGAGGTCGATCGACTGCAGCAAGGCGTCCGAACCGCTGCGGGTGCGCGAGCCGGGCGAGTCCGACCAGTGGCCGAAGGACAGGAATCCGATCTTCTTCACGACAGGTACAACACGCGGGAGGCCGGCTGATTCCCTATCGATTCGAGATCAGCTCGGCCTCGGCCGAGCCGCGCGCGCTCAGTCGGCGGATTCCGATCAGGCTCAGGAAGATCGTGTCGGCGCCGCTCGTGGTGGTCACGCGCACGCGCCCTGCGACCAGTCGCGCGTCCCCGCTGACGTCGCCGCTGGCCGTGAGCACTCGCTGCGCTGCGGCGATCGCGGCGGCCGCGTCCGGCTGCTGTCCGGCGAGACGCGCGGCCGCGGTCTCGTCGGCCGCGGCCCGCGCCGCAGCGGACGCCACGAGTTCGGCGCGCCGTGCCGCGACCGCCTGCGCACCGCCGTCGACGACCAGTCCGGCCACGAGCAGCAGGGCCAGCACGACGACGGCGAAGAACGACGACAACGAGACTCCGCGCTGGCCTCGCTCCATCTCGCACCTCCGCGTTCGGTTGGCAGCATTGTGCCCCGCCAGCCGGTGTTTCACGGCAGTTGTGCACAGCCGAACCCGTCCGGACAATCGCTAGGCTGAGGCCTGCTCAAGACTCCCGCCACACGATTGGAATCCAAGGATGGTCCAGAAGGTCGCACTGCTCACCGCCGGGGGGTTCGCTCCCTGCCTTTCGTCCGCGATCGGCGGACTGATCGAGCGGTACACGGAGCTGGCTCCCGAGGTGGAGATCATCGGCTACAAGAACGGCTACCAGGGCCTGC
>DAIPJC010000053.1:0-20472 GCA_036770475.1 Propionicimonas sp. | reverse complement strand
CAGGGACCGGGAAGAGGTCTCGACACGCCCGACCAACCGAAACCCGGGTCTCGACCAACCGCCTGAGGGCGGCGCTTCCCTACTCGCCTATCGCGGCGAGCAGGTCGTCGAGCTCGCCGGAGCGTGGGGCCAAAGGGTCGGGCAGGAGCACCGTCCGGTCGAACGGGCGCCCGGCGGCGTCGGGTAGGTCGTGCACGGTGCACGTCTGCCAGTCCACGGTGTGCCGCACGCCGCGGCGGCGGGCGGCTTCCAGGAAGGACGACCGGGCCGCCGCCCGCGTGTCGAGGGGAGGCCCAGTCAGGGCCCGCTCGACGTCACCTGGATCGGTGAGTCGACGCACAGCGCCCGACGCTTCGAGGAGTCCAGCCAGTCCGCCCAGTTCGTGGAAGGCCAGGTCGAGCTGAGCGAGCTTCGGGTCGTCAACAGCAAGCCGGTGGCGCTGCTGGAACTCCTCCAGCAGACGACGCTTGGCCACCCACTCCACCGTGTCGGCGACACGTTCGGGATCATGGGCAGCGAGCGCGTCCAGCACCTCGGTCCAGAGCATCGCGACCGCCGGCTCGGCGTGCTCGGCCGCCAGTTCGAGGTGCTCCCGCTGCAGGTCCACGGCGCTGAGCCGGCGCCCGTCCGCGAGGTCCAGCAGCACCCACGGGTCGCCCGCCACCTGGCGCAGCGCCGTGCCGGGATCGGCCAGTCGGAAGGCCGCCAGCCGGGCGTCCGGCCCCTCAGGACGATCGAGCAGCTCGAGCATCGAGGCCGTGGTACCCACCTTCAGCAGCGCGGACGGCTCGGCGAGGTTGGAGTCGCCGGCGAGCACATGCAGCCGCCGGAACCGCGCCGGGTCGGCCAGCGGCTCGTCCCTCGTGTTCACCAGCGGACGGGCGCGGGTGGTCAGCGCCGACAACTGGTCGTGCAGGTGGTCCGCGCGCTGGCTGATCCGGAACTGGCCGCGCACCAGGCGTCCTGACCCGCACAGCACCTGCCGGGTCACCAGGAACGGGGTCAGCAGGTCGACCGCCGATCCGAGGTCCAGCTCGCGGCTGACCAGGTAGTTCTCATGACAGCCGTAGGAGTTGCCGAAGCTGTCCACGTTGTTCTTGAACAGCCGGAACCGGACGTCCGTCCCCTGTTCGGCGGCCAGCCGGGACGCCCGCGCGGCCAGCCCTGCGACCAGTTCGTCCCCCGCCCGCTCGGCCACCAGCAGCTGCCCGAGGCTCCGGCACTCGGGCGTGGCGTACTCGGGGTGCGACCCGACATCGAGATAGAGCCGCCCGCCGTTGCCCAGGAACGCGTTGGCCGACCGGTACTCGGCCACGACCGGACGGAACAGCAGCTCGGCCGCCTCCGGTGCGCTCAGCCGACGTCCGCCCGCCCGGGCGCTCAGCCCGTACTCGGTCTCGACGCCCAGTACCCGCTCCACGCCCACCATTCTCGCCGAGGCCCCGTCAAGGTGTCCCGAAGACGTCGAGGACGACACCTTCGGGACACCTTGCAGAGACGGGGTCCGCCGACCGTGCCGCCAGCTGGCGGGGACTCGTCAAAGTGTCCCGAAAGCGTCGACCACGACACCTTCGGGACACGTTGTGGGGCGAGAGCGAGGGTCTCGCCGGATGCCGGCGCTAAAGCTTCACCAGATCGAGCAGGGCGCCGATCTCGTCCCTGGTCAGGTCGCGGACGGCTCCCGGCTTCAGGTCGCCGAGCTTCACCGGCCCGATCGCGATCCGGGACAGCTTGCGGACGGGGTGGCCGACGGCGTCGAACATGCGCCGCACGATCCGGTTGCGTCCCGAGTGCAGGGTGACCCTGACCAGGCTCCGGTCACCGAGGCCCTGGACCAGTCTGGCCTCGTCGGCCTGCACGGGACCGTCGTCCAGCCGGATGCCCGACCGCAGTCGCTTCAGCGTGGCCTCGCTCACCTGGCCGGTCACCTCGGCCATGTAGGTCTTGGACACCTCGTACGACGGGTGGGCCAGGCGTTGGGCGAAGTCGCCGTCGTTGGTGAGGATCAGCAGGCCCTCGGTATCGGCGTCGAGCCTGCCCACGTGGAACAGCCGGCCGCGCTCGCCGAGGTAGTCGGCGACGGTCGGACGCCCCTGCGGGTCCTCCATCGTCGAGACCACGCCGCGGGGCTTGTTCAGGACCACGTACTCGTGCGCCTGCTGCGGGGGGATCCGCCTGCCGTCGACCCGGATCACCGCCGTGGCCGGATCGACCCTCAGCCCCTGCTCCCGCACCACTTCGCCGTTCACCTCGACCCGCCCCCGGAAGATCAGATCCTCCGCCGCACGCCGGGACGCGACGCCGGCCTGGGCCAGCACCTTCTGCAGGCGAACGCCGTCAGCCTCGCTCACTGTTCCTCCGTAGGTTGCCCGGCCGGTGCCGGGATCCCGGTCTTCGCCGGGATGACGTCCTCGCCATCGGTTCCGAGTGGCAGGCCGACGTCCTCGCCGTCGGTCCCGAGCGGCAGCGGCTCCTCCGTCCCGTGGCCGGCCAGGCCGGCGAGCTCGGCCTCCAGCGCGGACGCGTCCGGCAGGTGGGGGGCCAGCGGCGGCAGCTGGTCGAGGCTGGTCAGGCCCATCCGCTCGAGGAAGTAGCTCGTGGTCGCGAACAACCGGGCGCCTGTCTCCTCGTCGCGACCCACTTCTTCGATCAGGTCGCGGGTGGCGAGCGTGCGCATGACCCCGTCCACGTTCACCCCGCGGACGGCGGACACCCGTCCGCGAGAGATCGGCTGCAGGTACGCGACGACGGCCAGCGTCTCGAGCGCCGCCTGGCTGAGCGTCCCACGCTGGCCCTCCAGCAGCCAGCGGCCGATCACGTCCGCGTGCTCCTCACGGGTGTAGTAGCGCCAGCCGTTCCCGACCCGGCGCAGCTCGAAGCCGCGCCCGGTCTCGGTGTAGAAGGCGGCCAGCTCGGCCAGGCACTCCTCCACCTCGGCGACGGGCACGGCCACCGCCTCGGCCAGGTCGGACGCCGGCACCGGCTCGGTCGCCATCAGCAACAGCGCCTCGACGGCCCCGGCGATGTCCCGCCCTCCGTCAGGCTCAGGGACCACAGGGGTACCGGCCGAGCCTGACGAAGCCCCGAAAGACGTCATTCCGCGTTCTCCTCGTTGGTGATCCGGGTCTCATCGAATTCTGCGCCGATCCGGTCGGCGTCCACCTCGGTGCCGAGCCAGCGGACGGTCAGCTCGCCCAGCGGCGTCAGCTGCTCGAAGCCGACGGCCTTCTCCCGGAACAGCTCCAGCAGCGCCAGGAACCGGGCCACCACCACGAGCCGGTCGGACGCGTCCGCGGTCAGCGCCCGGAAGGTGAGCGCGGTGTGCTCGCGCAGCCGCCGGACGATCTCCTCCGCCTGCTCCCGGACGCTGACCAGCGGCGTGTGCAGGTGCTCCAGCATCACCAGCGGCGGCTCTTTCGGCGTGAGCGCCCGCCCGGCGAGCACCGCGATCACGTCCGCGAAACCGTCGAGTTCCACGTCGGGCAGCAACGTCGCGAACCGCTCCTCCAGGCCGCCCGGACGCGGATGCCGGCGCGCCTGCGCGTCCAGGGTCTCGGCCAGCCAGCTGCTGACGATCTTGAACGCCCGGTACTGCAGCAGCCGCGCGAACAGCAGGTCGCGGGCCTCCAGCAACGCCAGGTCCTCGGCGTCCTCCACCTCACCCTGGGGCAGCAAGCGGGCCGCCTTCAGGTCGAGCAGGGTGGCGGCCACGACGATGAAGGAACTGGTCTGGTCCAGGTCCCAGGCTGTGGTGCCCTGGCTGGCCTGCATCTGCCTGATGTGCGCCACGAACTCGTCGGTCACCTTCGACAGCGCCACCTCGGTGACGTCCAGCTTGTGCTTGGCGATCAGCTGCAGCAGCAGATCGAACGGACCGGAGAAGTTCGTCAGGTGGACGGTGAACTCCTCGTTCGCCGAGAGCAGGCTCACGACGCGCCGAGACCCCGGACCAGGTCCGACTCGCCCCCGCGCGCCGCCAGGTCGGCCATCGCCAGCCCGATCGCCGTCCGGACGATCCGGCCGCGGTCCACCGCCACGCCATGCTGCGCGCGCAGCGTCAGCCGGGCCTGTTCGAGCGCCAGCAGCTCGTCGCTGCTCACGTAGACCGTGATCTTCTCCTCGTGCCGCACGCGCCCCGAGCCCTGGGCCGCCGCGGCCGAGCCGTCGCCGTTGTCCTGCGACGCATCCGGTGCCGGAACGGTCTCAGGAGTGGCGGTCGGGCGGAACAGTTCGGCCGCGCCGGGCAGTCCTACGCGCCTGGGCATCGGGCGAGCACCTCCCTGGCGAGCATCCGGTACGCCGCGGCACCGGGCGAGGTGGTGGCGTAGGTGGTGATCGGCTCGCCGGCGACGGTCGTCTCCGGGAACTTGATGGTCCGCCGGATCACGGTGTGGAAGACGGTGTCGCCGAACGCCTGCACGACCCGCTCCAGCACTTCGCGACTGTGCAGCGTCCTGGCGTCGTACATCGTGCCGAGGATGCCGAGGATCTCCAGCTCGGGATTCAGCCGGTCCTGCACCTTGTCGATCGTGTCGGTCAGCAGGGCGATGCCGCGCAGCGCGAAGAACTCGCACTCCAGCGGCATCAGCACCTTGTCGGAGGCGGTCAGGGCGTTCACGGTGAGCAGGCCGAGCGAGGGCGCGCAGTCGATCAGGATGATGTCGTAGCTGTGCCGCACCTTCGTCAGCACCCGGCGCAGCGTCTGCTCGCGGGCCACCTCCGAGACCAGCTGGACCTCCGCAGCGGACAGGTCGATGTTGGACGGGAGCAGGTCGAGCCCTGCCACCACCGTGTGGGTGATCACGTCCTCCGCGGCCGTGTGCTTGTTCAGCAGCAGGTCGTAGATGCTGGTCTCAAGGGTGTGCGGGTTCACCCCCAGCCCCACCGACAACGAGCCTTGCGGATCGAAGTCGACCAGCAGCACCTTGCGTCCGGTCTCCGCCAGAGCGGCGCCCAGGTTGATCGTCGTCGTGGTCTTGCCGACGCCGCCCTTCTGGTTGCACATGGCGATGATCAGCGCGCGCTTGGGCTTCGTCGGGTCGGGCGGAGTCGGCACAGGCAGGTCCGGCAGCGGCCGTCCGGTCGGCCCCAACTCACCCGCCAGCAGCGTTGGTTCGGGATCGATCAGGGCCGGGATGTCGGAGTTGCTCACGCGGTCACCCTACGGCGAAATGTCGACAAGTCTGCACGGACGCGCCGCTCACGCGTCCGGGATCGACAGGTCCACCTGCACCGGACAGTGGTCCGAGGGCACGGCCGTCTCCGCGAAGTAGGGGCGGCCCCCGATCCGCCGCACCCGGGGACCCGTGACCACCTGGTAGCCGTGCACGGTGACTCCCGCCGACACGAAGAGATAGTCGTAGCGGAGCCTGTCGGTGCGAATGGCGCGGTAGCGCCAGGTGCCGTCGACCTCGGTGCCGAACGTGCTCAGCGTGGCGGCGCCAGGCACTCGGCTGGTGTCCCGCTCCGCCACCCGCAACGCGTCCCGCAGGCCACAGCTGCGCAGTCGGCCGAGCGCCGCGGCCTCTCGCGTCCGCAGGCCGATCGACCGGATGTTGAGGTCACCGGTGAGCACGGTCGGCGTGCGCCGGCCGGGATCGATGCCGCGCAGGAGGGCGACGACGGCGGCGAGCTCGGCATCGCGGGCACGTGCGAGATCGGCCCGCTGGAACGGGTCGAGGTGCGTGTTCAGCACCAGCAGTTCCCGGCCGGTCGACCGATGGAGCAGCCTCGCCCAGGCGACCGTTCGCCGCCAGAAGCCCTGGCTGATGTCCTGGTACCCGGTTTCGCCCACGGCGTAGGCGGAGGTCCGGACGAGCAGCGGGACCTCCAGTTCCGGCAGCACCGGCGCGTAGCCCGGCAGCCGGGCCGCGAGCATCTCGACCGGCCGTGCGGCGCTTCCGTTGACCTCGTTCTCCTGCAACCCGATCACGTCTGGCGCAGCGCCGGCCAGCCATTCCGCCATCACCGGCACCCGGTGGGCGAACTCGACGTCCGAAGGGATCACAGCCGGGTTGAAGTCGGCGGCGGTGCGGTTGGGGGTCAGCAGGTTGAAGGTCATCACCGCCGTCCGCCAGCCGTCCCGGCTCACCAGACGGGTCGCCCGGGGACGCGGTGCGCGTCCGTCCGCCGGGGGCGCCGGCACACTGCAACCCGCCAGGGCCCCCGCCGCTCCCAGCAGGACGGCTCGGCGACCCAGTGGCATGGTGCGAGCGTAGTCGGCCCTCCCGCGGTTCACGTCAGCGGGAGGCTGACCTCCGCGAGCACCGGATTGTGGTCGGACGGCACCGGGCCGTTCGCGAAGAACGGCGCGCCGTCCACCTTCCGTACGCCCGGTCCGGTCACCACCTGCCAGGTGTCCACGGTGAACTCGGGGCCTACCCAGATGTAGTCCATCCGGGTGCCCGTGCGGCGGACCGCCCCGTAGCGCCAGCTACCGTTCACCACCGCGCCCATGCTGTTCAGCGATGAGGCGCCCGGAACGGCGCTGGTCACGTGTCCTGCGATCTCCTCGCTGTTGCGCAGGCCCGCGTCGTACAGCGGACCGAGCCCGTGGATGCGGCCGTCGCTGCCGAACTCGAAGGGGGTGTTGAAGTCACCCATCAGGAGCGTCGGCAGGTGGCGATGCACGTTCACCGCCCTGAGCCAATCGGTGAGCACCTCCAGGGACGCCTCCCTGGCGCGGAAGGCCGCAGCACTCTGGTGGGGGTCGAGATGGGTGTTCGCGACCACCACCTGCTGCTCGGAGCTGCGCTGCCGCAACCGGCACCAGGCCCCGTACCTGACGTGCCGCTTGCGCGAGATCACCCGCAACCCGCTGTCGAGCACCTCGAACGCCGACGCGCGATACAGGATGGGGATGTCCGAGTTCGGCTGGACCGCGCGGTAACCGTCCAGGAGCGGCAGCAGGCGCCGCAGCGGCCGACGGATCGGCGCGCGCATCGGCTCGTTCTCCTGCACGGCCAGCACGTCCGGCCGTGCCGCCATGATCCACTCGGCCAGCACAGGAGCCCGGTTCTCGAACTTCAGGTCGCTCGGCTGCACCTTGGGAAAGGCCGACGGAGGCCGCGCTCCCGAGAGGATGTTGTAGGTCATCGCCCGGAACGTCCACGCGGACGCACGAGCACTGGCCGTAGGGATCACGCGGTCGTGCGGAGTGGCCGCAGGGCTCGGATCACCTGGGTCCTGCGTCGTGGCTGACCCGACCGACGGAGCCCACGTCGGGTCGCCGGCCCCGACGGCTCCGGGCTGAGCCGACGGCTGACCCGTGCACCCCGCCAGCAGGCCGAGGCCGGCGACCAGCAGCGTGCGGCGACCGGGCCCGGACGTGGACATGCCCCGAGCGTAGTGCGCGGACTCAGCGAGCTCGTGGGTGCGCGGAGAGGAACACCTCGCGCAAGTGCTCGACGGTCACCAGCGTGTAGATCTGGGTGGTGGTCACCGAGGCGTGGCCGAGCAGTTCCTGTACGACGCGGACGTCCGCACCCCCGTCCAGCAGGTGGGTGGCGAACGAGTGTCGCAGTGTGTGCGGGGAGACGTCCACAGCGAGGTGCGCGGCGGCCGCGGCCTTCTGCAGGACGCCGTACGCACTCTGCCGGCTCAGCCGCTGTCCCCTGCTGTTCAGCAGCAGCGCAGGACTGGGCCGGCCGGACGTGCCCGCGAACGCCGGACGCCCGCGCACCAGCCACGCCTCCACCGCCTTCCTGGCGAACGAGCCCACCGGCACCAGTCGCTCCTTGCGACCCTTGCCGAACAGCCGCAGGCCTGCGTCCGGGTCGGCCAGGATCGAGGTGAGGTCGTCCACGTCCAGGTCGAGGATCTCCGAGATCCGCCCTCCGGTGCCGTAGAGCAACTCCAGCAGCGCGGCGTCCCGCAGGCCCGTGGGCGTGGTGGCGTCCGGAGCGTCCAACAGCGCCTGCACCTGCGCGATGTCGAGCGCTTTCGGCAGGTGGCGTCCAGCCTTCGGCGGCTTCACCCCGGCCGCAGGGTCGCCAGGAGTGAGTGCCTCGGCGGCAGCGAAGGCATGCAGTGAGCGGACGGCGACCAGGCTGCGGGTTGCGCTGGCCACCGACAGCGGGTTGTGCCCGTCCGTCGGTGCCTGCAGGGACGTCAGGAAAGCGGCGACGTCGGCCTCCTGGACGGCGGTGGGGTCCTCAATGCCGCGTCCGGCCAGGAAGGTCGTGTAGCGCGCCAGGTCGCGACGGTAGGCGGCAACGGTGTTCGGCGAAGCCCCGCGCTCGACGGTCAGATGGTCGAGGAAGCCGCGGACGAGCCGCTCGACCGCGGTTCGCCGGGCAGGTGCGGGGATCCCGGCATCCGCCGGGATGACGGTGGGCCCGGGCTCAGCCGGCGTGGCCATCGGGTCCGGCCAGCGACGCGTTGCGCTCCGCCCAGGCCTCCCGGGCCGGCCAGACAGCGTCCGGCGCCCTGAGCTCCTCCAGGCGCCCGGACAGCCGGGCGACCTCCAGCGCGAGCACACCGGAGACCATGGTGGGGTTCTGCAGCTTCCCGGTCAGCACGGCGTCCACCAGGTCGGCGCGGGCCGCCCAGCAGACGTCCATGTGGGCCTCCTCGTGCGCGGCCACGAAACCGTCCGGCACCGGAACCTCGGACAGGCCGCGGGCGAGGTAGATCCGTAACGTCTCCTGGCACGCGCCGGGCGTGGTGAACAGGTCGACCAGCACCTGCCACCGGGTGGCGCGCAGCCCGGCCTCCTCGGCCAGCTCGCGCTCCGCGGCCGCCAGCCAGCTCTCGCCGTCGGCGTCCAGCAGCCCGGCCGGCGGCTCGACCAGCCGGAACGCGACCGGGTGGCGGTACTGCCGCACGACGGCGATCCGGTCCGCCTCGTCCCAGGCGATGATGCCGACCGCGCCGGGGTGCAGCAGGTACTGCCGCTCCATCGAGCCGCCGTCCGGCGTGGTCACGGTGTCGTTCACGAAGTCGGACACCGCCCCGGAGCCGAGGACCTCATGGGCGGCGACTGGCCAGGTCAGCGGCGCGTCGGTCACCTCGGAGCGGGCGAGGACGCGCACGGTCACTCCGCGTCCTCGGGCAGCCGGGCCGACAGCTTGCGCTTCAGCGCCGCCTCCACCAGGCCGACGAACAAGGGGTGCGGCTGGGTGGGTCGCGACTTGAGCTCGGGGTGGGCCTGGGTGGCGACGTAGTAGGGGTGCAGTTCGCGATCGAGTTCGACGAACTCGACGAGGTTGCCGTCCGGGCTGGTGCCGGAGATCTTCAGGCCGTGGGCCTCGAGCTGCTCACGGTAGGCGTTGTTCACCTCGTAGCGGTGCCGGTGGCGTTCGCTGACCCGGGTGGTGCCGTAGCGCTGCGCGACCAGCGAGCCGGGGACGAGGTCGGCCGGGTAGGCGCCGAGCCGCATGGTGGCGCCCATGTCGCCCTGGCCGGAGACGATGTGCACCTGTTCGGCCATCGTGGCGATCACCGGGGCGTGGGTCTCCGGCTCGAACTCGGTGGACGCGGCGTCCTCCAGCCCGAGCAGGTCGCGGGCGGCCTCGATCACCATGCACTGCAGGCCGAGGCACAGGCCGAGCGTCGGCACCTGGTTCTCCCTGGCGTAGCGCAGCGCGCCGAGCTTGCCCTCCACGCCGCGGATGCCGAAGCCGCCGGGCACGCAGACGCCGTCCACGTCGCCCAGCTCGGCTGCCGCCCCCGCCGGGGTCTCGCAGGTGTCGGACGCCACCCAGCGCACGTTCACCTTCGCCCAGTTGGCGAAGCCGCCGGCACGCAACGCTTCCGAGACGCTCAGGTAGGCGTCCGGCAGGTCGATGTACTTGCCGACCAGCGCGATCGTGACCTCCTCTTTCGGGTGGTGCACGCGTTCGAGCAGGTCGTCCCACTTCGACCAGTTCACGTCACGGAACGAGACCCCCAGCCGCCGGACGACGTAGGCGTCCAGGCCCTCGCTGTGGATCACCCGCGGGATGTCGTAGATGCTGGGCGCGTCGGGGCAGGAGATCACGGCCTCCTCGTCCACGTCGCACATCAGCGCGATCTTGCGCTTCACGCCGGTCGGGATGTCCATGCTCGCGCGGCAGACGATCGCGTCCGGCTGGATGCCGACCTGGCGCAGCGCGGCCACCGAATGCTGGGTGGGCTTGGTCTTGAGTTCGCCGGACGGTCCGATGTAGGGCACCAGCGACACGTGCAGGAAGAAGGCGTTCTCGCGTCCGACCTCGCGGCGTACCTGGCGGGCGGCCTCCAGGAACGGCAGCGACTCGATGTCGCCGACGGTGCCGCCGATCTCGTGGATGACCACGTCGACGCCGGGGCCGGCCATGGCCAGCATCTCGTCCTTGATCTCGTTGGTGATGTGCGGGATCACCTGGACCGTGTCGCCGAGGAAGTCGCCGCGGCGCTCCTTGGCGATCACGCGGCTGTACACCTTGCCCGTGGTGACGTTGGCCTCCGCGGTCAGGAAGACGTTCAGGAACCGCTCGTAGTGCCCGATGTCGAGGTCGGTCTCGGCGCCGTCCTCGGTGACGAAGACCTCACCGTGCTGGAACGGGTTCATCGTGCCCGGGTCGACGTTCAGGTACGGATCGAGTTTCTGCATCGTGACGCGCAGGCCACGGGCGACGAGGAGGCTGCCCAGGCTGGATGCGGTCAGCCCCTTGCCCAGTGAGGAGACGACTCCCCCGGTGACGAATACGTGCTTGGTCTGAGTCGAGTTACCCACGGGCCTCCAGCCTATAGGGCCGAACCGGTCGGCCACCAAGTCGACGCTCCGCGGGACGGCGGGTCGGCCGCTCCTTGCCCGGAGCGGCCGTGCCGGGTGGTCGGTGCGGTTCAGCCGAAGAAGGCGTCGTCTGCGAAGTGCTTGACTGCCTCGTAGAACGTCTTGGCCGCCGCCTTGCACGCTGCCCGCAGAGGGGCCTTGACCACACCGCCGTACTTCTGGTCGCACTGGATCTTCATGTTGCCGTAGAACCGCGAGTCGATCTTGTTCTTCGTGGCCCTCGTCGGACTGAACTCGGGATGCGTTCCTGGCGTCGATGTGTTCGAGCCGTAGTTGCGGTAGCCGAAGTCGTGCCGGTCGCAGGAGTGCTCGAAGACCTTGCCGTACACCTTCAGCACCACCCCGAGTCCGCCCGCGACGAGCACCTTGTTCGGCACGCTGCAGCCGTCGTTGGTCCAGTTCAGCTGGGTGGGGTACTTCGCCTTGTACTTCGCGTAGTTCGAGCCGCCGACCGACTCGTACTCGACCGCCTGCGCCGCGGCCTTCAGGGTGGCTCTGGGCGTCGCCGACGCCGGGGCGACCAGGCCGAGAGCGGTGACGACCGCGAGCACGGTGGCTGCGAGACTCCGGATGATCCAACTCTTCATTGCGCGGGTCCTTCTGGTGGTCCTCCGCCGGGGATTTCCCGGCCGTCCCCATCCTGACGAGGGACGAAGCAGGCGCGGAACCCCATCGGAGCCGAAGTAAATTACTTCTCGAACACCCCCAATGACCTCGGACCCGATGGTGACCGCCATGCCACGACACAGCGCAGAAGACACCCGCCGTCGCTTGATCGCGATCGGGCTCCAGCTCCTGCACGAACGGGGGCCCTCGGCGGCGGTGGGCCACATCCGGCTCAGTTCGGTGCTGCGACGTGCCGGGCTGACCACCGGCGCGGCGTACCGGATCTGGGAGGACCAGACCGCCTACCAGCGGGACCTGGCCCTGGAGGCCGTGCGCTACCGCGACCGTGTCTCCAACGAGCGGACCGTGGCCGCCGCGATCCCCGCGATGCTCGATCCGGACGGCACGTGGTACGACGCGATCAGGTACGGCTCGGAGCCGAACCTGCGCAGCTATCCGCAGGACGTCGCCTTCCTCACCACGCTGGCGATCCGGGCCAGCTCGTACAGCGACCCCCAGCTCGTCGACGCCGGCCGACAGCGGCACGCGGAGGCGCTCGCCTCCTACGGCGAGGTGTACGACGCCGTCCTGCGCTGGAGCGGACGCCGGATCCGGGCCGGGTTCACCCTGCACGACCTGGCGTCCGCCCTCGCCGCCGTCTCCGAGGGCTTCGGTCTGCAGAACGCCTCCGGCGTCCCCCACGAACGACTGCGGCTCGACCCCGCCGCGAGCGGCCCTGGCGATCGTGCCTGGTCACTGCTCGCCGTCGCCACGGTCGCCATCTGCGAGCACATGACCGAGCCCGACCCCAACGCGCCGCCCTTCGACACCGCGATGCTGCCCGTCCGCTGGCTGGCCCTTGCGCAGACATCCGCCGAGGCACCCGACGCGCCGCCGAGCTGAGGCCGGGCCCCTGGTCGCGCGGGTTCAGCTGCGCACCGACGCCAGCAACTCCCGGGCATGCGCGAGCGCCGAGTCGCTGGACTCCAGCCCACCCATCATCGTGGCCAGCACGTCGAGGCGATCCTCGGCCTCGACCAGCCGGACCCCGCTGGTGGTCACCGAGCCGTCGTCGGCCTTCGCGACCACGTAGTGCCGGTCGGCGAACGCGGCCACCTGGGCGAGGTGGGTGACCACGACCACCTGGCAGCGCTCGGCGAGCCGGGCCAGCCGCCTGCCGATCTCCAGCGCCACCGCGCCGCCCACGCCAGCGTCCACCTCGTCGAAGACGAAGGTCTCGCCGGTGGCCTCGGTCGCGAGCACCACTTCCAGGGCCAGCCGGACGCGGCTCAGCTCACCGCCGGAAGCCACCTTGCCCAGCGGGCCGGGCGCGCTGCCGGGGTTCGCGGAGAACAGCAGGTTCACCTGGTCGGCACCGTTCGGGCCGAGGTCGGACGGCGTGAGTTCGAACACCAGTCGCGCCCGGGGCATCGCGAGCGCCTTCAGTTCCTCGGCCACCAGCCCGGCCAGCTCCGATGCGGCCGCCTGCCGCAGAGCGGTCACGCGCCCCGCGGCAGTCAGCAGCCGCTCGTCCAGGGTTGCGATCTGCGCGCGCAGTTCCTCGATCCGGTCCTCGCCCGCGTCGAGTTGGGTGACCCGGGTGACGGCCTGAGCGGCCCAGGCGAGCACTTCGTCGACCGTGTCGCCGTACTTCCTCGTGAGGTGGGCCAGTTCGGCCCGTCGTCCGGCGATCCACTCCAGCCGCAACGGGTCGGCGTCCAGCCCCGCGGCGTAGGACGCCAGTTCCGACGCCGCGTCCGCCAGCCCGGCTGCCGCGCCGGCGAGCTCTTCCGCGATTGGGCGCAGTTGCGCGTCCTTCTCGACCGCGGGGGCCAGCGCTTTGCGCGCCGCGCCCGCGAGGCTGAGCGCGTCCGTGCTGTCGAAGCTGTCCTCCTCGCCGGCCAGGGCCACGAGGGCAGCACGGGCGGCCAGGCGCAGGTCGTCCACGGCCTGCAGGCGGACGGACTCGGCCGCGAGCTCCTGATCCTCCCCGGGCTGCGGATCGACGGCGGCGATCTCGTCCAGCCCGAACCGCAGCAGATCGAGTTCGCGCGCCCGCGCCTGGGACTGCGTCGTGAGCTCAGCCAGCTCGGCCGCCGCGGCCCTCCGGGCGCTGTAGTCGACCCGGTACACCTCGATTGCTGCCGCGAGCGGCGGGCCGGCGTACCGGTCGAGCACCTGCAGCTGGCGCTCGGACGTACCCAGCCGCAGCTGCTCCGACTGTCCGTGCACGGTCACCCACTCGCCCACCAGCGCGGCCCCCGTGGCCAGCGGCACCTGTGCGCCGCCCACGGCCATCCGGGAGCGGCTGGCGCCCAACTGGCGGCTGACCAGCACTTCGCCGTCCTCGGTCTCCGCACCCAATTCCGCCAGGGAGTCGACCTGCTCGTCGGCGACCTGCCAGCGTCCCTCGACCAGCGCCCGGGACGCCCCGGAGCGCACCAGCCTCGGATCGGCCTTCGCCCCGGCCAGCAGCGCCAGCCCCGTGACGATCATCGTCTTGCCTGCCCCGGTCTCGCCGGTGACCGCGGTGAATCCCGGGCCCGGCTCGATCGTGGCGTCGCCGATCACGCCGAGATCGGCGATCCGCAGCTCAACGAGCATGAGCGGCGTCCCGCTCTGCGGCGCCGCGCCAGCCGTCCACCGGCAGCCCGAACTTGCGCACCAGACGGTTCACGAATGGCTGCTCAGACGTGCGGGCCAGGCGCAGCCGGTGCTCGCCGACTCCTACGACGATCTCCATGCCGCCGGTCACATCGGTCGTCCGGCGACCGTCGCACCAGACCACCCCGCCGGGGCCACCGCCGGGCAGCACCTCGATCGACACCACGGTGTGCTCCCCCAACACCAGCGGACGCGCGAACAACGCGTGGGCGCTGAGAGGTACCAGCAGCAGCGCAGACAGGTCGGGCCAGATCACCGGGCCGTGCGCGGAGAACGCGTAGGCCGTCGAGCCGGTCGGCGTCGCGACGAGCACGCCGTCCGTGGCCCACCGGGAGAGCGGACGGTCGTCGAGCCGCACCAGCACCTCGATCATGCGATCGCGGGCGAGCTTCTCCACCGACACCTCGTTGATCGCGAACGAGCGCCACAACTCCTCGCCCCCGCGCTCGGCACGGACGACGGTGTCGATCGTCATGCGTTCCTCGACGACGTAGTCGGCGCGCGCAACGTGCTCGATCAGGGCCGGCACCTGGGACGATTCCAGCTCGGCCAGGAATCCCACGTGGCCCAGGTTCACGCCGAGGACGGGGACGTGCCGCGGCAGCGCCCACTCGGCTGCCCGCAGAATGTTGCCGTCGCCGCCGAACACCACGACCAACTCGCAGTTCTTACCGTCCTCGCCGTCCAGCTCCCGCAGATCGGCGCCTGGCACCCGCGCGGCGAGGGCAGCGAAGTCCTCGCTGCTGGCCAGACAGGTGATGCCGCGGGCGTTGATGCCGGCGATGAACTCCGCTGCGGCTTCGAGCGCGGCAGGGCGCAGGGGGTGCATGGTGACGGCGACCTGCCGACGCTGCGAGTTCACGGGGTTCACCCTAACCCGGCGCGCCGACAGTCGGGCCGACGGGGACGAAGTGGACGAAGTACTCGACGTTCCCCGCCTCCCCCGGCAGCCGGCTCTCCCCGCGCCAGGCCAGGCGGTAGCCGAGCCGCTCCGCCGCGCCCACCACAGCGGCGACGGCCTGCTCGCGCAGGGCCGGGTCGCGGACGACACCGTGGTCGTCGAGCCCTGCCCTGCCCACCTCGAACTGCGGCTTGACCAGCAGCAACGCCTCGCCGTCCGGCGCGAGCACGTCGAACAATGGCTCCAGCAGGAGCGTCAGGGAGATGAAGGAGACATCGCCCACGACCAGCGCCACCGGTTCGGCGTCGAGGTGATCGAGGGTGAGATCGCGCAGGTTGAGCCGCTCGCGCACCACGACCCGTGGGTCATCCCGGAGCTGGGGCACCAACTGGTCGTGGCCGACGTCGACCGCATAGACCCGCCGCGCACCCGCGTCCAGCAGCACCTGGGTGAACCCGCCGGTCGAGGCGCCGGCGTCCAGCACCCGCGCCGGCACGGTGACTCCGGACGCCGCCAGTGCGCCGGCCAGCTTGTGCGCCGCGCGAGAGACGTAGGGATCCGCTCCGGTCACCTCGAGCAGGTCTGCGGTGGTGACCTCCTGCGCGGGTCGCGTGGCCTGCGTCCCGTTGACGGCCACCCGGCCGTCCCGGACGGCTTCGCTGGCCTGGGCGCGCGAGCGGGCCAGCCCGCGTTCCACGAGGGCCCGATCGAGCCTCACCGCTGCGGCATGCGCAGCGCCTGTTGCAGCGCCTCCACCGCGGCCGAGAGCTGCTGGTGGTGCTCCCCGACCGGTCCGTCCAGCCGAACGGCGGCGAGCGCGGCGTCGATCTCGGCGACGCCGGTGCTCGGCGGCGCGGGAACGGGCATGGATTCGGTCACGACGGCCATCCTAGGACTCGCCCAGGCCGCGGGCCGTGAGCGGGCTTCGTCAAGCTCAGCCATCACCTCGGCTCGCCCAGGCCGCGGGCCGTGAGCGCGGCGCCGACCGCCTGGGCCTGCCCGATCGCGCGGACGACCACGGGGGTGACGAGGGCGAACAGGTTGCGCTCGCGGCCCCGGGCGCGGGCGGCCTGGCGCACCTGGTCGAAGGTGTCCAGCAGCAGGGGCACCGACCGCACCATGATCGCGACGGCCAGCCCGACCTGCTCCGGGTCGACGCCCACCCAGCGAAGCGGACGCAGCGCCGACACGAGCGCGTCGATCAGCACCGGGCCGGGAGTGGTCAGCGTCAGCAGTCGGCTCGCATAGATCGCGGTGACGAGGTTGGCCGACACCACGAGGGCGAGGTCCGGGCGTCCCACCAACGCCTGGTAGCCCGCCAGTACCGCCAGCAGCACCCACAGCGCCCGCGGCAGCGAGAACGACAGGCGAGGACCCACCCGGGCCGTGGCCAGCAACGCCGCGGCCACGACCAGCGCCGCCACGCTCGGAACGGGCCTTGCCACCACCAGCACCGGCACCGTGAGGACGAGCAGCAGCGCGTACTTCCAGCCGACCGCACACCGGTGCAGCCAGGTCCGTCCCGGCACGTAGAGCCCGAACAGGTTCACGGCCGCACCAGCCGCAGGTAGGCGGCCACCGCCGCGTCCGGCTCGTCGTCGGCGACCACCGCACCACCGTCGACGACCAGCACCCGGTCGGCCTCGGCAGCCAACTCCAGGTCGTGGGTGGCGAGTACCACCTGCTGCTCGAGGCCGGCGATCGCCGCGCGGACGAGGTCGCGGTTGCGCAGGTCGAGCAGGGTGGTGGGCTCGTCCGCCACGACGATGCGGGGCCGGGACGCCAGCACGGACGTGAGCGCGACGAGCTGACGTTCACCACCAGACAGGTCGTAGACACTCTGGTCCGCCACCTGGGCCAGCCCGCGTTCGGTCAACAGGCGGAGCGCCTCCGTCCGCCGGGCGGCGCGATCCCGCACCAGCGGCCGCAGCGACAGCTCCACGTCGTCGGCGGGCGTGGCCAGCACGAGCTGGGACAACGGGTCGGTGAACACGAAGCCCACCCGCCGGCGCACCTCGCGTCCGTCCCGCGCGGTGTCGTGGCCGTCGACCAGCACCTGTCCCACAGAGGGCAGCACCAGGCCGTTCAGCAGCTTGAGCAGGGTGGACTTGCCCGAGCCGTTGGCTCCGATCACCGCGATGCGGCGCTCGCCCAGCTCCAGCGTCGTCGGCTGCAGCAGCACCCGCGTCCGGGACGAGCCGGACGCAGGGAGGCTGACCGTGACGCCGGCGCCGAGGAGCTGGATCACCTCAGGCGACGGCAGGCTGGCGACTCGCGAGCAGCGCCGGGAACGCCTTGTGCACGGCCACGGCAACAGCCGCGGCGGCGAACATCTTGGCGATATCGCCGGGCCAGTAGACCAGGTCGTAGCCGAAGGCGACCGGCAGCGAGACGTGCAGGATCAGGGCCATGCCGACGATTCCCGCGGCGTGGATCACCACCGATGCCGCCAGCCCGGCAAGGAAGAAGCCGAGGTACTGCTTGGCGCCGCGCCAGCGCACGAAGGCCTGGGCCAGCGCGCCGGCGACCAGCGCGCCGAACGGGAAGGCCAGCAGGTAGCCCACCGACGCGGTGGCCAGCACGGACAGCCCGGCGGCGCCGCCCGCGAAGACCGGGAGGCCGGCGAACCCGACCGCGAGGTAGAGCAGCGTGGCGAGGAACCCGCGCCAGGGGCCGAGCACGAGGCCGGCCAGCACGACGGCGAGGGTCTGCAGGGTGATCGGGACTCCCGCACCGACCGGAATGGCCGGGGTGAGTGAGAACGCGGCGATCAGGGCCGCGAACACGGCAATCAGGGCGACGTCAGTGGCCGAGGTCGGCCTGGCGGTAGCGGGCACGTCGAATTTCCTCTCGGTCGGCGCGGGCAGGATACCCGGTCGACACACCGGTCAGTGCACCAGTTCCAGACTGGCGAGCGCGTCCGAACAGTCCAGCGTGGGGTGCCTCCAGGCGAGGTGCGCGATCGCCCACAGCGCGTCGAACTGGTCCTCGGGGGTGACCGGCCGTCCGGCAACGGAGACCGTGCCGCCGCTCGCCGACGCGGTCTGCTCACCGCAGGACGCCTGTTCGCCGGTCATGGTCACGGCTCGGGCGGGTCGCAGGAGTGCGCTCACGTCGGCGCCGATGTGAGTCGGCCGCTCCTCGGGAACCGCGGCCACCAGGTCCCGCTTGCCATGGGCGCCGCTGAACACCAGCAGTGAGTCCATACCCGCGTTGTTCGCGCCGCTGATGTCGGTGTCGAGCCGGTCGCCCACGAAGATCGGACGGTGGGCATCCACCCGCCGCACTGCTTCGGCGAGCATCGGACGGAACGGCTTGCCGAAGGTCGTGGGATCGCCGCCCACGACGAGCCGGACCGCCGCGAGCGCGCCACCGACCCCGGGGACCAGTCCTCGATCGGTCGGTCGCGACGCATCGTCGTTCGTCGCGAACCAGCGCGCGCCGCCCTGGATGGCGAGCGCGACCTCGTCCAGCATCCGCCAGGACAGGTCGGGGTCGTAGCCCTGGATCGCGGCGTCGGGCCTGTCGGCGGCCGCCCGGACGACTTCGAACCCCGCGCCGGCGATCAGGTTCGCCAGGTTCTCACTACCGGAAACCAGAACCTTCGCGCCCGCCGGCAACTCCTTCGCGAGTCCGGCCGCCGCCACCTGGGCGCTGGTCAGCACGTTGGCTGCGTCCGCCTCGAACCCCAACTCGGTCAGCTGGTCGATCACGACCTGGGCCTCCCGGGCGGCGTTGTTGGTGACGTAGATCACGGCGGTCGCGCGCTCGCGCAGGGCCCGCAGGGCGTCCACGGCCCCGGACACCGCCTGCGGGCCGAGGTAGATCACCCCGTCTAGGTCGAACAGCGCGGCGTCGTAGCCGTCGATGAGGACGCTCATGCCTGGGGCTCTCCCAGGTCCGCCTCGGGCTCCTCCTCCGTGTCGTCCTCCGTCTCGTCGTAGTCGATGACCAGGCCGCGAAGGGCGGCCACCCGGTCGGCGGCGTCCGTGGTCTGGTCGGGATCGAGCCGGACCACGGCGTCGAACCACCGTTCGGCCTGCTCGCCGTCTCCGGTTCGCTCCAACAGGTCGGCGTAGGCGTAGCGGAGGCGTGCGCGGGCCAGCCGGCTGCCTCGGGAACCGAGGCTCTCGATCTCGGCCTTGAGCAGCCGCTTCGCCTCTTCGGCCTGCCCGGTGTCCATGCGGACGCCGGCCTCCACGAGCCGTAGTTCCACGATCTGCGCCGCCTCGGGATCGGCCGCCAGCCCTTCCTTGACCAGCTTCAGCGCGGCCTGATGACGTCCCAGGGCCCGCTCGCAGTCAGCCATCGCCGCCAGATACTCGTCGCCGCCGCTCATCCGCCGCAACGCGCGGAACTCGGTGAGCGCCGTGGCGTAGTCGCCGGCCGCATAGGCGGTCTCAGCCGCAGCCTCGCGCGTGATCGGCAGGCGGGCCGCCCTCCGCCGAGCGGCCTCGGCGTGCGCGTAGGCGAGTTCCGGATCGGTGTCGATGAGCCGGCCGGCCATCAGCAGGTGGGCACCAACGACTTCGGCCAACTCGGAGGTCAGGCCGCGCAGCTCCGCCCGGACACCCCGCGGCAACTGCCGCAGGTCCAGATCCTTCGGCGTCGCGGGCTCGTTCGGTTTCGCCGCGAAACCTGGTCGCGGAGCCTCGCGCGGCGGCCGGTCCTCGCGGCGAGGAGGCCGGTCTCCACGGGCCTCAGTCGGCCTCGCGTGCGGTCGATCGCCGCGCGCATCAGCGGTGCGGTCGCGCGGCGGTCTCCCGCCGCGCGAATCCGAACTCTTGCCGTACGGGCGATCGCTCTTGCCATGCGGCCGGTCGTCGCGGGACTCCCCACTCCTGGCGTACGGCTTCTTGTCGCCACGCGACTGGGCCGCCTTGCCGTAGGGACGGTCGCCCTGGGACTCCGTGCGCCGGTCGTAGGACTTCTTGTCGCCACGCGAGTCGCCCGGCCTGCCGTAAGGCCGGTCGCCCTGAGAGTCCCCACTCCTGGCATACGGCCTCTTGTCACCACGCGGCTGGCCCGCCTTGCCATAGGGCCGATCGCCCTGGGACTCCGTGCTCCGGGAGTACGGCCTCTCACCACGAGCATCCCCACCCTTGCCACGAGACTCGGGGCCCTTGCCGTAGGAACGCGCAGCTCGCGTGTCGTCGCTCTTCCCGTAAGGCTTCTTCTCGCCGCGCGGGTCACGGCTGCTGGAACGGCCCTCCGCGCGTGAGTCACCGCTCCGGCCGTAAGGCTTCTTGTCTCCGCGGTCGCTCGAACTCCCGTAGGACTTCCCGCCGCGCGGGCCCGCGCCGCTCTTGCCGCCACTGCTCTTGCCGCCACTGCTCGGGCGCGGGGCGCTCCTGCCGTGCGACCTTGATCCCGCCTGGCCCCCCGGGCCATTCGGACGATGCTGGCCCCGGCCAGCTCGATCTGGGGTGGATTCGCTCACCGCACCATCCTGCCCTTCCGCGCCGTAGCGGCGCAAAGTACTTGAAAAGCACAACACCCCCGTGGGGCCGAAGCTCCACGGGGGTGTTTGTATGTCCGGCGACGT
>DAIPJC010000052.1:0-20653 GCA_036770475.1 Propionicimonas sp. | reverse complement strand
AGCAGCTTCGGCACCGAGTCGGGGTCGATCATGTCGTGCAGCGCGTCGTACAGCGGACGCACGTAGGGGTCGATCTTGTCGCTCAGGGTGCCGGGCAGGAAGCCCAGCCGCTCGCCGGCCTCGATCGCCGGACGGGTGAGGATGATCCGGTTGACCTCCTTGGCCTGCAGGGCCTGAACGGCCTTCGCCACCGCGAGGTAGGTCTTGCCGGTACCGGCGGGGCCGATCCCGAACACCACGGTGTGGGCGTCGATTGCGTCCACATAGCGCTTCTGGTTGAGGGTCTTCGGACGGATCGTCCTGCCCCGGTTGGACAGGATGTTCTGGGTCAGCACCTCCGCCGCGCTCACGTCGTCTGTGGTCACCATGCCCAGCACGCGCTCGACGGTGTCGCCGCTCAACCCCTGTCCGGTGCGGACGATCGTGATCAGCTCGGTGAGCACATCGGCAGCCGCGGTGACGTCGGCGGGAGTGCCGGAGAGGGTGATCTCGTTGCCACGGACGTGCAGGTCGGCGGCCAGTTCGCGCTCCAGGATCTGCAGGAACTCGTCCCGCGGCCCCAGCACGGAGACCATGTTGATCGAGGCGGGGATCGCCACGCGACGCTCGGCGATGGCACTCTGCGGTTGGTTCAGAAGTTCCTCCTGGATGTCAGGCTTTCATCCTAACCACGGGTACCCACACCTCGCGCTCCGGGCATGCCCCGCCGTCCTCCCACTACCCGCCACCCCGCTCGTCCCACAAACGCTCCCGAAAATCGCAAACGCCACCGAAATTTCGGCGGTTTCTACGATTTTCGGGAGCGTTTGTGGATAGGCCCCGGCCGGCCGGGGGTGGCCGGAGGTGGCCAGGCGTCGCCCTAGACGGTATGTCTTGACCCCTTTCGCTGGGAGGGGTTGTGGGCCGGGGCCTCGCTCATGCATCTTCCGTGGGTTGCTGGGCAGGCGGGCTGCCCGGCCTATCCGACATACATGGGAGGCCCCGGTGTTCTCTGAGCGTACGAGTGTTGGGCTGGACGTGCACGCCCGTTCGGTGGTGGCGCACGGGATTGATCAGGTGACTGGGGAGGTGTTCACGTCGCGGCTGGTTCCTGACGCGGTGGCGGTGACCGGTTGGCTGACGGGCCTGCCGGGGCCGGTCGCCACGTTGTATGAGGCGGGCCCGACCGGGTTCGGGCTGGCGCGACGCTTGCGGGCGGCCGGGTTCCGGTGCGAGGTCGCGGCACCGTCGAAGCTGCAACGGCCCGCGGGTGATCGGGTGAAGACCGATGCCCGCGACGCGGAGCATCTGTGCCGGTTGCTCCGGTTGGACGAGTTCACCTCGGTCACGGTGCCCGACGAGGTGACCGAGGCGGCCAGGGATGTGGTGCGGGCCCGGGAGGATTCCCGCTCCGACCTGATGCGGGCCCGGCACCGGGTCTCGAAACTCCTGCTGCGGCACGGGATCGTGTGGTCGGGTGGTGCGGCGTGGACAAACCTGCACCTTGCCTGGCTGCGCACCCAGCAGCTGGGCGCCCCAGCGGCGCAGTGGGCGTTCGAGGAATCGATGGACCAAGTGCTGACCACGCTGGCCCGCCGGGAACGCCTCGATGCGCGGATCGAACAGCTGGCCGCCGACTCGGCGTGGACGCCGGTGGTGCGCCGGCTCGGCTGTTTGCGCGGCATCTCGACCCTGACCGGGTTCGCGCTCGCGGTCGAGATCGGTGACTGGACCAGGTTCGACGGCAACAGCATCGGCTCCTACCTCGGCCTGGTGCCCTCGGAGTACTCCTCAGGCCGGTCGCGGGCGTTGGGGCCAATCACCAAGACCGGGAACGGGCACGTCCGCCGGCTGCTGGTCGAAGCCGCCTGGCACCACAAGCCCGCTTACCGTCCGGGCAAGACGATGCAGGCCCGCTGGGACCTCGCCACGCCCGCGGCCAGGGCCCGTGGAGATGCGGGGAACCGGCGCCTGCACACCCGCTGGGCCCGGTTCGAAAAGCGCGGGAAGAACTACAACGTGGCCACCATCGCGATCGCCCGTGAACCCGCCGGCTGGTGCTGGTCGCTGGCCATCATCGAGTAGTCCCCGCACGTCCTTGGCAGCGGTCGAACCGGCTGGTGGCAGCGCCAGGAACGAACCCGCGACGCTTCTATGAGCAGCCCTGGTCAGCAGGGCTACGCTCGTCCCTAGACAGCGAGAGCCGTTCCCGCCGAAGCACCGTCCTGCGGTACCCAACCCGCGCATATCAGACTGACACGCCGTCGACCACGACCCGCTCACCCGCCACGAACCCGTTGCCAAGGCCATGAAGAAGAGGCGTCGCCGAGCACCCAGCCCGGCGACGCCTCCCCACGCCCACTTGACGACAAGCAGCTACATATCAGAAGCGGTCGGTGGCCGCCACCAGTTCGGCGGCGATCTCCGGCTCGCTTACCGAGTGCCCGGCCAGCACGACGCGGTAGTCGACTTCCGGCCAGGCGCGGTGCAGAGCGTCCGCCGTGGTGATCGGGCAGGGCAGGTCGTAGCGTCCCTGGACGATCACGCCGGGAATGCCGCGCAGCTTCCCCGCGTCCGCGATCAGCTGGCCCTCGCGGAACCAGCCGCCGTTGACGAAGTAGTGGTTCTCGATCCGGGCGAAGGCCAGCGCGAAGTGCGGGTCGGAGAACTCGTCGACGAGCCCCTGGGAGAACTCCAGCGTCGAGGTCGCAGCCTCCCAGGTCGTCCACGCCACCCCGGCGGGCAGATGGACGGCCGGGTCGGGGTCGAACAGCAGCTCGTGGTACTTGGCGATGCGGTCACCGGAGAAACCCTTCGGCAGCGGGGCCTCGAACGAGCGCCACCACTCGGGCGCGAGGTTGGCCGCGCCCCCGTTGTAGTACCAGTCCAGCTCGCTGCGGCGCAGCGTGAAGATGCCGCGCAGCACCAGTTCGGTGACCCGATCGGGGTGCGCCTCGGCGTAGGCAAGGCCCAGCGCGCTGCCCCACGAGCCGCCGAACACCAGCCACCGCTCGATCCCACGGTCCTCGCGGAGCCGCTCGAGGTCGTCCACGAGGTGCCAGGTGGTGTTCGCGCTCAGGTCGGCCTCCGGCTCGCTGGCGTGCGGGACGCTGCGTCCACACCCGCGCTGGTCGACCAGCACGACGCGGTACCGGGACGGGTCGAAGTAGCGCCGGTAGTTCGGCGTGCAGCCACCACCTGGGCCGCCGTGAACGAACACCGCAGGCTTGCCGTCCGGGTTGCCGCACTCCTCCCAGTAGAGCTGCTGACCATCGCCGACGTCCAGCATTCCGGACGCGTACGGCTCGATCGGCGGGTAGAGGACCTCCTCGAGAAGGCGCACCTCAGTCTTCGTCGTCGTCATCGTCGTAGTCGTCGATGATGTGCATCGCCGCCTCCTCCGCGGACGCCGCACCCCCGTCGATGCCGACGTCGTGGCCCACACTCTCCGCCTCGTTGTCGACCCCGGGCTCGCCGCCGTTGGCGTCTACCAGCCGCCCGGCGCGGGCCTTGCCCACCTCGCGGGGCTCGGACGGATCGGGGTTCCACGGGCCTTCCAACCGGTTCGGCTCCTCGGGCTGTTCCTGCGTGAGCCGCATGTCGAGCGTCTCGCCCTGCCGCATCTCCGCGGGTGTGTTGCCGAAACCCTGCGCGGGCGACCAGTTCTCGCCTGTGACATAGCCCTCGTCGAGTACGTCGTCGACTCCGCGGTCGAGGAGGGTCTCCTCCGGCTGCAGTTGGTCGAGTTGCTCGGCCTCGTCAGGGACGGCTTCGTCGTAGTCGCTCATAGGCCTAGACTGCCACGCCCGCAGGGCGGGTGGGCAGGCAACGCACGCAAACATCCCCGAACTCATGCACGGATGCCCGACCTTCGCCGCGGCCTTGAAATTGCCTGCCGACTAGGGCGTGTCGGGCGGCCGTCCGCGCCCGGAGGATGGCCCTTTCCCGACCCGGCGCGTCGACATCTCAATCGAGCGAGCAGGTCCGCTCAGCGGACGGAGCGACTGGCAGGATGGCCCGCGTGACCGAGACCCCGATTCCCGACGGCGCCCGGCGCGTCGCCGCCACGCTGGCTGACCTGGGCCATCCGCACGACGTCGTGATGCTGCCGGTGACCGGACGCACCGCGGCGGACGCCGCCTCCGCGCTGGGCGTCCAGCTGGGCCAGATCGCCAAGAGCATCGTGTTCCGCCGGCGCTCCGACGATGCCGCCGTGCTGGTGGTGACGTCCGGTGACCTGAGGGTGGACGAGAAGAAGGTGTCCGCCCTGGTCGGCGCGGTAGGCCGGGCCGACGCCGACTTCGTCAAGGCCGCGACCGGTTTCTCGATCGGCGGCGTCTCGCCGGTCGGGCACACGAGCCCTCCGGTCATCCTGATCGATCGTGAGCTGTTCCGCTTCGACCAGGTCTGGGCGGCCGCCGGCCATCCCTACGCGGTCTTCCCGCTCTCCCCCGACGAACTCGTCCAGCTCACCGGCGCCCCGGTGGAGGAGATTGCCTGAGCCCGGCCGTCCGGCCGCTCAGAACAGGACGGTCGCGAACTCCGCCACCTGTTCGTATCCCACGCGGTCGTAGCAGCGGATCGCCCGGGTGTTGAAGTCGTTGACGTAGAGGCAGGCCGTCGGGTAGTCCGCCAGGACGTACTCGGTGACCGCCGCCATCGCCGGTTCGGAGAGCCCCCGTCCGCGAAGGGACGGGTCGAGCCACACGCCCTGGATCTGCGCCACCGGTCCGCTGGCCGCCCCGACGTCGCTCTTGAAGACCACCCGTCCGTTCTCGACGATGCCGAAGGCGCGGCCAGAATCCACCAGCCAGCGGCAGTAGCTGCGATAGCTCGTGTCACCGCCGGCGAGCGGGTCGGTGCCGACCTCCTCGGAGTACATGGCTACCGACGCGGCGAAGTAGGAGTCGAAGTCGGCGGCGGTGATCGGACGCACCCGCGGGTCGGCGATCACCTTCGGCGTCCCGTTGATGGCCATCACGGGCTGGCGCTTGCGCACCTCGCGCACCTGGCTGTACGCCTTGCCCCACCGCTCCCCCAGCGCCCGCCACAGCGGCAGCGCGAACCAGGACGGCCCGACGATCGACTGGCAGGTGCGCCGGCGTCCGGCCGCCTCGACGAAGGCGGGCAGCGGTTCGGCGTCCGCCACCACGGGGACGAGGTTCGCCCCGATGTGCAGCAGCGCGGTCGGAGCGTCCGCAGGCCAACCCCACAGGAGGCCGGGCGAACCCGGGTTGAGGACACCCGCGTCCAGGCGTGAACCGACGAAGACGTTGGTGACCGGGTCCTCGGCGACCAGTCGCCGGGCGATGGCGGCGTCCCAGCTGGTGAGGATCCGGGCAGACATGTCAGCCGACGGACACCTGGACCGGGCCGGACTCGCCCACCGACATCTCGGCGGCGAGCCGGTTCGCCTCGGCGATCAGCGTGGCGACGATCTCCGACTCCGGGACGGTCTTGATCACCTCGCCCTTCACGAAGATCTGGCCCTTGCCGTTGCCGGACGCCACCCCGAGGTCGGCCTCGCGCGCCTCGCCCGGGCCGTTCACGACACAGCCCATCACGGCCACCCGCAGTGGTACCTCCATGCCGGTGAGGCCCTCGGTGACCTCCTCGGCGAGCTTGTACACGTCCACCTGAGCCCGGCCGCAGGACGGGCAGGAGACGATCTCGAGGTGCCGCGGCCGCAGGTTCAGCGACTCGAGGATCTTGATCCCGACCTTGACCTCCTCGGCCGGCGGCGCCGACAGCGACACCCGGATCGTGTCGCCGATGCCCTTGCCGAGCAGCGCGCCGAAGGCGACCGAGCTCTTGATCGTGCCCTGGAACGCCGGCCCGGCTTCGGTCACGCCGAGGTGCAGCGGGTAGTCGCAGGCCTCGGAAAGCATCTCGTAGGCCCGCACCATGACCACCGGGTCGTGGTGCTTGACCGAGATCTTGAAGTCGCGGAAGTCGTGCTCCTCGAACAGACTGGCCTCCCACAGCGCCGACTCCACCAGGGCTTCGGGCGTCGGTGAGCCGTACTTCGTGAGCAGTCGCTTGTCCAGGGAGCCCGCGTTCACGCCGATCCGGATCGACACACCGGCATCCTTCGCCGCCTGGGCGATCTGCCTGACCTGGTCGTCGAAGGCGCGGATGTTGCCGGGGTTGACCCGGACAGCGGCACAGCCGGCGTCGATCGCTGCGAACACGTACTTCGGTTGGAAGTGGATGTCGGCGATCACCGGGATCTGGCTCTTCTTGGCGATGATGTGCAGCACGTCGGCGTCGTCCTGGCTGGGGACGGCGACGCGCACGATGTCACAGCCGGTGGCGGTGAGTTCTGCGATCTGCTGCAGGGTGCCGTTGATGTCGGTGGTCTTGGTCGTGGTCATCGACTGCACGGAGATCGGCGCGCCGCCGCCGACCAGCACCTTGCCGACCCTGATCTGCCGGGTGGGCCGGCGCGGAGCCAGCACGGGCGGCGGAGTCGCGGGCATCCCCAGATTGACGGTCATCTACTCCTCGTTCTCACTGCGGCGACCGGGCAGACCCCCGATCGGCTGCAAGCCTACTCAACGAGGACTGCGACCTCGGTAGGAGAACGTTTCCTCCCGTCCGGAAGTGCGCGCCACGGGCAAGATGTGGCTGTTCCGGAACTTCCGGTGCGGCCGGAGCGTAGTAATTGCAGGAGGTCGTAATGGCGCTCGGGTCGAGGAGGGACGCGGAGTTCACCGCATTCATGGCTGCGGC
Organism: Propionicimonas sp.; assembly: GCA_036770475.1. Taxonomy (GTDB): domain Bacteria; phylum Actinomycetota; class Actinomycetes; order Propionibacteriales; family Propionibacteriaceae; genus Propionicimonas. The sequence goes on along the minus strand of DAIPJC010000052.1, from coordinate 13,942 downwards.
CTCCCCCACGCTCGGACGCACGGCCTGGCTGCTCACCGGTGACCGGGACGCCGCAGCGGAACTCCTGCAGGCGACGCTGGTCAAGACCTACGTCGCGTGGCCGCGCGTCCGGCCGGACGGCGCCCTGGCCTACGCGCGGCGGATCATGGTCAACCACGACATCGACCGCCATCGCTCCCGCGCGCACGACGTCCCTGTCGCGGATCCGCCCGAGCTGACCGTCACCGACCCGGTGGACGGCCTGGACGAGCGTGAGGCGATGGGCCGGCTGCTGGCGACGCTACCCGCGTGGCAGCGCAGGGTGGTCGTGCTGCGCTACCTGCACGACTTGCCGGAGAAGGCGGTGGCGGCAGAACTCGGCCTGCCGCTGGGGACCGTCAAGTCGAGTGCGGCGCGGGGCCTGACGGCGCTGCGGGCGGCACTGGAACGCGATGTGGAGAGGAACCTGTGATGACTGATGTCGAGGAGCGGCTCCGCGCACGGCTGCGCGAAGATCCCGTGGACGTACCGCTCGACGACGACGCCGTGCTGGGCACGGGGCGCAGCATCGTCCGCGCACGGCGGGTCGGCTGGGCCGTCACCGGCTGCGCGGCCCTGGTGGCCGTGGCCTCGCTCGCGGTGGCCTTCGTGCCGCGGTCCGTGCCCGCCGTCCCTGCGCCGGGGCCAGGAGCGAGCGCCACCGCCGGGCCCGGCAGCGTCCCTCCGCTGAACGGCGCGGTCTGGACGCTCAGCGAGAAGTCCGGGAGGTGGGCGGGCACGGATCCCGACCTCACCCTGCGGGTGCAGGGCGACCACGTTTCGGGTTGGTCGGGTTGTGGCGACTATGTCGGAACCCTCGCCAGGGACGGCGACAGCTGGACGTTCTCGAAGGTGACGATCGTGTCGCCGATCCCCTGCCCGTCCAGCAACAGCGATCGCATGCAGCACTTCCTGGAGCGGCTGGACGCGGTGACCTCCGCCACGACGGACGCGGGACTGCTCACCTTGCACTCCCCAGCAGGCGACCTGGTCTTCACCGCCGGGACGCGCTGACCTCCGCTCTCCCACAGACGCGGGCCGCGAGGGCGGCGCAGGTCAGAACAGCCGCACCGGTCAGAACAGCTGCAAGGGGCTGATGATGTCGGCCAGGATCAGCGCCACACCGCTGATCAGCAGCAGCCCGCCGACGGCGTAGGCCACCGGGAGCAGCCGGGCGGTGTCGAAGAAACCGGGATCGCGACGTCCGAACACCTTCGCCCCCTTACGGCGCACCCACTCGTACAGCGCCCCGGCGATGTGACCGCCGTCCAGCGGCGGCAGCGGGACGAAGTTGAACAGGGCCAGGAACAGGTTCACCGAGGCCAGCAGCGAGAGGAACGTCGCCACCTTGTCCGGCCAGGTCACCTCACCGGACGCGACCACCTGCCCGGCCACCGTGCTGGCTCCGACGATGCTGATCGGGTCGTAGGGGCTGCGCGGTTGGCCGGTCACCATGTCGACCACTACGTGCCACACCTTCATCGGGAACTGGACGAGCGCCACCGCGCTCTGCTCGGTCATCGTCCACATGTCGCTCAGCACGGTCAGCGGGCCACCCCGGACCAGGGCGCGCTCCGGACTGACGCCCAGCCAGCCGGCCTGCACCCGCGCGCTGGGGTCAAGCGTGCCTGGCACCGAGTTCACCACCGTGTGCACCGGCGCCAACTCGACCTGGGCGCCGTTGCGCTCGACGATGATCCGGGCCTCACCGGCCAGGTTGGCCCGGATCAGGCCGCTCAGCTGGTCGTAGGACGTGATCTGAGTGCCGTTGAAGCTCACGACCTTGTCCCCGACCTGCAGGCCCGCCAGGGCCGCAGGGGACTTCGGGTCGGCGCTCGTGCACTGGGTGCGGCTCGCGTCCGTGATGATGCAGGACTGCACGTACGCGATCGTCGTCTGGGGACGGAGCACCCCGTACCCGGCCGTCACGCCAAGCAACAGGAAGAAGGCGATCAGCAGGTTCATCACCGGGCCGCCCGCCATCACCACGAGCTTCTGCCAGGTCTTCTTCTGGTAGAACAGCCGCTCGTTCTCGACGTCGGTCGGGCTGATGTCCTCCCACTCGGCGTCACGGGCAGCGTCCGCGAACTCGGCCAGCCGGGTGCGCCGCCGCTTCCCGTCGGGACGCGGCGGGTACATGCCGAGCAACTGGACGAATCCGCCCAGCGGGAACCACTTGATGCCGTACTCGGTCTCGCCGCGCTTCGTGGACCACATGGTGGGTCCGAACCCCACGAAGTACCGCGGCACCCGCACGCCGAACCGCTTGGCCGGCAGCATGTGCCCGATCTCGTGCAGCGCCACCGAGACCATGATCAGCGCGAAGAACGCGATCCCGAACCCGACGACGGTCAGGGTTTCCATTCAGTGCTCCTGGTCGATCCTCATCGTGGCTGCCTCGCGTGCCCACGCGTCCGCTGCCAGCACCGACGCCACGGTGGGCGGGGTGTCGGCGGCTCGCGCCAGGTGGGCGTCCACCACGTCGGCAACCACTTCAACGATGCCAGTGAACTCCAACTTTCGGGCGCAGAACGCGTCGACGCACACTTCGTTAGCCGCGTTGTAGACGGCGGGAGCGAGGCGTCCGGCCAGTCCGCAGCGCCGGGCCAGCTCCACGGCGGGGAACGCCTCGTCGTCGAGCGGTTCGAACGTCCAACTGGCGGCGGCCGTCCAGTCGAAGGGCGCGGCGGCGTCCGGGAGACGCTCGGGCCAGGCCAGCCCGAGGGCGATCGGCAGTCGCATGTCCGGCGGCGAGCACTGGGCGATCGTCGAACCGTCGCAGAACTCCACCATCGAGTGGACGACGGACTGCGGGTGCACGACGACCTGGATCGCGTTCAGGTCTACGTCGTAGAGCAGTCCGGCTTCGAGCAGCTCGAGACCCTTGTTCACCAGCGTGGCGGAGTTGATCGTGATCACCCGCCCCATCTGCCAGGTGGGATGCGCCATCGCCTGCTCGGGCGTGACGCCGCGCAGTTCGTCGCGACTGCGGCCACGGAACGGACCGCCGGACGCGGTCAGGATCAGCCGTCGCACCTCCTCGGCCCGTCCCGCGCGGAGCGCCTGAGCGAACGCGGAGTGCTCGGAATCCACGGCCACGATCTGGCCGGGTGCAGCGGCGTCCATCACCAACCGGCCACCGATCACCAGCGACTCCTTGTTGGCCAGCGCCAGCGTGGTACCGACCGCGAGCGTGGCGAGCGTCGGCTCCAGCCCCGCGGCGCCGGTGATGGCGTTCAGCACGACGTCGCACTCCAAGGCCGCCAGCCGGGTGGCGGCGTCCGGGCCCGCCCAGACCTCCACCCCGGGCAGCTCGGCGGCGACGCGATCGGCGGCGTCCGGGTCGCCCACCGCAACCACGGCGGGACGCAGTTCACGTGCCTGCTCGACCAGCTTCGACGCCGAAGAACCCCCCGCGGCCAGGCCGACGACCCGGAAGCGCTCCGGCCGCCTCGACACCACGTCGACTGCCTGGGAGCCCACCGATCCGGTGCTCCCGAGGATCACGACCTCACGCATCAGGGCACTTCCTCCGCTCGCTGGTTCCCCCGGCAGCATAGGGGAGGCTCCCGACGCCCGGGCGCGCCCCGAGGCCGCTGAAGGGCCCGCTGGGTAGTGTGCAGTGCGTCACCCGTCACCGTGGCGAATGGAAGCGAGACCATGCACGACGACCGTGTACTGCTCGAGGCCCGGCTGGACCGTTTCGTGCGCGAGCGGCTACGGCCGGCGCTCTACGCGCCCGGCTATCCCGTCTCTGTCGAACGCTGGGATGTCGACGGCGAACCGGTCTCCTTCTACCGGGCCGCAGCCCAGGAGTACCGGCCCGCGCACAGCGGTGAGGCATGGGGCGCGCCCTGGTCGACGATGTGGCTGAGGCTTTCTGGCGAGGTGCCGGAGGCTTTCGGAACGACGCCGGGCCTCGAACCGGAGCTGCTCGTCGACCTCGGCTTCACTGCCGAGCAACCGGGCTTTCAGGCCGAGGGGCTGGCCTGGCGTCCGGACGCGACGCCGGTCAAGGCGATCTCTCCGCGCAACCAGTACGTGAAGCTCGCCCAGTTCGGGTCCGCCCTGGCCGGCGACCGGTTCACGCTGTACGTGGAGGTGGCCGCGAACCCGAACCTGCAGCAGTCGCCGGACTTCCGTCCCGACCCCAATGGCGACCGGGTCACGGCGGACAGGGAGCCGCTGTACCGCCTGGGTGGGGTTGCGCTGGCAGAGCGCCGCACGGACGTCGCCGAGCTGCTCGCCGACATCGCCGCGCTCAACGGGCTCATGCACGAGTTGCCGGTCGACCAGCCGCGACGCCATCAACTGCTGCGCGCCCTGGACGCCATGGTGGACGCCGTCGACCCGGATGATGTCCCCGGCACCGCAGCGACGGGACGGGCGGTGCTCGCCCCCGCGTTCGCCGCGCCGGCCGCCGCGTCCGCGCACACGCTCGTGGCCACCGGCCACGCCCACGTCGACTCGGCGTGGCTGTGGCCCGCCCGGGAGACGGTCCGCAAGTGCGCGCGCACGTTCAGCTCGGTGGCCGCGCTCGCCGAGGACCATCCCGAGTTCGTGTTCGCCTGCTCGCAGGCCCAGCAATTGGCCTGGATCAAGGACGGCTATCCCGACCTGTTCGCCCGGCTGCAGCGACTCGCCGAGCGCGGCCAGTTCGTCCCGGTGGGCGGCATGTGGGTGGAAGCAGACACCAACATGACCGGCAGCGAGGCGATGGCCCGTCAGTTCGTACAGGGCAAGCAGTTCTTCCGCGACGAGTTCGGCGTCGACTGCGAGGAGGTCTGGCTGCCAGATACCTTCGGCTACTCCGCCGGGCTGCCGCAGGTTGCGGTCGCGGCCGGCATGAGGTGGTTCCTCACCCAGAAGATCTCGTGGAACCAGACCAACCGGATGCCGCACCACACCTTCTGGTGGGAGGGCATCGACGGCTCGCGGATCTTCACCCACTTCCCGCCGGTGGACACCTACAACGCCGAGGTCTCCCCCGCGGAACTCGCGCACGCCGTACGCAACTTCGCCGACCACGACCGCGCTTCGGTCTCGCTGCTCCCCTACGGCTACGGGGACGGTGGCGGCGGACCGACCCGGGAGATGGTGGCCTCCGCCGTCCGGGCCTCCGACCTGGAGGGCTCGCCGAAGGTCGTGCTGGGCAGTCCCAGGGACTTCTTCACCCGCGCGCAGACAGAGAATCCGGACGCCCCGGTCTGGCTCGGAGAGATGTACCTTGAACTACATCGTGGGACGCTGACCACCCAGGCCAACACCAAGCGTGGCAACCGGCGCTGCGAACACCTGCTGCGAGAGGCCGAGCTGTGGGCAGCCACGGCCACCGTCCGAGAGGGCCTGCCCTACCCGGCTGAGCAGCTGCAGCGCTGCTGGCGGACGGTCCTGCTGCAGCAGTTCCACGACATCCTGCCAGGCAGTTCGATCGCCTGGGTCTACTCCGACGCGGAGCGCAATTACGCTCAGGTCGCTGAGGAGCTGGAAGAGATCGTCGCCGATTCGCTGGCCGCCCTGGCCGGTGAGGGCGACGTCGACCTCGTTGCCAACGCCGCCCCGCACGCAAGGGACGCCGTCCCCGCCCTGGCTGTGGGGCCTCGTGTCATCCCGGGCTCGACCCGGGATCTCGTGACCAACCTCGCCGACGGCAGCTTCGCCCTCGTCAACGAACACCTGACTGCGGTCATCGACGCCACGGGCGAACTGGTCTCCCTCATCGACCACACCACCAGACGCGAAGCGATCGCTCCGGACCGTCCCGGCAACCGGCTGGAGCTGTTCCGGGACGTCCCCAATCAGTGGGACGCCTGGGACATCGACGAGTTCTACCGCCGCGCCGCCGTCGCAACCGAGCCGGGAACGGCGAGCGTGGAAGAGATCGACGGCCGTCCGGTCGTCGTCGTCCACAAGCTCGTCGGCTCGTCTCCGATCACCCAGTGGATCAGTCTGCCGCCCGGCTCCCCTGCGCTGGTGATCCGAACCGAGGTGGACTGGCACGAGCGGCAGAAGCTGCTCAAGGTCGGCTTCGGCTTCGATGTGCGGGCGGACACCTCGGCGGCGGAGACGCACTTCGGGCACTACCGGCGTCCGACCCACACCAACACCAGCTGGGAGGCCGCCCGGTTCGAGTTCTGCGCGCATCGCTGGTTGCTCGTCGACGAGCCCGGCTACGGGATCGCCGTCGCGAACGACGCCACCTACGGCCATGAGGTCACCAGGGACGTCCGGGCCGACGGCGGCACGACGACGACCGTCCGACTGTCCCTGCTGCGGGCGCCGCTCTACCCCGATCCCGAAGCTGACCAGGGCCGACACGAGTTCACGGTCGCCGTCCGGCCCGCAGCGGGCGCCGCCGAGGCGGTCGAACAGGGCTACCGGACGAATCTGCCGCAGCGGCCGGTTCGGGGCGCCCACCCGGTCGAGCCGATCGTCACGGTCGACGCGCCAGGCGTCGTCGTAGAAGCGGTGAAGCTGGCCGAGGACGGCTCCGGCGACGTCGTCGTGAGGCTGTACGAGGCTCACGGTCGGCGTACGTCCGGCGTGGTCAGGCCAGGGTTCGGGGCCGCGTCCGTGGTCGCCACCGACCTGCTGGAGCGCCCGCTCGAAACACCGGGCGTTACCCCCGATCCGGCGGCCACAGGGCTGAGCCTGCGTCCGTTCCAGCTGGTCACGCTGCGCTTCACGAGGACGATGCCGGCATGAGCGAGGAGCGCAATGTGTGGGGCGGCCCGCTGCAGCCGTGCGGCGACGACCCGGTCACCGGCTTCTACCGGGACGGGAGCTGCACGTGCGGACCGGAGGCGGCCCGACACGTCGTGTGCGCGGTGGTGACCACGGAGTTCCTCGCCCACCAGCGCACGCTCGGCAACGACCTGACCCGCCCTGGCCCGGACTTCCCGGGCCTGGTACCGGGCGACCGGTGGTGCGTGGTCGCCGAGCGCTGGGCGCAGTCGTACGCGGCGGGCGTCGCACCGCCGGTCGTACTCGCGGCGACGAACGAGCGCGCGCTGGAGGTCGTGCCGCTGGAGATCCTCGCCGAGTTCTCCGCCGACGTCCCCGACGATCCCCGTTCGCTCGGCTGAGAGCGATGCGATGACGTCGTCAGCGTCTGGAACCGGGGCGGAGATCGAGTCGCTGCAGCGGTTCGACGCCCACGTCGCCGCGCAGGGGACGCTCGCCGAGTGCTACGTCCAGTCGGTCGATCTGACCGGACGCACGGCGGCGCTGCTCGCCATCGACGTGGCTCGTGCGGTATTCCTCGGCTGTGCGTTCGAGTCCGGCGTCGAGGCCCAGCTGGAGGCCCGCGGAGCCCTCGTCTTCCCCACGCTGCCGGACCTGCCGTTCAACCCGTACCGGACGGGCCTCTACACGCCCGACGAGCTGTACGCGGGACTGGAGCACGGCTACCGGTACACCCTGGACGCACGCAACTATCGCTGGTGGAAGCATGTCGGCCAGCACCGCAGCCTGACCAGCGAGCTGGCCATGACGCTGCACGACCACGCGATCTCCGAGGCGCTCGATGTGGTCGGGCTGGAAGGGGCGGTCGGCGTGATGGGCGGTCACCAGCTCGTCCGCGGCTCGGCGGGCTACGCGGAAGCGGCCGGGCTGGGCCGGGCACTGGCGGCGTCCGGACGCACGGTGATCACGGGTGGCGGCCCCGGTGCGATGGAAGCCGTCAACCTCGGGGCGTCTCTGATCGGAAGCCGGGACGACCTCGATGCCGCGCTGGCCCTTCTGGCCGAGCGTCCGCGGTTCGCCGACGACGTGGCGTCCTGGGTGAGCGCGGGACTGTCCGTCCGCGAACGCTGGGAGCTGGGCGGGCGCAGTTACGGCGTACCGACGTGGCTGTACGGCCACGAGCCGCCGAACGTCTTCAGCGCCGGCATCGCCAAGCTGTTCTCGAACGCGATCCGGGAGGATGTACTGGTGCGCCACGCGTCCGGCGGTCTGGTCTGCCTACCCGGCGCCGCAGGGACCGTGCAGGAGATCTTCCAGGCCGTCACGCCCCGGTTCTACGCCGTCGGCGACGACCCGATCCCGCCGCTGGTGCTGGTCGGCGTCGAGTACTGGACGCGGACGCAACCGGCGTGGCCCCTGGTGTCTGCCCTCGCCGACGCGCGCCCGATGGCCGCGGCGATCCATCTCGTCGACACCGCCGCCGAGGTCCCTGCCCTGCTGGGTTGACCACGCGTCCGTCGATACCCGGCCCTCACTCGGGCCACGACGGTCGGCTGCCCAACGATCGCTGGGCGAGCTTGTCGAGACCCAAACGGTCCCTGAGGAGCGCCCGAGGGACGAGGGCGCGTCACGAAGGGCCAGCCGCGCGCCTCACGAGTTCCGCGATCTTCTTCTCCTCGTCCGGTCCGAGGGTGGTCAGCGCGTAAGCCGTCGGCCACATCGCGCCGTCGTCGAGGAAGGCGCCGTCGTTGAAGCCGAGAGTGGAATACCGGGCCTTGAACTTGGCCGCCGGCTGGAAGAACACGATGGGCTTGCCGTCGCGGTAGTAGGCGGGCATGCCGTACCAGGTCTTCGGCGCCAGCTCGGGAGCGGCCCCGGTGATGATCGCATGGACCTTCTCTGCAACGATCCGGTCGTCGTCAGGCAGGGCGGCGATCTTGTCCAGCAGATCCTGAACGTCGAGCGCAGCCTTGTCGGCGCTGCCCTTGCGTCGCTTCTCTGCCTGCAACTCCGCGGCGTACTCCTTCATCGCCGCGCGTTCCTCGGCGCTGAAGTTGCCGGTGACAGATTCCTTCTTGGTGGGACTCATCTGGTTCCTCGTCCTCGATTGCCTGTGTGCAGTCCAGCGTGCCACCGGGTTGGGACGCAAGGCTTCTCCGAAGCTGCTCGATTCGCTTGCCTCGCGCCCGGAGCGGGATTACCCTGCCGGACGTGACTGCCGGGTCGGCCAGAGGCCGCTGCACAGAACGGTTCCCGGCCCTGCGGTGATCTCCCGGCGGGCCAGGGGCCCGCCCGCCCACGCGCTGGAAATGCCGAGTGCGTGGGAGAGGAGGTGAAACATGAACCAGACGCACACACCGCCGTCGGAGGAGTCCTGGCAGGCGTTCGTCGCCCGCAGCGAGCAGGTCGTCGAGGGGACCGTGAGCGCGCTCGTGCCGTTCGGGGCCTTCGTCCGCTTCGACGAGGGCGTGGACGGGCTGCTGCCGACCGCGGAGACGAGTCGTCCGGTGGCGCTGGGCGACCGCGTCCGCGTTCGGGTGCTGCAGCTCGATCCGGAGCTGCGCCGCGTCAGCCTGCAACAGGTGTAGGCCGCACGGCCCGGGACGCCCGGAGATCGCCGGGCGTCCCGGTGCCGGCGGGACCTGGACTCGTTGACGCCGGTTCGGCGCGAACCTACGCTGCGGCCCATGGACACCGCGGGCCGGATCGCCGAATTCCGGCGGTTGCACGATTCAGGTTGCTTCGTGATGCCGAACCCCTGGGACGCGGGCAGCGCGCGGGCGCTCGCCGGGATGGGATTCACGGCACTGGCCACGACGAGCTCAGGCTTCGCGTGGACGCAGGGTCGTCCCGACAACAGCATCGGCCTCGGCCCCACGCTCGACCACCTCCGGCTGATCGTCGCTTCGGTGGACCTGCCGGTGAACGCCGACTTCCAGAACGGCTACGCGGCCCAGCCGGAGGATGTCGCGGCGAACGTCGCCCTCGCCGTGCGGACCGGGGTGGCAGGCCTCTCCATCGAGGACTTCTCGGGCGACCCCGCCGAGCCCTTGTTCGACCTCCAGCTGGCCGTCGATCGCATCCGGGCAGCGCGAGCAACCATCGATGCCAGCGGCGCCGGGGTCGTGCTGACGGCCCGCTCGGAGGGTTTCGTCTGGGATCGTCCGGACATCGACGAGACGATCCGGCGACTCAGCGCCTACGCCGAGGCCGGGGCGGACTGTCTCTACGCGCCCTTCGTCACCTCGCCGGAGCACGTGAGCGCGATCGTCGCCGCCGTCGCGCCCAAGCCGGTGAACCTCCTGGTCCACACGCCTTTCACGACCGTGGCCGAGGCCGCCGCTCTCGGCGTCCGCCGGATCAGCATCGGCGGCATGCTCGCCAAGACCGCCTGGCGCGGATTCCTGGACGCGGCGCGGGAGATCGCAGAACGGGGCACCTTCTCGGCCTTCGCCGAGCTGCCGGACCTCAACACTCTGCTCGATCCGTCCTGACGACAGCCGACGTGGAAGTGGGTCGGGCCCGACTACCGCACCTCTCCGCCCGCCACCTCGTTGGCTGGGCTGCGGGAGAGGACGACACAGCCAGCGAGCGCCACCGCTACCGCGACCACCGCAGGGACGGCGAGGCCCGCGGGCACCGAGTCGCCGAACAGAGCCAGCCCGGCCAGCCCGGGCACCACCACCTCGATCACGGCGACCAGTCCTGCAGCCCGAGCTGCCACCAGTCCCCGCCGGTCGTCGCCCCACGGGCCGCAACCGCCACCTCCGCGTAGCCGAGGGCGCTGGCCGTCCCCAGGCTCCACGCTGGGCCGCGGCGGTAGAGAACAGCCAGCAGCCCGGCGATCACGGAGCCTGCGCGGGAGTGGTGGCGGCCCCGGCACCCGCGTCCGGTGTGCTCACCAACTCGACCAGCCGTTTGCTCACCGCCGTCACCACGGCGATCGTGATCAGGGCGCCGAGCAGCATCGCGGTCGCCTCCCCGTCCACGAGGACGCCCGTCGTCTTGCCCAGTGCCGCCGCGCCGACCGGGACGCCCAGCTGCGCGGCCGTGGACACGGCGATCGGCAGTGGCTGACTGGTCAGCACGAGCAGGCCGTGCGCCAGCAGCGGCGCCAGCCCGAGTGCCACGCCGAGCAGGATCGACTGCGGGTGATCGGCCAGCGCTCGCAGATCCAGCGAGCTGCCCAGCCACACGAAGAAGATCGGTGCGAAGAACCCCTCGGTCAGCGCGAACGTCTGGTTCGCGACCCTCCGCGGCTCCCCCACCGCTGCCATCGCCAGGCCCATCGCGAAGCCCGCCAGCATCACTGACACATGCATGGTCACCGCGATCGTCGCCAGCACGAACAGCATCGTCAGCGTCACGCGCAGTTCCATGGCCAGACCACGCTTCTCACTGACCTCGTGCAGCTGCTTCCGCCGTCCGCTCCGCTCCGCCCACCACAGGAACGCGAAGAAGGCGCCAGCCACCGCCAGGACGCCGACAGCGCCCAACGCCGCCGTGCCCGCGTGGGCCGGATCCAGCACGAGCGGGAGTGCGACGATGCACGCCGCGTCCGCCACCGCGAGTTGGGCGAGCATTTCCAGCCCCGACCTCGCGGTGACCGCGGCGCCGCCCAGCGCGGGCATCACGATGCTCGCCGACGACGACGCGATCAGCACCGTGTACAGCGGGCCGTGTCCGATCCCGAACGCCCACGCGATGCCCAGCCCGAGCGGGACAGCCAGCGCCGCCACACCCAGTGCCCGCAGCACGCCGTTGCGCAACCCGGACGCCATCGCCTGCTGCCGGATCGGCACATGCGTCCCGGCCACGAACATGACCAGCGCGAACCCCACCTCGGCCATGAACGACAGCGTCGGATCGTCGGCGTTCACCACACCGAACCCGGTGCGGCCAAGGATGATCCCGACCGCGAGTTCGCCGATCACGACGGGGATGTGCACCATCCGGTTGAGGCTGACGATCGGGCCCAGCATCGCCACCGCGCACAGCAGCGCGAGCAGCGCGAAGCTCACCGGTCCACCACGATGCAGGGGATGTCGATGTTCTCGTCGGTGTAGTAGCACGCGCACACGCGGTGATAGCCGTCCGCCACCTGCATCGGCAGCCCGCGGCCGAGGTCGCCACGCACCAGCAGGACGGGCGACAGCGCCGTCCCTGCCGCGATCTTCGCCAGATCGGACGCGACATGGGGATTCGTCGTGCCCAGCAGCGGCAGCCCCGCCGCGCGGAGGATGTCCTTCGCCTTGTAGTGATCCACGGTCCCGGCCTTCAGCTTCTCTACCAGCGCCTCGACCACATCGGGTGTCGCGACCAGGCTCAGGTAGGACGCCGCGGCGGGGTAGTCGTGGTCCTCAGGACCGTCCAGCCAGCTGACCACGGACGCTGGCGCGCCCTTGGGCTTCTTCGCCACCACCGCCTCCTGCCACGAATCTGACGACACTGTACGCGGGGTGCCGAGATCCCGGATCAGGTCCGGGATGACAACGACCGGCGGAACAGGTCGTGGCCAGGACGTCCCGTGATCGAGTGGGCTGCCTCAGGCTCCCTGCGCGGCCAGCTGGCCGCAGGCGCCGTCGATCTCGCGTCCCCGGGTGTCCCGGACGGTGACCGCTACTCCCCTGGCCTCGAGGCGCCGGACGAACTCGTCCTCGTCGGAGCGCCGGGACGCCGTCCAGCGCGAGCCGGGCGTGGGGTTCAGCGGGATCAGGTTCACGTGCACCCAGCCGTAGCCCGTCCCGGCCAGGATGTCGGCGAGCGCATCGGCCCGCCAGGCCTGGTCGTTCACATCGCGGATCAGGGCGTACTCGATCGACACCCGGCGCCCGGTCGCCTCGAAGTAGCCGCGCGCCGCGCGGACCACCTCAGCCACGTTCCAGCGGGTGTTGATCGGGCAGAGTTCGTCGCGCAGCTCGTCGTCCGGCGCGTGCAGGCTCACCGCCAGCGTGACCGGCAGCCCCTCGGCGGCCAGCCGCTGGATCTGCGGCACCAGGCCCACTGTCGACACCGTCACACCGCGCGCCGAGATGCCCAGCCCGTCCGGAGCGGGGCCGACGATCGTCCGCACCGCCCGCAGCACGGCTGTGTAGTTGGCCATCGGCTCGCCCATGCCCATGAAGACGATGTTGTTCACCCGGCCAGGGCCGCCCGGCACCTCACCGTCGCGCAGCCGCCGCGCGGCGTCGATCACCTGGGCGAGGATCTCCCCTGTGCTCAGGTTGCGCTGCAGCCCGCCCTGGCCGGTCGCGCAGAACGGGCAGGCCATGCCGCAGCCGGCCTGCGATGAGATGCACACCGTCGCCCGCTCGCGCCCGGAGCCACTGGCCCGCACACCGGGCACGCCGTAGCGCATCAGCACGCTCTCCACCAGCGAACCGTCGTGCAGCCGCCACAGGGTCTTCACGGTCGTCCCGGAGTCCGCGGACTGGTCGCGCACCCGCTCCAGCAGGGACGGCGCGAAGCGCTCGGCGAGCACGTCCCGCTCGGCCTTCGGGATGTCCGTCCACTCCTGGGGATCGGGCTCCAGCCGGTCGATCAGGTGCCGGGTCAGCTGGCCCGCCCGGAACTTCGGCAGGCCCAGCTCGGCGATCGCCTCGGCCCGCTGAGCGGCGTCCAGGTCCGCCCAGTGGACGGGTGGCTTGCCGCGCCGCGGCGCGCCCAGCGCGAGCGGGATCGTCCGTCCCGACTCGGCGTGCGCGAGGGACGCGGCGTAGGCCGACTCCTCCTCCGGCGTGAGCCCGGTCACCAGGAGATCCCCGCCAGCGTGAACACCAGCCAGGCCGCAGGCGCGGCGACCAGCGTCGAATCGAGCCGGTCCATCACCCCGCCGTGGCCGGGCAGGAACGAACTCATGTCCTTGATCCCGACGTCGCGCTTGATCAGGGACTCGATCAGGTCGCCCGCGGTGCCGGTGATCACGACGACGATCGCCAGCAGCAGCCCGAACCACCACGGCTGGTGCAGCCCGAAGACGCTCATCGCGATGCTCACGATGCTGGCCAGGATCACCGACCCGGCCATGCCCTCCCAGGTCTTCTTCGGGCTGATCGTGGGCACCATCGGATGCTTGCCCATCGAGGCGCCCAGGATGTACCCGCCGGTATCCGAGCCGACGATGCACAGAAAGACGGCGACAGTCTTCGCGACCCCGTGCTGCTGGGCGAGGATCAGGCCGACGAAGGACGCCAGCAGCGGGATGTAGCCGATGATGAACAGGCTGGCCGCGCTGTCCCGC
>DAIPJC010000102.1:0-3609 GCA_036770475.1 Propionicimonas sp. | reverse complement strand
CTACCTCGCGTCCCGGCTGCTCGGCTGCTGAGGCCTGGGACGCCGAGCGCGCCCGCACCGTAGAAGCATGGGGACGGAGCGGGGCATTCGGGGCTTCAGGCGGGTGGAGGAAGCGCGAACCGCGCGGCACGATCACGCTGTATGAGTCCGAACGGGCCGCAGTTGGCCGTGGGCTCCCGTGTTAGCATCGCGGCAATCCCCCAAGGAGATCGCATGCATGGGCCCACCCCAGCTCAGCTTGCTGCCCCGGGAAAGATCCGCGTCGCGGTGATTGATGACGACGCATTCGTTCGCCGGAGCCTTGCCGAGTTCCTCCGTACTGTCGAGGACATCGACTGCGTCGGCCACTTCACGGCCGGCGCCGAGGCCGTTCGGCACGTCACCGGCCTGCCCAGGACGGATGTCGTGATCCTGGGCATTCGCAGATCCCAGGCGAGTGGAATGCAGACGGTCGAGGAGGTTCTCGCCGTCCGCCTCGAACGCGCGTCCTGATCTGGTATGCCGAGGTTGGTGTGCCCGCGGAGAGATCCGGCGGGCACACCACCGCGGATGGCCGGAGGTCGTCGAGAAGGAGGATCAGTGGCTGAAGTCGCCCGGAACGACGGGCTCGAGGTCGAGTCCTGTTCAAAGCAGTACGGACCGGTCGCGGCGCTCCAGTCCGTCAGCTTCAGGGTGCGACCCGGCATGATCGTGGGGCTGGTCGGAGCAAACGGCGCGGGAAAGACCACGATGCTGCATGCGCTGGTGGGCCTGGTCAGGCTGGATACAGGCCGGATGCGCCTTGACGGTGATCCGACGAGTTCCGTGTACGCCAAGCGCAAGATCGCGTTCATGCCGGACGACCTGCCGCGGCCTGTTCGTCTCACTGGACGCGAGATGATCGAGTTGAATTGTCGCCTCTACGACCACAGGAGCGATCGTGTCAGTGCGCTGGCCGAGCGACTGGAACTGGACGGGCGTCTCGATCAGCCTCTGGGCGGGTATTCCCATGGCATGCGCCGGAAGATCGATCTCATCGCGGCGCTCGCTGTCGAACCGCGCCTCCTGGTGATGGATGAGCCGTTCAGCGGTCTGGACCCGGGAATGGTGAAGGTGCTGCAGGCGATGCTGCTCGATCTCCGTTCGGATGGCGTTTCCATTCTCGTCTCTTCTCACGATCTCGAACTGGTCCAGTCGGTAGCCGACGAAATCGTGGTGCTCGATGTCGGTCGGGTTGTCTTCACCGGTCCGAGCGAGATGCTGATGGGCCAGCACAGGTCGAAGGATCTTCGCGAAGCTTTCCTGAATATGACCATGGAGTGAAGGATTGCGATGTCGGGTGTTGCACAAGCTGGCCAGGGAACGAAGACGCGGGTCAGAAGGTTCTTCACAGGGCTCTGGGCGGGGCTGTTCATCACCGCTATCGGCTGGCTGGCGATTGTCGCCGTGCTGTTCTTCGCGGGACTCGCGCAGACTCGCGGGGCCACGTTCTGGGGCATGCGGATGTTGGTTTCCGCCGACGGTGCGCTGGAACTGTCCTTCGACGGTTTGGCGGTGTTCGCGCTCCTGTGCGTGGGCGCCACAGTCGGCGCCCTGATCGGCGTCCTGATGCCGGTGCGCAAGGACTGATCAGTGACCGCGGCGGCGATCGGCTCCCATGTCGTCGGGCTCTGCGCCCGGATCTGGTGGCGGCGGACCACTGCCAGGGTCGGCGCGGCGGGCGGGTTGACGCTCCTGCTGGTGGCGCCCATCGCCGGCGGCGCCTTCTACGTCTGGGTCTGGGGTCAGGTTGCCGAACTGATGACCGGATTTGCCCAACCGGGGCCGATCGGAGTGCTCGCGCTGCCCACTCTGCTGCTCGGGTTCGCATTGGTGTGCGTGTTCATCCGGACCGCGCTGCTGGCCTTCGACTTCGTGTCTCCCGACGTCCGGATCGTCCTGCACACGGCTCCGGTAACCCGATTGGCCAGAGCGTTGATCCAGGTTCTGCCGGACTTCGTCTTCTCGTCCGTGGTCGCCCTCACCGTCGGGTCTGTCGGTCTCACCTCGTACGCGGCCGTGAGCGGACGAATCGGGGTAATCACCGTGCTCGGGCTGGCCGTCGCGGTCTCGGCGCTGGTCGGCGCACTGACCGCGGTGACGGAACTCGCCCTCGTGCACATCGTGAAGGATCCGCTCGCTGGGCGGTCAGGGGCTGCCGTCGTCATCCTTCTTCTGGCCTGCGGGGTGCCTCTGACGTTGATCCGCGAACTTCAGCTGCACGGCATGGAGGTTCAGCCGCTGCTTCGCGCCGGCACGTTCCTGTTGGGTTCGGATGCGTGGACGATCGCCCTGAGTGGCGCAGTCACGCTCCTTTCGCTGGGGATCTGGGGGTTCGCGAGTTCGGCAGTCGTCCCGGAGCTGCTGCGCAGCCAGCACCGTCGACCGGCGCTGGGTGCGGGAAAGGGCAATCTCGTCCGGGTCTCGATGGTCACGTTCCTCCGCGACCCGGCCAACCTCATCGGAGCGGTGGGCATGTTCGTGATCTCCGTGCTCGGTGTCTGGCTGGAGCAACTCGGGCACCTGCCGGTGGCCGTCGCCGTTGTCGCCGCGATCGGCCTCCTGGTTCCCAGCGCGGCGTGCCTGTACGGCTATGGCGGATTCGCGAGCGTGCGTTGGCGGGTGGTCGTATCACCAGCCAGGACGAGTCGCTCCCTCCTCGCATGGCTGACCGGCCATGCTGTCGCGGGCGTCGGCTCCGCCGCGATCCTGCTGGCGCCGGCGATCGCCCTCAGCTGGGCGCAGGTCAGCTCGCTCGGCATCGAAATGGTCGCTCGCTACCTGTGCGCCGTGGCAGTCTCGATGGGCACGAGCACGATCGCTGGTTGGGTGATGCCCTACGAGAGGGACGACGTGCTCGGCCTTGCCGCCTCGGGGACCGTAGCGTTGGTGCTGGGCGCGCTCGCCTGGTGGGCGTTCTCCGGGTTGCCGCTGGGCGCCTTGGTCTGGGTCGCCGGAGCGATGCTCGTGGCGAGCGTCGGCGTGGTCGCGCTGGGAGACGAGCTGCGGCGCTCGGCGTGAGCACGGTTCGGGGCTGGCGTGATCTCGGCTGCCTGACGATTCGGGGTGGTGCGGGATGGCTGGCTGCAAGAGGCCGGGCATGTCGCGATCTATCAGGCGGCGGTGGTTTCCGGAGATTCCGTCATCGTGCGACACCGCCTCGGAATGGCGACGTCAGTCTCGGTGCCCCGACCTGAAGAGTCGAGCCGGATGGTGGCTCTTGGCGGTCCGCTCCCCACCGGAGTGGTGGGACTCGTCATCCTTCTCCTCGCGTCGGTGACGGCGACGCGCTCCCTGTGGGGACTGGGGGCGGCACTGCTGTTCCATCTGGCCGGGCTGCTGCCGGGTTCGACAGACGGCAACCGGATCTGGGGACTCCACGAGGCGTGAGGAGCCTGCCGCAACGGGTGGACCGTCAGGGATGTGGCCCGAAGCCAGCCCTGCGCGGCTGGTTGCCCGGTGCGGACGTTCAGACCAGGGGGACGAAGCTGAACCGGTAGCCAGCGATCGGCTCGCGGTGCCAGCCGTCGTGCTCTCGGTCGACCACCCACATCACGCCCGAGGCGGGCACGACCATCCGGCCGCCGACGG